>JAJDDA010000144.1 GCA_029260535.1 Phycisphaerales bacterium | reverse complement strand
CCTGGCCGTCGGTGAGCTTGCCGCTCATCGCGATGATGCGGGTGATCTGCAGGTCGTCGCTCGTGCGGACGAGGTCCGCAACCCTGCGACCGTCGCCGTCACCCAGGTGGATGTCGAGCAGCAGCACGTGCGGCTTGAACCGCTGGCAGTGCATGCCGGCTTCGAAGCCGTCGACCGCGGTCTCGACCTCGTAATTGGTCTGCTCGCCGAGCAGCTTGCGGAGGACATTGACAACCTCGGGGTCATCATCAACCACAAGCACCCTCGTCTGTCCGGTCGTGAGACCGTCCATCGGGATGTTGTGCTCTTTCATGAACCGGATGAGTTGGGCCATGGGGATGCGGCGGTCCTTGGAGCCCGGGATCCGGTAGCCGCTGAGCTGGCCGGAATCGAACCACTTGCTGACCGTTCGCGGCGCCACGTTGCAAATCTTGGCGACCTCACCGGTTGTCAGAACTTCTTTGTCGGTACGCATGACTCGTCCACCTCGCGCTGTAACTGGGCCGATCTCCTCCGACCGGGCCTCAATCCAAGTGTCAGTCGGCGTTCCGATTGCCCGGCTTGACGCCCCTGGAACGAGGAGCGCGGAAATTGCGGTATGCGGACCTCAACTGGAAGCCTCGGTCCTGTCAGCGTCGATTCCGTTCCCGGACCTCGCATGGTCACGGTCCGAGAGCCTTCGCGGCGCCTCATCGAATCCGATGGGGCGAGCGTTGATCATCGGCCTCGCGGACCCCTTATCTCAGGCTGAGATTGGCGATTGGGGGGCCTCCTCGGTAGAGTGCGGCGTGTCCCGGGTGGATCCGATGGTCCGTCATGGGCGTACAGTTCCGTCGAGTGCCGCGTGGTCGGTGTACCCACTACGCGGCGAGCATCCTTATTTGACTGATTCTCCGCAGCAATCGCTGCAGAGCCGAGGAGTTACGCGTGGTCAGAGCAGCCCGAGATCACCAGTCCCGTCCCAGCGCCAAGAGGTCGCGCACCGCGATCCTTACGATGGGCCTCGCCCTCGCTTTGGGCGCCGCGATGTACGTTTCCCCTGCCGTGGTTTATGCGCAGCAGGACGACGTCGGCGAACTGACGACCGAAACTCTCCTGAACGACTTCCTCCACTTCGTCCTGATCCGCAACGACGAACTGGCAGAGTCCTACGCCAACGCGATCCTGAAGCGGGGCCTGACCCCGATCGATTTCGTGGGTCTCGTTGAGGATTCGCCGAGAGCCGCGCAGCGATTCGATGATGCCGTCCGCAAGGCGATGGTCGTCGGCTCGCTCGAAGGCGTCGCCGCGGAGCTGAACAATTTGTTCAATCAGGGCCGGCTCGACCGCGCCCGGAACCCGAACGAGATAGCCCGCAACATCGACTTCCTCGATGACAACCCCCGCGCGAGGATGCTCGCCCGCGAACGCCTGGCTTTCGCGAGGGAGTACGGCGCCCCGCAACTTCTTGAGGTGCTCATCGCGAGGCCGAACCCGGTGCTCGAGGGGCATGTCCGCAAGCTGCTCGTTGATATGGGGCCCGACGCGGTGATGCCGCTTTGTGCTGCGCTTGAGGGAGTTGACCCTGTCACACAGGAGCAGCTGCTGCTGATCCTTGAACAGATCAAGCACGAATCAGGTGGTGTCGTTGTCGCTTCACCATTCGTGGCGCAGCTCGCTGCGAACACGACCACCGGCGCTGTCCGTGCCGCGGCTCTCCGCACGCTGAGTAAATGGGGGATTCAGGCAGGGAGCGACCTCGAGATCGCGGACCTCTATCTCGATCTCGCGAAGGCCTACGCGAACAACGCCAGGAGCCTCACCCGGTTCCCTGATGAGGATTTTCAGCTGGTCTGGTCGTACCAGCCGCAGAGCGGGTTGGTCGCGACCGGTATCCGCACCCCGGTCTTTGACGAGATGCGGACGATGGAATTGTCCGAGACCGCGCTGGCGCTGAACCCGGACAGCGATAGTGCGCTGGAACTCTGGGTTGCCGCGAATATCTCCCGCGAATTGGAACAGCCCGATGGCTGGGCCAACCCGATGTGGGGCGCCGATCGCCGCAGCGCCGATTACTACGCCGTTGCCGCAGGGCCTCGCGTGATGCAGAACGTCCTCGACAACGCGCTGACCGAGTTCAACACCCCGGTCGCGCGGCGTGCGATCGCTGCTCTCAATGAGAGCGCCGGCGGCTCTGGCCTCTGGCGCGGCCTTGGCGAACGCAAGCCGCTGCTCGATGCGCTGGGTTACCCAGATCGCAGGGTGCAGCTTGAAGCGGCGCTCGCCCTCGGTGGCGCGAACCCAAGCGAGGCCTTCCGAGGCTCCGATCGGGTGACCCCGATCCTCGCGTCCGCGGTGCGCAACGCCGCCAACCGCTACGGCATCGTGATCACCCGTGATTCCGACCGCGCCAACGAGCTCGCCGACGTGCTCCGCAACACCGGGTTCGAGCCGCTCGCGACATCCGACTCGCTCTCGAGCGCGAGCCAGACCATCACCAATGCTCCCGGCGTCGACATGATCCTGATCGATGGTTCCGGTGAGGCGCTGCTCAGCGCGATCGCCGAGGCCCGGAGCAACTCCCGCCTCCAGGCGACACCGATCGTCGCGGTCCTCCCGTTTGCCGCGTACAACGACCTGATCCCGCGTTTCGAGCGTGAGCCGCTGATCGAGATCCGCCGCGAGGGGATCAGCACCGATTCGATCGCCTCGACGGTCGCGGTGCTCGCGACGAGCGCTCTCGGTGATCCTGTTTCCGACGCGGAGGCGCATGACTACGCGAAGGCGACGCTCCGGACGCTGCACGACATCGCGGTTGGTGGTTCCGAGGCGTACAACATCGCCGACGCCGCGCTCCCGCTGATGGCGGCTCTCTCCGAGACGGAGGGTGAGATCCGCACGCTGGTTGCTGACGTGCTCTCGCGGATCCAGCAGACGAGGGTGCAGGTCGCCCTGATGGATTCCGCGATGAACGCGGAGGGCTCTGAGCGTATCGAACTCCTTGAGAAGGTCGCCGATTCCGCCAAGCGGTTCGGCGACATGCTCGACGAGCGGCAGGTCCGCTGGGTTGTTGATCTCGCCGGCAACGGCAGTGGGGGTGAAGCAACCGCGGCAGCGGCGCTGATCGGCTCGCTCAATCTGCCCGAGAACCGGCTCGTCCCGCTGATCCTCGGCGGCAATTGAGTCCGGATATCGAAAATAATTGAGAACAACCGGGGACCATCCCCGGTTTTTTTATGCGCCCGTCGGGTTGGTCCGCACCGCGTTCTTTCCGCTCAATCGCGGTGCGTATTGGGCCGGCCTGTCGCCTGCGCCGCCTGTTCCGTTTCGTCAGGTCGAGCGATGCTCCGATTTCCATACTGCCATCAAGGAATCCACCGGGGCGGTCGATGTGTTGTGTGCCTTCACAGGGAAGGCAGGCGTCCGGCACTCGGATTGGCGGCGTCAATTCATCCAACTCAGGCTGAACAGGCGCCAATGCCTTCAGGAGGAACAGCAATGAATCAACGTATCGCAAAGGGCTTCACGCTCGTCGAAATCCTTATCGTGGTCGTGATCCTCGGGATCCTCGCCGCGATCGTCGTCCCGCAATTCACCAACGCTTCGCAGGACGCCATCAAGGGCGCGCTCGCTAGCCAGCTCCAGACCGTCAACAGCCAGGTCGAGCTCTACCGCGTTCAGAACGCTGGCACGCTTCCTCACGCTGATACCGCCGATCCCATGTTTGTCGCAACCGCCGCTGGTCATAACGGTTGGGGTGTTCTCGTCGAGGATGACTTCCTCAAGGATGAGCCCAACAACGGCTACACCCGTAGCTCAAACGTTGTCAACACATGGACCGCTTCACCCGCCACTACCGGCGCGGCCGCTGGTTGGGCGTACGACCCCGCCACCGGTGAAGTGTTCGCCAATGGTTTCAATCACGAGACCAATCAGCTGGCCAACGAGACCAGCCCGGCCTACGTCGATCTCGCCCCCTTCTGACCTGAAGAAGGCACTCGAAGCAATCACCACGGCGTGATCATCTGAATCGAATTGAACACAGGGCCGGACCGTCGAGGAGAGGGTCCGGCTCTGTTTCTTTGAATCATCCAACAGTCGGCAAGGATGCCGACCGTCAGACTTCGGGAAGGACCCCGTGAGCGCAGCTCAAGCCAACTGGATAGCAAAGGGGCTCAAGGCATTCAAATCGATGCCAAGAGCGGAGCAGGCCTTCACCCTGATGGCCGGGACCGCCGTCACCGGCGCCGGGGTGGCCTTTGGCCCCATGATGCTCATGGCCGACGACGGCGTTGAGCAGGCGCCGCAATCGATCGTCATCGTTGAATCGGGGATGCCGGAGGATCCCGACCAGCGCGCCCTGATCGAGGGCATGGTCGCGATGTTCGCGTCGTGCAAAGCGATCATCGGTGAGCACGACGCGATGACCGGGGGCGGCTCGTCGTCGATCTCGCTCTGGCAGGCGGACGCCGACGACATCGGCGCGGTGAACCTCACCGAGATCATGTCGGTCGGTCACAACGGGTTGCTCCAGACGCTCATGGTCTTCACAGCGCCCGACGGTCCTCCCGACGCGCCGGCGCCGAACTACCTGACTTATACGGACGATCCGCTCTCCGCCTGGCGGACCACACCCGGAGCGATCGCGAGTGTGATCGCAACGGGTGTGACGGAACTGCGGGTCAGCCGGTCCCCCGAAGCGGGTGGGTCGGCGACGGTCCGACTCGGACTGACTTGGGCGCCTGAAATATCCGATGCCACAGAGGAAACCGTGCTCGCGATCACGCTGCCCGCATTCCAGGGCAGGTAGTCGCAGGCGACCTTTGAAGGCGGATATCGATGCGCAACGCAACGACAGACAACCCGAACCGAGAGCGTTCCTACCTCAACACCATCATGACGGTGGTCGCCTGCCTGCTGGCTGTGATCGCATTCGATCTGGTCATCGGGACCCCGGCGCCTTCCCAGGCACAGGCCGCGGGCAACCGCACCTCGACCGGCTCCGGGCAGATCAACCCCGCGGCGCAGCGTCAGGAGATGCTCATTGAGTTGCGTCGCCTCAACGGTCAACTAAACGAAATCAACGCGTCACTCGGTGGGACGATCAACGTGGACGTGGTCCGGATGCCGGCGGGGGGAGCCGGAGATTAACGCATGCGTTTTCTGAAGCAATCCAATCTGAACCCCGCGGTGCGCGCGTTCACGCTCGTTGAGCTGCTGATCGTCGTTACGGTGATGGGAATCGCCGGAGCGATGGTGATCCCCTCGATGAGCCAGGTCGGCGCGCTGCGAGGGCAGACCGCCGTCCGGACTGTTGTCGCGGACATCACCTACGCACAGTCCGAGGCGCTCGCGCACCAGAGGCGGTACGTCATCGTCTTCGGGAAGATCGTCGCCG
>JAJDDA010000143.1 GCA_029260535.1 Phycisphaerales bacterium | reverse complement strand
GTCCGGTCGCGGAACGCATCCATCAGTTCGTTCGATTGCAGGCGTTTGTATTCCGGCTCGTTGGTGTGCCCCAGGATGACCTCGTCGATCGAGGTCTGCGCGAATTTCTTCGGCTTGATCATGTGCTCCTGCGTCGCGCCGAGCAGGTCGTACAGGAACGCGACATCGAGCTTGAGCACCTCGATGAACTCGCAGATGCCGCGGTTGCCGACGTTCAATTCGCCGTCGAAGTTGAACGCGCGCGGATCCGAATCCGACCCGTACAGCGCGATCTTGCGGTAGTTGATGTCGCCGGTGAGTTCCGTAGAGTCCTGGTTCTTCTCGTCCTTGGGCTGGAACGTCCCGATCCCGACGCGGTCCTTCTCAGACAGGATGATCCGGCGCACCTTGATGTGCCGCATCGCCTGCGTCCAGTCGCCGTCGTAGTGGTGCAGCAGATCCGAGAGCACCTTTCGGCAGAACGGGTTGAGTTCACCCTTGAGTTTCAGTTTTCCCCGACCGTTGTTCTCGGCGTACACCTCGTTGAGCGATTCGAGCACCGCGTCTTTGGCTTCATCCGGGATCAGCAGCAGCGGCTCCTCGTGCATCGGGCACTGGAACTCGTGGTCCATCGAGGTCGGCCCGGCGTGCTCGTCAAGCATCCAGGTGTAGCTGTACAGCGCACCCTCGTCGGTCTTCGAGTACCGCTCGAGACCCTTCTTGAGCAGCCTGGCGACGGTTGATTTGCTGGACCCGACCGGCCCGTGCAACAGCAGGATCCGCTTGTCGGTGCCGTAACCCTCCGCAGCGGACCGGAAGACATCGACGAGGCGCATCAGCGGATCATCGAGCCCGAAGATCCCGTCCGCGCCATCCTCGAAGGGATCGGAGAAGAAGTGGTAGCGGACGATGTCCTGCTTGAACCGGCGGATCTTCTCCCAGCCGTGCGAGAGGATCATGTCGTAGATGCGCTGGTACGCGTTGCGGATCACCGCCGGGTGGCCTTGGACGAGATCGAGGTACTCCCCGAACGTGCCTTCCCAGTGCTGTTCCTGGTAGCGATCCCGGTCGAGTTGGGACTCGACAAACGTCAACAGGCGATCGGAGATCCGGCCGTTGCCGGAGATGCTGGTGTAGTCGTTGATCATGACATGCTCGCAGGGGCTATCGGTGTTCTTCCAACTGGTCATGGTGGATATCGGCCCAGCGGGTCACGTCCAAAACCGTTATGCCCAATCGGGTGGCGACTTTCCGTTGAAGCCCCCCTCAGACCTCAATGAGACGGGATCGATCCGCACGCCTACATTCCTCGCATGAGCTTCGGACTAGCAAGAGGACGCGATCTGGATGTTTCGGGGGTCGGGCTGGTAGCCGCCGACCTGCCGCCGATGCCCGATTCCATGCTCGAGGACCCCCAATCCGCATGGATCGACATCAGGGGCTGGTTCGCCAACCCCGAGCACCGGTTCGAACTGGAGATCGGCTCCGGGAAGGGCGCCTTCCTCGTGCAGACCGCCGGGGAGCAGACGTCGACCAACTTTCTCGGCATCGAGTACGCCTACGAATTCTACGAGTACACCGCCGACCGCATCCGCCGCCACGGGATCCGCAACGTGAAGGTCCTCAACACGGACGCGAGCGCGTTCGTGCAGTTTCGAGTGCCCAGCGCGATTGTCGATGTGCTGCACCTGTACTTCCCTGACCCCTGGCCCAAGTCGAGGCACCACAAACGCCGGATGATCCAGGACTCGTTCATGGAGCAGGCGCACCGGATCATCAAACCCGGTGGTGAGCTTCGCATCGTGACGGATCACATGGACTACTGGGCGTGGATGGAAAAACACTTCGACCGCTGGTGTGCGCCGGACAAGAAAGGCGTCCGGTTCGACCGCGAGCCCTTCACCAAGGAACACCACGCCGGGAAATCGGGCGAACTGGTCGGGTCCAACTTTGAACGCAAGTACCGCAGGGAAGGCCGGCCCTTCAACGCGGCGGTGCTGCGCAAGCCATCGGCTTGAACAACGTCAGCCGATCCTCGTCAGCCGTTCTTCGATGCTTGCTTCCGAAGCTTCTTCGCCCTCTTCTTCGCGTCCTTGGCGCGGTCGTCATCGCTGAACCGCTTGGCGAATTCTTCGTAGTGCTTCGCCGCAAGCAGCGGTTTTCCTGATCCTTCGTAGCACCCTGCGAGCAGGTGCCGCGTGTTCTGCGCATCCGCGTTGATCCGGAGTGTTTCTTCGAACCGCTCGATCGCGCCTGTGGTATCGCCTTCCGCGAGCAGGCAGTAGCCGTGGAGGTAATTGAGCGTGTCGAGCTTGTCCTCGGGGATTTCAGACTGACGGATGTCTTCGATCGTAAGCAGCGCGTCGGCGGTTTTTACCGCCTGGAACGCCTGAATAAACGCGAGCTGGAACCGGACTTCCTGACGCTCCGCTTCGCTTTCGGAGAGCGCGATTGCTTCCTCTGAAGCCTCAGCGAACGCTTCCCAGTTCTGCTCCTTGCCCTCGATCTGCATCAGCAGCGCCGCGCCCTCGCTGGCGCCGCCCTCGATCGCTTTTATTGAATTCGCGTACTCGCGGGCTTTCTTGACACTCCCGCCGGCGATGCTCGGCGCGAACAGGTAGTACTGCGCCAGGCCCACCTGCGGATCGATCATGGTCGGATCCAATTCGATCGCTCGCTCGTACGCTTTCTTGCCCTTCTTCGCGACGGCGCCCTTGTTGATGAACGAGACGTTGCCGATGTTGTCGAAGGCGGCGTTGCCGAAGTGGTACTGCACCATCGCATCATCCGGCGCCAGCTTGAGCGCCTTCTTCGCGAGCGCGTACGCCTCTTCGGGGTCGCCCTGGTACGTCTCGACCAGCGACCGGCCCATGATCCAGCGACCGTTCTTTGGTGATCGCTTGACCGCGCGGTCCATGATTACGCCGGCTTCGCTGATCCGCTCTTCGGTCAGGTTGTCCTCGCTGCTGAGCGCCTCGAACGCGGCCTCCGGTGTCGTGAACGATGAGGCGGATTCGGCGCCAAGAGCGGCATGAATCGGCAGCGTCATAAGCGTGAGAGCGGCGATCCAGGGAGCAAGGCGTCGGTGCATCGGATGGTTCCTCGTCTGGTGGAGTTTGCGCAGGGGTTCCCCGCAACCGAAAGGTCATCATTCATACCAGAAGACGCCGAACAGATTTCACGAATCCGAGATTTTTAACCCGCGATCGCCTCTTACGACTGCTGGATCGTTGCCTGCGCCGCCGCGAGCCTCGCGATGGGCACGCGGAAGGGAGAGCAGCTGACGTACTCCATCCCGACCCTGTGGCAGAACCCAACGCTCGCAGGGTCGCCGCCGTGCTCGCCGCAGATGCCGATTTTGAGTTTGGGGAAGGTCTCCCGGCCCTTGGTGCATGCCATCTCGACAAGCTGGCCGACACCCGACGTATCGAGCGTCTGGAACGGGTCGTTGTGGAGGATCCCCTGCTTCAGGTATTCGGGGAGGAAGCTGTTGATGTCATCGCGGCTGTAGCCGTAAGTCAGCTGCGTCAGGTCGTTGGTGCCGAAACTGAAGAAGTCGGCGTGCTGCGCGACGTCACCCGCGGTCAGCGCCGCGCGGGGGATCTCGATCATCGTCCCGACGGGGATATTCAGTCGGCCCTTGTAGCCCTTGTCCTTGCGGACATCGTTGATGGTTTCGAGGATCTGCGCGCGGAGCATCTCGATTTCATTATCGATCCCAACGAGCGGGACCATGATCTCGGGCTTCGCCTTGACGCCCTTGTTCAGGCAGTTGATCGTTGCCTCAACGATGGCGCGGACCTGCATCCTCAGGATCGAGGGGTACGTCACCGCGAGACGGCAACCGCGGTGCCCCAGCATGGGGTTGGACTCGTGCAGCATGCTGACCCTTCGGTGCACCTGCGAGGTCGGAACCCCGAGCACCTCGGCCAACTCGACCTTCGCCGCCTCGCCGTGGGGGAGGAATTCGTGGAGCGGCGGATCCAGCAGCCTGATCGTCACCGGCAGCGTGTCCATCGCGGTGAAGATGCCCTCGAAGTCCTTGCGCTGGAAGGGGAGCAGCTTGACGAGCGCCTTCTCGCGGTCCTTCATGGTGTCGGCGAGGATCATCTCGCGCATCGCGACGATGCGCTTGCCTTCGAAGAACATGTGCTCGGTCCGGCACAGGCCGATGCCCTGGGCGCCGAATTCCCTGGCGCGCTTCGCGTCATCGGGGGTGTCGGCGTTCGTGCGCACCTTGAGGGTCCGCTTGGAATCCGCCCACCGCATCAGGGTCTTGTAGTCGTTGGAGAGCGTCGGGGGCATGGTCTGGACCTTGCCCTCGATGACCTCGCCGGTCGCGCCGTCGATCGAAAGCAGCGATTCGCGGGTGTAATGCTGGCCCTTGATCGTGAACTCGCCATGGTCGGCATCGATCTCGATCTCGCCGGCGCCAGCGACACAGCACTTGCCCCAGCCCCGCGCGACAACCGCCGCGTGCGATGTCATCCCGCCGGTGCTCGTCAGGATACCCTGCGCCGAGTTCATGCCCTCGATGTCTTCTGGGGAGGTTTCCTTGCGCACCAGCAGCACGCTCTCGCCGGCTTCGGCGCGAGCCACCGCCTCGTCGGCTGTGAACGCCGGCTTGCCGACCGCGACACCAGGAGACGCGGGGAGCCCCTTGGTCAGCACGTTGGCCTTGGCTTTCGACTTGGGGTCGAAACTCGGCAGGAGCAGTTGGGTCAGGTCATCCGCGGGGATCCGGAGCAGCGCCTCGTCGCGGGTGATCAGCTTCTCCTTGACCATGTCGCAAGCGATCTTCACCGCGGCGGGGCCGGTGCGTTTGCCGTTCCTGGTCTGGAGCATGTAGAGGGTGCCGCGCTCGATCGTGAACTCGATGTCCTGGACATCGCGGTAATGCTTCTCGAGCGTCTTGCGGACATCCATCAGCTGCTTGTTGATCTGCTTGTTCCACTTGGGCAGCTCTGCGATCGGCTTGGGTGTGCGGATGCCGGCGACGACGTCCTCACCCTGGGCGTTGATCAGGAACTCACCGTAGAACTTGTTCTCGCCGGTGGAGGGGTTTCTGGTGAACGCGACTCCGGTGCCCGAGTCCTCGCCCATGTTGCCGAAGACCATCGACTGGACATTCACCGCGGTTCCCGGGAGCCCGTGGATCTTGTTGATCCGGCGGTACGAGATCGCCTTTGGCGAGTTCCAGCTCATGAAGACCGCCTCGATCGCGAGCTTGAGCTGGCGGTACGGGTCCTGCGGGAACGGCTTGCCGACGTGCTTGCGATACACAGCCTTGTAATCTTCGCACAGCTCACGCATGCCCTCGACCGGGACGTCGTTGTCGAGCTTCACTTTGTATCGCGCCTTGATCAGATCGAACGCGTGCTCGAAGTGGTGGTGGTCAACGCCCATCACAACGTCGCCGTACATGTTGATCAGCCTGCGGTAAGCGTCCCACGCGAAGCGTTCGGCGCCGGTGAGTTTCGCGAGCCCCTTGACCGACTTGTCGTTCAGCCCCAGGTTGAGGACGGTGTCCATCATGCCCGGCATCGAGACTTTCGAACCGGAGCGGACCGAGACGAGCAGGGGGTCGCTGATGTCGCCGAACTTCTTGCCGGTCTCTTTTTCGATCCTCGCGATCGACTTGGTGACCTCATCGAGCAGGACCTTGGGGAGCTTCTTGCCCTCGTCGTAGAACCGCTTGCACGTCGCGGTGGTGATCGTAAACCCCGGGGGGACCGGGAGGCCGATCGAGGTCATCTCGGCGAGGTTCGCGCCCTTGCCGCCAAGCAGGTCGCGCATCGAGGTGTCGCCATCGGTCCTGGTCGCACCGAAGCTGTAGGTCAGCTTGTTGGGGTTGACCTTCCTGGTTGTTTTTCGCGTCGTCGCTTTCTTGGAGACGCGCGAGGTGACGCCACTCTTGGCGGACTTCCTGACGCTCTTCTTCTTGGAGGTGCGGGACGTGCTTTTCTTCGTGGCGCTGGGGCGTGGCATAGCGTTCGATGGCTCCGGTTTGTGACAGGATCGTGATGGTTAAAGGGGCTGGTGGCCGGCGGTTTGCCCCCAACAGCGCGGAAAAGGGAGTGTATCCCCTCCAAGCGTTTCGTGCGTGTTTATGATGCCCCCGATGCTCAACCCCTGCGATGTACACCTTCAGAACACCGCCGTGGCTGTGCCCCTGCACGGCAAGGCCATCCCTGCGGGCACTTCTGTTGAGTGCGTCATCGCCGCCTGGCCCCGTTCGACACCGCTCGCGGCGCTCACCAGCGGCGCGAGCGAAAGCCGGCACAGCAGGTGGACCATCCTCTCGGCGCCTACAGAATCCGCCTCGGGGTATCCGCTCGCGGTTGATTCAGTGCTCGACAGACCGGCGGTCGGGGCATCTTGCCCATCTGCTCTCCCCTTCTCCGGAGGCTGGATCGGCTGGGTCTCTTACGAAGCCGGCGCCTTGATCGAGCCTGCCGCGAAGGACCCCGGGACCTCGACCATGGACGAAGCCTGGCCATCGGCCTGTTTCCTCAGGTGCCCCGGCGCGTTCGTGCACGACGCCACGACCGGTCGGTGGACCGCGGTTGGTGACATCGATTCGCTCCCCGATCTCAACTGGGCGCAGGCCGAAGGCGGAGGTCGGTATTCCATCGGGCAACTCTCGAGCCGCACCGGCAAGGCGCAATACCTGATCGATGCCGCGAGCGTCATCGGATTGATCCACGCCGGTGACGCGTTTCAGGTCAACCTCGCGCACCACCTCGAAGCGTCGTTCAGCGGTGATGCAAGGGCGTGCTTCCTCGATCTGGTCCGCGCGTCTTCGCCTTGGTTCGGCGCTTACATCGAGCGACCCGATGGTCTCGGCGCGATCTGCTCGCTCAGCCCCGAGCTCTTCTTGGAAGCCGATTTCAATTCTCGTTCGGTCACCACGCGACCGATCAAGGGCACCCGACCCGGCTCATCCTCTGGATCGGAATTGCAAGCGAGCGAAAAAGACGGCGCTGAATTGGCGATGATCGTCGATCTCATGCGCAACGACCTGGGCAGGGTGTGCGAGTATGGCACGGTCCGCGTCACCGATCCGCAAGCCATCGAGCGGCATGCAAGCGCTGATACCGGTAATCCCACGGACGGCGTGATCCACGGCGTCGCCACGGTGGTCGGCCAACTCCGGGAATCTGTCTGCCTCCGCGATCTGCTCGACGCGACGTTCCCGCCGGGATCCATTACCGGGGCGCCAAAGATCCGGGCGATGCAGATCATCGATCAGTTCGAGCCGCTCCCTCGCGGACCGTACTGCGGCGCGATCGGGTTCATCTCTGATTCCGGGATTGTCGAACTGAACGTCGCGATCCGCACCGCCTCGATCGTCGGTGCGAGGACCGACAGATCGGATCTGGGCTCATTCGAAGGCGAAATCACCTTCCCGGTCGGCGCCGGGCTCGTCGCGGATTCGGACCCCGAGGCGGAATGGCGCGAGACCCTCGACAAGGCCGCGGCGTTTATCAGGGCAGCCGGATCGGCGAATGGATCGAACCTCTGATCACCTCGCGGCGATTCATCCGATGACAACACAGCAACCCCACTGATCCGGCGATCACGCCGTCATCACACTTTCCCGGGGGGTCCATGCAGCCAGTGTTCGATCAGTGAGGGCCGATGGTGCGTCGATATGTCCGTTTCCTGTGTCTGAGTCTGCTCGTTGCCTCGTGGGCGAACACCGCCCTCGGTCAGCTCGTCGGTGGTGAATTGCAGCGCGATGTCGTGATCACGCTGGATTCCGGGGAGATCCTCAAGGGGCCGCTCATCGAGCAGACGGCGGAGTTCTACACGCTCGATCACGTGATTCTCGGAGAGATCACGATCCCGGCGGTCCGCGTCGTTTCCATTGAGGAAGTCGTGCCCGGTGGCGCAGGGAAAGAGCCGGAAGTCGCGGAGCCTCCCGCCGAGCAGGAGCCGGTGGTGATCCCGCCAACCGAGACGCCTCCGGGTGATCCCAAGGACAAGAAACCACCCGAGACACCCGAGGAGAAACCGGAACCGCCGAAGAAGCACAAGCCGGTCTGGTCGGGGAGTCTCGAGATGGGCGTCAACGGTTCGGACGGCAACACGGAGTTGCAGCGCGCCAGGATGAACTTCGACGCCAAACGCAAGACCGAGGGGCAGACGCTCGACCTCCGTCTCCGGTACCAGGCGGCGCAGACCCGGGGTGAGACCTCAGAGAACCGGCTCTTTGCGCGCGCGAAGAACGACTGGGCGACATCGAACGTCAATTGGCGTGTCTTTGTCGAGGGAAGCATCGAGCGGGACCAGTTCCGTGACTTCGACTGGCGTCTCACCGGCAATTCCGGCTTCGCGTACGATGCGATCAAGGACGAAACGACCTCGCTGACGCTCCGGGCGGGCCTGGGTGGATCGCGCGAGTTCGGTTCAACGAAAGACAGCTTCGAGCCGGAGGGCATCTTCGCCTTCGACCTCCGGCACAAGATCAACAAGAACATGAGCTTCACGGCCAACGGCGAGCTGATCCCCGACCTCAAGGACTCCGGCGAGTACCGGACCCGGATCAACGCGGCGGTGGATACGAACCTCGACGAGACCGGCGCCTGGAAACTCCGCATCGGCGTCGAGGACCGCTACGAATCCAACACGACCCGCGCTAAGAAGAACGATTTCGATTACTTCGTCTCGGTGGTGTACCGGTTCTGAATCAGGATGATTCTGAATCAGGATGCACTCAGGCGTTGAGCCCCGCGAGGCGGAGCAGTTTCGCCGGGGATTCGGGCTGCCCCGTGCGGGCGCTCAGCGCTGCGGCCTCGGCCATCGAGATCGCCCGCACGCGGGACTTGGGGTCCTCGGGTTCGGCGACCCCCGAGAGCCGGCGGACGATCGCTTGCCCGATCACCTTTGCGGGATCTGAAAGAGTGCTCGTGCGCTCGGATTGATCGATCAGGTCGCCCTGCGGATCGATCCACTCGAAGGCGTCGTCTTCGACTCGCATGCAGCCGCGCTCGCCGAGGATCGTCACGCCTCGGAACCACTGCCCGGCTTGATCGGTCAGCGACACCGAAGCCGAACGCCCGTCGGCGTAGCGGAGCAGCGCGCTGCAATCGCCTCGGAGTTCGAGCAGGGTCTGCGGCTGCAGGGGGGTGTCTGCCGGGGCGCTGATCGCGGCATCGATGGAGTCTGGTTCGCCGAGCATCGCCAGCGCCGCGTCCATCGCGTCAACCAATCTTGCGCCGAGCGTGCCGCGGTCGGAGCCGCACCGCGCGGAGATCGCGATCGTCCGGATCGCTCCGAACGTTTCCAGCGCCGTCATCGCAGCGGTGAAGCCGGGGCTCAGGCGGAGCATCGGGATCATCTCGAATGGATCAGGGCCTGAACCAGGGATCTGGCCGGGATCACCGATCCGACCCGGAGGCGGCGCGAGCGAAAAAATCCGGACCCGCCTCTGCGAGAGTGCTTTGAGCGCCTCTGGCGCGAGCAGCGTGTGCTCGCTCTCGTCGGGGGAGATGGAGCCGATCAGGACGGCTTCGATCGTTGATGAGGCGAGCGCGCTGCGGAGATCGTCCGTGGGCGATGCGTCGAGGTCCTGTGCGATTTGAGAAGCAACCCCTGATTTCTCCGAGCCGCTGCAGCCGACCGTCTCGATCCGCAACCCCGCGTGTTGGGCGATTTCTTTGACAAGTCCCGCTTGCGCAGGGGAAATCCAGGCGAGCGTCGCGAGCGGCTGGTCGGCAGGGTGTTCGGGGGAATCCGAGGGCATGACACCAGCATAACCCAACCGGACGGCGCGCATAGACTGTGGACAAGCGCAGGCAGGCGGCCGCTGGCGGGACTTGTCCCGTCCGAGGAAAGTCCGAACACGAAAGGACCCGGTGGTGGGTAACGCCCACCCGCCCCAGAGGCCCGGGGCGAGGGAACGTGCAGCAGACAGGACACCGCCGCTGACCCGAGTCGTCGGGCACCGGCAC
>JAJDDA010000142.1 GCA_029260535.1 Phycisphaerales bacterium | reverse complement strand
GCTCCGGCAGGCGATCGTGGCGGAACACTCGTCCGGCTCGCACGTCTCGCTCGAAAGGCAGTACTCGCTGATGTCCGCGCTCAAAGCCAAGGCGGAAAACGAGGACGACCTCGATGCCGCGAACGAGGCCGCCCAGCTCGCCTCATCGATCGCGATGGAGCAGATCGACTACCAGGACATCCTCGAGTACAGGCAGGCGATCCAGGAACTCCAGAAGAAGCTCAAGGCCGGCTCGTAGCGGCATCCATAGCGAGAACAACTGATGGCGCAAGCCACCGCGATCATCCCGGCTCGGCTCGAATCCACACGCTTCCCGCGCAAGGTCCTCGCCTGCGCGACCGGCAAGCCGATGATCGTCCACACCTGCGAAGCGGCGAACGCCGCGACCGTGGTGCGGCGGGTCGTCGTCGCCTCCGATTCGCAGGAGATCCTCGACACCGTCCGCAAGCACGGATTCGAAGGTGTCGAGACGTCCGCCGATCACGAGAACGGCGCGAGCCGGATCGCGCAGGCCGCCGAACTGATGAACCTCCCCTCGGATTCGATCATCGTCAACGTCCAGGCGGACGAGCCGGAGATGGAGCCGGAACTGATCGACGCGGCTATCGGCGAGCTGATCCGCACCAAGGCGCCGATGGCGACCGCCGCCTCGCCGATGACCGAGGGCGATGATCCCAACGATCCCAACCTCGTCAAGGTGGTCGTCGGTGTTGAGGGCCGGGCGCTGTATTTCTCGCGATCCAACATCCCGTGCAACCGGGACAACGACGCCGACGCGCCGGGCAAACCGCTCAAGCACATCGGGCTCTACATCTACCGCAGGTCGTTCCTGGAGCAGTACATCGCGCTGCCCCCGACGCCGCTCGAATTAACGGAAAAACTCGAGCAGCTCCGCGCGATCGAGCACCGCCGGTCGATCGCTGTTGCGATCCGAGAGACAACGTGCCGAGGCGTGGACACCCCCGCCGATTACGCGGCGTTCGTCGAGCGATTCACCGCGAAGCAGGCCGTCTGACCCGCCCCGCGATCGCGTTGATCATTTCTCTTCGGCCTGCTCCACCTGATCGCGGAGTTCTTCCAGTTCCTGACGCAACCCCTCGATCTCCTTCGTGAGGTCCGCGTTTGGTGTTGCGTTCCAGTGGTTGGCGGCCAGTTCCTTCGCCTTCTTCGCGCAATGCTCCCGGAACGCGGGCTGCCGGTGCGAACGCGACTGTCGACGGAGCAGGGGCAGGCCCCGCTCATCGCCGAGATCGGCAAGAGCCGACGCAGCCGCATTCCGCGCCCGTTCAACACGAGAAGTCAGGCTCGCCTTGATCGTGTGAAACGCGAGATCAGGGTCGTGATCCGCAAGATCAACCATCGCATTGAGCGCGATCGGGCGGAACCGAGGATAAAAGCCCTCGCCGGTGAGCGGCGCGATCGCGGCGATCGCCTCCGGCTCGTTCATCTCGACCAAAGCGCCGATCGCCGCTGCGCGGATCGCCTCGGTGTACGAGCCCTCGTTGAGCGCATCGGTCAGCACACCCAGGTGCGAGCGATCGCCAAGTGTGCCGATGCCCTCGATCGCTGCGGCGCGGACCCGGTGGTTGAGCGATTGATCCTGCGCGACCGCGAGGAGGATCGGGAGAGCGCCCTCATGCCCGGTCGTCGCCAGCGCTTCGAGCATCGCGACGCGGACCCTGCTGTCACCGTTGACGCCCGCGTTGATCAGCGCCATCAATTCATCACCCGCGTTCAGATCGCCCAGCGATTCCGCGCACCGGACGCGGAGCGCCTGATGGGCCGACGAATCATTGAGCACCGCGGTCAAAGCCTCGGTGGTAGTCTTCCCGGGGTGCTCACGCAGCGCGATCGCCGCGTCGAGTCTGGATGGGATCGTCGGTCCTGATCGCAATTGCTCGATCAGCCACGCGCTGGGGCAATCGAACGACCGTGACGCGAGCGTGGCAAGCCATGGATCGACCGCGACCATCGCAGGCTCGCTATCAAGGCTGATCGTTGTCTCAAAGAGCCGTTCGGTGATCCGGAGCGTCTCAAGCCTCGCGCCTTTGTCGGTCACGATGTGGATCGGCAGATCGAACGAGAAGGCCGGGAAAGCCGAATCAACACGCTGTGTCTGCTCAACCTTGATCGAGAGCGTCTTTCTCGGCAGATCCCAGGAGGATGTCACGGTGACCTCAGGCGTGCCGGGACGGAATGCCCACTGCTCGAAGAACCGCTCGAGGCTGAGTCCCGACGCGTTCTCCATCGACTTGCGGAAGTCGCTCGTCTCGACCGTCTTGTACTTGTACTCATCGACGTACCCGCGGAGCCCATCGAAGAACGCCTCGTCGCCCAGCTTGCTCCGCAGCATGTGCAGGATGCTTGCGCCCTTGGGGTAAGGGTTCGACTTGCGGCGGAAGACATCATTGGCACTGCCGTATTCGCGCGAGACCATCCCGGGGCGCATCGCGACGGCCGGCGTCTTGTCGCGTCCGGCGCTCGATCGGTTGTTCTCCCAGATATCGAACAGGTACCCGTTGTCGTACCCCTCACAAGCCTCCCACCACAGCGCTTCCATGTACGTCGCGAAGCCCTCGTTCAGCCAGATGTGATCCCACGAGTTGCAGGTGATCAGATCGCCGAACCACTGATGCCCCAGCTCATGCGCGATCAGGCTGTCCAACCGGCGCAGATCACGCTCGACGCTCGGGTCTTCCAGGATCGCCGCCTCGAACATCGTTGTGACCGATGTGTTCTCCATCCCTCCAGCACCGAAGTTCCAGACGAGCACCTGCCCGTACTGCGCCCAGGGGTAAGGCTCATCCAGCGCCGCCGCCATCGCCTCGACCATCGCCGGGGTCCTGCCGTACGTGCCCTGGACATGCTTGCCCATCCCCTTCGGGACATAGACCGGCATCGGCAGGTCCGTCTCGGTGATGTCGACGATGTCCCACTGCCCGACACACAGCGACACGAGATAGTTCACGTGCGGCAGGTCCTGGTTCCAGTGGAACGTGGTCCTGCCGTCGGTAGTTGTTTCGCTAACCAGCCGCCCGTTCGACGAAACGTAATTCCCCTCGGGAACGGTACAGAGGATCTCCGTCGTCAGCCGCTCGTTGGGTGAATCGTGGCAGGGGTACCAGAAACTGTTGGTATCGGGTTGTCCCTGCGTGTGGATCTGCGCCGCACGTCCTGGCGTATCCGGTGATTCAGGGTTCCAAAGCAACCCCTCCGGCGGGTCGTTGATCTCGTACTCGATCACCACACCCCCGGTGTCGCCCCTCTTGAGCGGCGGCTCAAAGACCAGCGTCAGTTGCTCGTCGTCGTACGAATAGTCCACCGCCTGCCCTCGGCCGATCGCGTAGACGTTGCTGATGCTCATCTGGTGCGCATCGAGTTTGAACGACCGCATCGTTGGCGCCAGCGCGGTGAAACTCAGCGTCGCCTTGCCGGTGAGCGTCGGTGAGTTCATGTCGGGGATGTCCAACTCCAGCCGCATGTGCTCGAAGTCCACTACCCGGTCCGGCGGGAAGTTCAGCAGATCCTGACCGGTCGAGGCGTTCCACCGCAGCGAATCGTCGCCCCAATCTTCGGAGCAGGCAATACACGCCAAAGCGCTACCGGAAGCCGAGGCGAGCAGGATCGCGCCGGCAATCGCCAGCCGGGACAAGTCAGAGATTGGAAGTCGATGGGGCATCGGAAGATCCTCGGAGATATGGCAGTTGAGCGGATTCAATCGATAGTTTGAGCGGGGACACCGATCGTATCGGTCAGATTCGTGACAGGTTGCAAATCAAGGGTTTGTGACGGGTCTCGGAGACGGTACGATAGATCATGCCCCACAAGAAAAACCAATCCGCCAAGGACAGGCGAAACCAGACGCCCGCAGACACGCGCACAGGCGCCGATCTGCTCGCATCGCTGGGAGATTCCACGGAAACCGGAACCTCAGAGGGGTACAGCCCGATCCCGCAAGGCTACGTCAAGGGCAAACACAAGTACCTCGCGGTATTCGGGACCGTGATGTCTGGATTGGGCAAAGGGATCTTCTCCTCCTCGGTCGCCAAACTGATGAAGGACAAGGGCCTCGTCGTCTCCCCGATCAAGCTCGAGGGCTACCTCAACATCGACTCGGGGACGCTCAACCCGTTCCGTCACGGCGAGGTCTTCGTACTCGACGACGGCACCGAGACGGACATGGACCTGGGCACCTACGAGCGGATGCTCGATCAGAACCTTACCTATCGCAACTTCGCCACCGCCGGCCAGCTCTATTCCGAGATCCTCAGCCGCGAGCGCAAAGGCGAGTACCTCGGGCGCGATGTCCAGATGATCCCGCACGTCACCGGAGAGGTGAAACGTCGTCTCCGCGAGCTCGCTCTGGAGGGCGACGGCAAGAACCCAGCCGACGTGGTCTTCGTCGAAGTGGGGGGCACCGCCGGTGATTACGAGAACGGCTTCTACATCGAGGCGCTGCGCGAGCTCGCCTTCGAAGAAGGCCCCGGCTCGGTCTGCTTCGTCGCGCTGACGTACATCATCGAGCCCCCGGCGCTGGGCGAGCAGAAATCCAAGGCGGCGCAGCTCGGCATCAAGCGGCTCATGGAAGCGGGCATCCAGCCGCACATCATCGCGTGCAGGGCGCACACACAATGCACGAACAGCGTGCTCGAAAAAATCGCGATGTTCTCGAACGTCCCGATCGAGCGCGTCTTCTCGATGCACGATCGTCCAAGCATCTACACGATCCCGGAAGACATGCGCGCCGCGGGGCTCGACAGCCGGATCCTCTCGATCCTGGGATTGCACGATCGCGTTGATCCTGTTGCGGAAGACACCGCTCGATCAGACTGGACGGGATTCGTCAAGGGACTGACATCCAAGCGGGAATCGAAAGTCACCATCGGGATCACCGGCAAGTACATCGCCGTCCGCGATGCGTACGCCTCGATCGACAAAGCAATCGAGCACTGCTCTGCGCATCTCGGTGTTGACACCGAGGTCCGCTGGGTCGACACCGGGGATATCACCAAAAGCAACGTCGCGCAGATGCTCGAAGGGCTCGACGCGGTCATCACCCCCGGCGGGTTCGGCTCGCGGGGCGTCACCGGCAAGATCGAGTGCGTCCGCCATTGCCGAGAGACCGGGCTGCCCTACCTCGGGATCTGCCTCGGGTTCCAGGTCGCCGTGCTTGAATTCGCGCAGAACATCCTCGGGATCACCGACGCCAACTCCACCGAGTTCAGCCCCGACAGCGCCAGCGCGTTCATCAGCGAACTTCCCGAGCAGAAGAAAATCGAACAGCTCGGTGGCTCCATGCGCCTCGGCGGGCAGGACGTCGCGATCACCCCCGGTACGCTCGCGCACCACCTCTACGGAGGCGTCGCGAGCGTCCGCCAGCGTTTCCGCCACCGGTACGAGGTCGAGCCGGAACGGATCGCGGAGTTGGAAGCCAAGGGGTTGGTCTTCTCAGGGAGGCACCCTCAGCACCCGATCATGCAGATCCTCGAACTGCCAACCCCCGGATCCGGCTCACCGATCGAGCATCCCTACTTTGTCGCGGCTCAGTTCCATCCGGAGCTGACCGGCAGACCCTTGAGCCCCCAGCCGCTGTTCATGGGGCTCATCGCTGCAGCGATGCGAAAGAACGATCCCAACGCGGATGTTGGTCGTTGGGCCCCACCGGTCGTGGAGACGACGACACGGCGCAACGGCACGGCGAGCCTTGGATAAGGCCGGGCCTCGCTTGTTTCATACTGCAAGCTTCGATGGCCGATATTCATGAACAGCGTTCGTCAATATCGGTGGCGCCCATCGTTCCTGAAACCCAGAGAGAAGAGAGTGTGTTCCGATGGACCTACCGCTGTGGATCCCGGTTGTGATTTTCTTTGCCAGGATCTGCGACGTCTCGATGGCGACGATCCGGATGATCCTGCTCATCAACGGGGACAAGGTCTGGTCCACCATCATCGGTTTCTTTGAGGTGCTGATCTGGGTGCTCGCCGTCGGCTGGGCCCTGAAATACATCGACCAGCCCCTGGCGTTGTTCAGTTACGCCTCCGGCTATGCGGCGGGCGTGTACGTCGGGATCGCACTCGAAGAGCGGATCGCGATCGGATTCCGGATGGTCCGTGTCATCAACACCGATCGCGAGATCGATCTGTCGCTGGCCCTGCGTGGCCTGCAGTGGCGCGTCACACGGGTCGAGGGCGATGGCATGAAGGGGCCGGTCGAGATCAGTTTCACCGCCATCCGTCGCCGGGACGTGCCGCGATTCCGGCGGCAGGTCAACGAGATCGCACCCGATTCGTTCATGACAATCGAGCGTGTCGATCGGCTGGCCGGTGGTTCGTATGGCTCGCTGACGATGTCCAGAACGCCGTTCAGCAGGCAGAGCATCCGCAAGTAATCCTCAGACCTCGTCAAGCGCCGTGAGGACCTTCTGGAGCGTGTCTTTCGCGTCGCCGAAGACCATGAGCGTGTTGTCGAGGATGAACAGCTCGTTGTCTACCCCCGCATAACCGGCGCCCATCGAACGCTTGAGGACGAACACGGTCTGCGCCTTGTCCACATCGAGGATCGGCATCCCGTAAATCGGGCTGTTTTTGTCGTGCCTCGTTGCCGGGTTCACGACATCGTTCGCGCCGATGACCATCGCCACATCGCAGCGATCGATCTCCGCGTTCGCAGGGTCGATCTCGAGCAGCTGCTCGTAGGGCACGTCCGCCTCCGCGAGCAGTACGTTCATATGTCCAGGCATCCGTCCCGCGACCGGGTGGACGCCGTACATGACCTCGATGCCCTTGGCCTGCAGTTGATCGGACAGTTCCCGCACGACATGCTGCGCCTGCGCGACTGCTAACCCGTAGCCAGGGACGATCATGACGCGCTGCGCCGAATCGAGGATGATCGCCACATCGTCCGGATCGGCGGACTTGACGGTCCCGCCGAAACTGCTCTCGCGTCCGGCGGTGCCTGTGGAGTCCGCGGTGCCTACCCCCGCGAACAGGACATTGGCGAGAGAGCGGTTCATCGCCTTGCACATGATCGCGGTCAGGATCAGCCCCGAGGCGCCGACCAGAGCGCCGGCGACGATCAGCGCCTTGTTCATGATGATGAACCCGGCGGCAGATGCGGCGAGCCCGGAGTAACTGTTAAGCAGCGAGACCATCACCGGCATGTCGGCGCCACCGATGGGCATGGTCAGCGTGATCCCGAGACCGAGCGAAACGACAACGATCAGCGGGATCGTCCACCACGCGCCGGGGTAGAGCATGAGCACAAGGCTCAGCACGACCGCGATCGCGATCAATGCGATGTTCAGCGGCATCTGCATCGGGAGGATGACCGGCTTGCCGCTGATCTTCCCCTGGAGCTTGCCCGCCGCGACGATCGAGCCGGAGAACGTCACGCACCCGATCAGGGCGCCGAGCCCGACGATGAACAGCGACGAAGCGCCCATCGCTTCGCCCCCGCGATCCACATGGGCGTATTCCGCGATCGCCACCAGCGCCGAGGCGATCCCACCGGAGCCGTTGTAGAGGGCGACCAGCTGCGGCATCTGCGTCATCTGGACGCGAGCCGCAAGGACCACCCCGATCCCGGAGCCGAGCACGAGAGCGATCAAGATCCAGGTGTAACTCACCACATGGAGATTGATCATCGTTGCGACGACCGCGATCAGCATGCCCAGCGCTGCGAGCGCGTTGCCCGTCCGCGCTGTCTTGGGTGAGGCGAGTTTCTTGATCCCGAAGATGAAGCAGATCGCCGCGACGAGGTACGCGATGTCGCGCCAATCGCCGAATCCGGCTTGCCCGAGAACAGTCTGGAGTGGGTTGATCATCGGCTCACCGCTTCCTGAACATCTTGAGCATGCGGTCGGTCACGAGGAACCCGCCGACCACATTGATCGTGGCGAAGAGGATCGCGATGAACCCGAGGACCGGGGCCAGGCCTACGAGGCTGTCGCTGCTAGCCGCGAGGATCGCGCCGACGATCGTGATCCCGCTGATCGCGTTGGAGCCGCTCATCAACGGTGTGTGCAGCGTTTGCGGCACTTTCTTGATGAGTTCGACACCCAGCAGGATCGCGAGCACGAAAATGAACAAACTGGTGATCAGCAGCCCGTTCATGCGTCAGCCTCCGGTGTGGGTTCTGCCTCGGGTTCCGGTTCGGGCAATGGCCCGAGCCCCAGCGCTTCGCGCGCCGGCGCGAAGCGGATCTCGCCCTCGTGGACGACCAGCGAAGGACCAACGATGTCATTAGCAAGGTCGATCGCCAAGTCCGATTCTGGCGCGAGTTCAGGGACGAACGCCTCGCAGATCCTGCTGAACATCTGGCTCGCGTGCACCGGGGTCTGCGCCGGCAGGTTGCTCGGGCCGAGGATCGTCACGCCGTCGTGCGTCACGCTCTCACCCGGTTCGGTCAGTTCGCAGTTGCCGCCTGCTTCTGCAGCAAGGTCGACGATCACCGCCCCCGAGCGCATCCGCTCGACGGTCGCCTTGTCGATCAGCTTGGGCGCCGGCCTCCCCGGGATGAGCGCCGTCGTGATGACGACATCCGACGCCGCGATGTGATCCGCCATCAACTGCCGTTGCTGTTCCTGTTCTGCTTCGGTCTGCTCGCGGGCGTAGCCCCCGGCGGTCTCGGCGTCTTCGGCGCCCGAGTTCGCGAGTTCGATAAACCGCGCCCCGAGGCTGAGCACCTGCTCTTTCGCCGCCGGCCTGATGTCGTACGCCTCGACCACCGCGCCCAGTCGCCTCGCGGTGGCGATCGCCTGCAATCCCGCAACGCCGGCGCCGATGATCATCGCCTTGACTGCCGTCACCGTGCCCGCCGCGGTCATCAGCATCGGAAAGAGCTTGGGCGACGCCTCGGCGGCAAGAATCACCGCGCGGTACCCGGCGATGGTGCTCATGGCGCTCAGGGCATCGACTTTCTGCGCTCTGGTAATCCGCGGGACGGTCTCGAGCGCGATCGCCGAGCCCCCGGCTTTGGCCAGAGCCGAGAGCATTTCCGTGTTTCCTGATGGATTGAGCATCCCGAGCAGCAGTTTGCCGTTGGTCATCGCCTCGATGGTGCTGCTTTCAGGGATACCGACGCAGCAGACCAGATCCGCTCCGGCGATCAGCGATGCTGAATCCGAGGCGATCGTCGCTCCTGCATCGATGTAGGCTTGGTCCGGGATGAACGACCGCTCTCCGGCTCCCGGCATCACGATGACGCTGTGCCCCTTGGCGATGAGCCGCTTGGCGCTTTCAGGGATCAGGGCGACGCGGGTTTCGCCTGAGGCGTATTCTTTGGCAACTGCGATGCGCATGTCCGATAAGTCTACCTCAAGGGTTTGATTTCTGCACATGCCGCGGTATTGACGGTCGATGAATGGGGGATAGCATGACGACCGACCGGATTGCCACAACGCGGCTGCCGGTCACCTGATGGCGATATAGCTCAGTTGGTTAGAGCGGAGGATTCATAAACCTCAGGTCCCTGGTTCGAATCCAGGTATCGCCACTTTCCCGGGAGGCCTGCCACCCACGGTCCCCAGGCAGAATCTCGCGCCGACGCTATCGGGCCCGCATGACCCGAATTTGTCGCATATTCGCCAGGCATGAATCCTCGATCGGGCGGTTTCCTCTTGCCATGCAGGCCCCGTGGTGTCTGCTTGTCGAGGCGACCAGTGCGCCCAATCTGTATATCCGCCGAAGCAAAGACCGGAGACATCGCGTGCAAAGACGAACAACCATGAGCAAACGCGGTGTCCCTGGCCTCTGTTCGATCGCGGGGCTGCTCGCCATCGCTGGCGCGGCTCAGGCCTCGTCCTCGTCGCTTGACCTCCGGGTCAAGCGGGTCGATACCTCACAGACAGAACGGGCGTTCGGTGAAGCCGTCAGGAACGACCGCGAGCACGGGATGGCCAGCTGCTGGAGGGTGATCCAACTCGACGGCCCCATGACCCCCGAGCGGCGCAAGCGGCTGACCAACGCCGGTGTGCGCATCGCGCAGTACCTCCCGACCAACGCCTTCCTGATCCAGAGCATGGGCGCCGATTGCCAACAGCTCGATTCGCTCGAGTTCGTCCGCTGGACAGGCCGGTACGACGAGTCCTGGAAGATCGATGCGTCGCTCAAACAACCGGCGATCAACCCCAACCCGATCGTCGGCCCCGACGAATCCGCGGTGCTCATCACCCTGCACCAGGGCGAGAGTGTCGGCACGATCTACAACGCGTTCAACTCGATCGACGGCGCTGTCGCGTTTGATGCGTCGGACATCGGCGGCAACCAGACGATCAGCGCGATCGTGCCCCGCGCCGCGCTCGAAGAAATCGCCGCGCTGGGCAGCGTCCAGTTCATCGAACCCAACGCCGAATCATCTCTTCGCAACGGGTCCGGCGAGTGGATCAACCAGACCAACGCCACCAACGACTACGCGATCTGGGACATGGGCCTCACCGGCGCCGGCCAGATCGTCGGCGTCATTGATGGCCGGATCGACGTTGACCATTGCTCGTTCATCGACACCGAACCCATCGGCCCAACGCACAGGAAGATCCTTGCTTACAACTCAACCCTGAATCCCCCCGACAAGCACGGCACGCACGTCGCCGGCATCGTCGCGGGCAACAACGGCGGCGCGGACGGGGACAACCTCAAAGGCAACGCCTACGACGCGAAACTCGTCTTCAGCAGGAACCCGACGCTCAGCGAGGTCGTGGTCCATGACCTCTTCCAATTGCACCACGACCAGGGCGCCAGGATCCACACCAACTCGTGGGGCTGGGATCACCTGACCACGTACAGTTCCGCGACCCGCGCCGTGGATGTCTTCTCGTACAACAACGAGGAGGACCTGATCCTCTTCGCGATCTCCAACGGGACCACGGTCAGGATCCCCGAGAACGCGAAAAACTGCCTCGCTGTCGCCGCGACGCTCGACGATGGATTCCAGGATTTCTGGTGCTTCGGCGGCGCCGGTCCGACCAGCGATGGCCGCCGCAAGCCGGAGATCCTCGCGCCAGGGTGCGGGATCATGTCAGCGAAATGGAACACCGCGTGCGATGCAACATCCAATTCCGGCACCTCGATGGCAACCCCGGCCGTTGCCGCGATGGCGACACTCACGCGGCAGTGGTTCATGGAAGGGTACTACCCGACCGGCGCGCCCTCGATGAGCGATGCGATGACACCAACCGCGGCGCTGCTCAAGGCGATGCTGATGAACTCGGCGGTCGACATGTCCGGAGAGCCGGGATACCCCAGCGTCCGCGAGGGCTGGGGCCGGGTGCTCGCAGACAACGCGCTGTTCTTCGCTGGTGACACGCTGAACACCGTCGTCCGGGATGTCCGCAACACCGACCCCGAGGCGCTGGCCACCGGCGAGATGGCCGAGCACCACATCGAGGTCACCGATAGCGGCATGCAACTGCGTGTCACGATGGTCTTCAACGATGCCCCGGCAACGATCGGCGCTGCCTTTGCTCCGGTCAACGACATCGATCTGGAAGTAATCTCACCGATGGGGACGCCCTACAAGGGCAACGTTTTCACCGGAGGGATCTCCGTCACCGGGGGCGCCTTTGACGCGATCAACACCGCGGAGCAGGTCCACGTCGATTCGCCCGAGGTCGGTGTCTGGACCGTGCGGATCCACGCCCCGGCGGTCAACGTCGGGACGCAGGGCTACGCGATCACCGCGACCGGCGCCGTGCTCGACGCGGACCTCGTTCTCGCATGCCCTGCCGATCTCAATGGGGATGGCGTCGTGGATACCGCCGATCTCGGACAGCTCATCGCCGCATTCGGCGCCGTCGGGGCTAACCCGGCCGACCTGAACAACGACAACATCGTGGACACCGCCGACCTCGGGATCTTCATCCCGGATTTCGGTACCAACTGCCTCTGAGAGAATGACGCCTGATTGCGGTGCGCGGACAATATCCGTAGCCTCAGTGGATTATGCTCAAGAGCAATCGGGCGATCGTCATCGGGTGTGGTGTCAACGGGTTAACCTGTGCGGTCAAACTGCAGGAACTCGGGCTGGACGTCACCATCTGGACGAAGGACCGCGTCGAGCACACCGTCTCGATGGTCGCCGCCGCTGTTTGGCACCCTTACCTCGTCTACCCGAAGGATCGCGTCGCCAATTGGGCAAGGCGCAGTTACGAGGCGTTCAGCGCCCTGACGCAGCACGATGACGCTGGTGTCTGGCTCGCTGACGGGATCGCGATCCCGCCGAAACCTGTCGAGCGCCCCGGATGGGCAACCGACGCGATGTCGGTCAAAATCCACGAACGCACCGCCGAACTCCCGGCGCATTATTCGTTCCGCTCACCCATCATCGAGACCCCGACATACCTGCCCTGGCTCTTTCAGCGTTTCGTTAATGGTGGTGGGGTCGCGATGGAGCAGGCTGTTTCGTCGTTCGACGAGGCTTTCGAGCAGGCGCCGATCGTGATCAACTGCGCCGGTCTCGGCGCTGGCGGATTGGCAAACGACGATCGCGTCAAGCCGATCAAGGGGCAGATCGTCCGGCTCGCCGCCGGCGCGTTCGATCGGTTCCTCTTCGATGAGCGCGATCCGATGGCCCCGACTTACATGATCCCGCGCAGGGACGACTGCATCCTCGGCGGGACAACCGAGCCGGGCCTCGACGATTCGCTCGCCGATGAAGAGGCGCAGATCGAGATCATGGCTCGGTGCGCCATGTTCGAGCCGCGCGTGCTCGAAGCCGAGATCCTCGGTTCCCTCGCCGGTGTCCGACCCGCCAGGGACGAGGTGCGTCTTGAAGCAGAGATCGTCAGGGGCAAGGGGCTGGTCGTTCACAACTACGGGCACGGCGGCGCCGGGATCACGCTCTCGATCGGCTGCGCCGATGAGGTCAAAGCGATCGTCGCGACCGCAACGCAGATGATGCACACGGAGGCGCTCAACGGTGGATGATTCGCTCGATCTCGAACACGCCATGACCATCGCGCACCTCGCTGCGGAAGCCGGCGGTCACGCCGCGATCGAGCACTTCGTCAGCGGCATCGAACGCACCATGAAGCCGGACGGCTCCTTCGTCACCGCCGCCGACCTCGCCGCAGAAAAGGCGATCCTGAAGATCATCTGCGAGGCGTTCCCGAACCATTCGGTGCTCTCGGAAGAATCGGGTGTGCAGGAGGGCGACCCGTCGCTGCGTTGGATCGTCGATCCGCTCGACGGGACGCACCGCTTCGCCAGAGGCATCCAGTCGTGGGGTCCGCTCATCGCGTTGCTCCGCGATGACGAAGTTGTCGTCGGATCAATGTCGCTCCCGGTGGTCAACGAAACGTACTGGGCCGCGAAGGGGCACGGCTGCTGGCGCAACGGTTCGCGCTGCCGTGTTTCAACCGTGGGCGACTGGCGCGAAGCAAACCTCTCGATGGGTAGCCTGAGCAGAGTCTCGGAAACCCCTGCAGGTGAGGGGATGATGAAACTCGTCAAATCGTGCGATTACACCATCACCGGAGGCGACCTCGGCGGCGCGAGCCTGATCCTCAAGGGTGAGGCGGAGGCGTGGCTCGAAGCCGGGGTGCAGACGTGGGACGTCGCGCCGATGGCGGTTCTGGTGCGCGAAGCGGGGGGTGTCTTCACCGACATCGATGGCAAGGACACCGTCGCGACCGGCTCCGCGTGCGCCACCAACGCGGCGCTCTCGGTTCACGTGCGCAAGACCCTTGGTATTGACTGAATCACCAGATCGCGCGGACGCGGATCGTCTCGGGGATCTGCCGGAGCGCCTCAACGACCTGCTCCCCATGCGAGGCGTCCACATCGAGGATGACATAGCCGTGATTGGCATCGGATTGCAGATGCTCTGCGGCGATGTTCACACCCATCTGCGCGATCAGCCCGTGCATGGTGCTCAAAACCCCCGGCACGTTGCGATGGATATGCAGGATCCGGTGGTGATCGGGGTGCAGGTTGGGTAGCTCGGCCTCGGGGACATTCAGCGCCGTCGAGGTTGAACCGTTGTTCATGAGCCGGACGAGCTTGCCTGCGACCTCGATCGCGATATTCCGCTGGGCTTCCTCAGTAGACCCACCAACGTGGGGTGTGAGGATGACGTTGGGCAGCCCTCGCAGGGGGCTCGCGAACGTCTCGCTGTTTGAGCCAGGCTCGAGCGGGAAGACATCCACCGCGGCGCCTGCGATGTGACCATCGGTGAGTGACTTTGCGAGCGCTTCGACATCGACAACCGACCCTCTCGCGTTGTTGATCAGGAAAGCGCCCGGTTTCATCAGGCCGAGTTGTTCCTCGGTGATGAGTTTGTCCGTCTGGCTCGTCGCCGGGACGTGCAGCGTCACGATGTCTGCCTGCGCGAGCAATTCTTCGAGCGAGCCGACCTCTACCGCGTTGCCCAAAGGGAGTCGGTGCGCGGTATCGACATAGATCACGCGCATGCCCATTGATTCGGCGAGGATCGAGACTTGCGAGCCGAATCAATGGG
>JAJDDA010000141.1 GCA_029260535.1 Phycisphaerales bacterium | reverse complement strand
TGGAGTCGTCGGCAAAGTCGACGAGATCGAGCTCTTCACCACAACACTCGACACCCCCGACAACCGCCGCATCATCATCCCGAACGGCGCTGTGTTCGGTTCGACGATCGAGAACATCTCTCACCATTCCACGAGACGCGTCGACGTTGGCGTTGGTGTCGACTACGGCGCGGGCATCGACGAGACCCGCACTGTGCTCGAGAAAGTCGTCGCGTCGATCGACAACACGCTGTCCGATCCTGCCTCGCAGGTCGTGCTCGGTGATCTCGGCGATTCGGCTGTGTCGTGGACCTGCCGCGTCTGGGTCAACTCCGGTGATTTCTGGGGTGTCAAGGAAGCGCTGACCCGTGAGGTCAAGCTCCAACTCGACGCCGCAGGCATCGGCATCCCGTTCCCCCAAATGGATATCCACGTCGATGGCGCCCTGACTTCGGGCGCCTGATTCACCAGTTCATCAATCATTCATCCTTTTTCAGTAACTACGGAGCAATAAACCGTGAACGTATTTCGATTTGTAACTCTCTCCGCCGCGCTCGCCATCACCGGCGCCGCGATCGCGCAGGACGAAGCCGCCCCCGGTGAAGTTGAGGTCCCTGAGCCGCCCAAGTGGGAACGCTCGCTCGACTTCGGCCTTTCCGGCGCTTCGGGCAACACCGACACGCAGGACATCTACGCCGCATTCAATGCGCACAAGGCGACCGACAAGGCAACCATCGACTTCGTCGCGCTCTACCGCAAGTCCGAGAGCGATGGCAGCGATACTTCCAACCGGTTCTTCACGCAGGGCCGATACACCTGGATCCTCAACGAATCCAAGTGGGGAATCTTCGCTGATGCCTCGTTCGAGGTTGATCGCTTCCAGGTCTGGGACCAGCGCATCAGCGCACACGTCGGCCCCGCCTACCGCTTTATCGATAACGAGAAGACCTACCTCGAAGGCCGGGTCGGTATCGGTGTCGTTGGCACCTACGGCGGTTCCGGTCGGGACGACAACACCGATCCTGAAGCGATCATCGGCGCCTCGTTCCGGCACAAGTTCAACGACAAGCTGAGCATGACCGCCAACGCAGAGTACCTGCCCAACCTCGACGACACCGGCGAGTACCGCTTCCTCGGTGACGCCGGGATCGAGTACAGCCTCGCCGAGGCGTGGTCGCTCAAGGCCGGCGTCCGCGAGGTCTTCGACTCCAACCCGGGGACCGGGTTCGACGAGAGTGATTTCTACTACTTCGTGGCGCTCGCTGCGAAATTCTGAATCGGTTTCGACCACGGTTGAAATAGAAAACGCCCGGGATGAGATCCCGGGCGTTTTTCATGCGCCTATCAGATGCTGTAGTTCAACAACTCAGCCCTGCCGGACCCAGCCGATCAGCCCCTTCAATGAAGGCGGCTGCCCGTACGCGAGGACGCCGATCCGGAAGATCTTCGCGCTGGCCCAGATGAAGAAGACCACGCCGACGAGCCCCAGCGCCAGCGAAACCAGCACTTCCCAGAGCATGGGGGGCGCCTGCGCATTGGCGATCCGCATCGGCATCGCGAACGGCGACGAGATCGGGACGAAGCTCATCACCTTCGTCAGCGTCGAGTTCGTGTCATTCATCCCGGCGAAGATCGACAGGTACACCAGCAGGATGATCACACCCATCACCGGGCCCTGGAGCGCCTGCGCCTCGCGGATCTCGTTCACCGCGGAGCCGATCGCGGCGAAGATCCCTGCGAAGATGAAGTACCCGATGAAGAAGTACGCGAGCGAGAACAGGATCATCGATGGCGGGATGTCGTAATTGCTGGCAAAGACCACCGCGCCGACTATCGCGGTCCCTCCATAAACAACCAGGATGACCAACCCGACCAACCCCTGCCCCAGCACCTTGCCGGTCATGAGCTGCATTGGGGAGATCCCCGAGAGCAGCACCTCCATCACACGCGAGTTCTTCTCCTCGACCGTGCTCATCAGCAGGTACGAGGCGCCGGTGAGGATTGCGATGAGGAGGAACACAACCGGCGCGAGCGGAACCAGCTTCTCCAGGATCTCGTTGGAGTCCTTCGCTTCGCCGGCCTCATTGAATCGTTGGACGTCCGTCTTGGGTCTGCGCATCAGCAGCCTTGTCGACGCCAGATCCAGACCTTCGGTCTCAAAGCGCCTTGCGATCACGATGTCCTCAACACCATCACGGATGTTCTCGGCGATCTCGCTCTCGACAGAGGGCGCCAGGTACAACTCATAGCTGTTGCGCTTGGCCGCCGCCTCCTGTTCCTCTTCGGTCGCGTCATCACCGACGTGCTCCGGCGGGAGCAGCGTGTCTGGCGATGCGATGATCACTGCCAGTAGATCGCCACTGGTCACACGGTCTTTGAGCGAATCGATACCGGCATCCGGGCCCGCGTTTTCGATCGTGACCTCGGGGGCCTTGCGCATAAAACCGTCAATATCCACGGCTCCAACAGCGCCACCGGCGCCCGGGACACCCTCGCTCACCTTCCCGAGTGCCTCCTCGCCCTGCTCGATCTTGATCTGGCGGATCGCTTCCTGCCGTTCTTCATCGAAGAAGGATTCGAGCCCGTTTACGAAGAATTCATCAGGCGTCGTATCAACCACCGCGATCGTGCCCTTGATCGCGTCGCGGTCGGGGCTGAACAGACCGAACGCGAACGCCGCGCCCAGCACCGCCCAGATGATCACCGGGAGCAGGAACGTCCCGAAGATGAACCCCTTGGTCAGCGCCGTCGCTTTGAACTCTCGGACTGCTGTTGCAAGTACTTTACGCATTGGTCGTTGCCCCCTGTGCCTGCTGGCTGCCGTCGCCGCTCAGCGCGGAGCGGAGTGATTCCTCGGTGTCCCCGGGGCTCACCATCGCGATAAAGACATCCTCAAGCGTCGCTCTGCGCAGTTCGACCCGCCGCATCGGCGCTGCGTCCATCAGACGGCGCATCACCTGCTGCGGATCGGCGCCGTCGTTGATGTGCGCTTCGACCAGGCCGTCGTCGCCCGTTTGCATCGCATGACGGATGCCCTCGGTTGATTCGATGACACCGAGTGCGCCATTGTCTGTGTTCAACGGTTCGACGATGATCGTCTTGGGATCAAACTTGTTGCGGATCGCATCGATCGAACCGTCGAGCACCTTCTGCCCGTTGTTGATCATGAAGATCCGGTCGCACAGCGCCTCGGCGCTCGCGAGCACGTGCGTCGAGAAGATGATCGTCTTGCCTTCACGGCGCAACTCATCGATCAGCGAGCGGATCAGCCGGACGTTCACCGGGTCGAGCCCCGAGAACGGTTCATCCAGGATGATCAATTCCGGCTCATGGATCACCGCTGCGAGGTACTGCACCTTCTGCTGCATGCCCTTGGAAAGCTCCTCGCATTTCTTCTTGCGCACGCCGGGGAGTTCGAGCCGCTCGAGCCAATCATCAATCTTCTGGTTGATCCCAGCCGAGGGCACACCCTTGAGCGTGGCCATGTACTTAACGAAGTCGCCGACGCGCATCTTCTTGTAGACGCCGCGTTCCTCGGGGAGGTAGCCGATGCGGTCCTTGGACTCGATGGCGGATTTCCTGCCGAGGACCTCGACGTTGCCGCTGTCAGGCCCGAAGATGGACATGATCATGCGGATGGTCGTCGTCTTGCCGGCGCCGTTGGGTCCCAGGAAGCCGCAGACCGACCCGGTCGGGACATCGAGATCGAGATTGCTGACCGCCGTCTTGGAGCCGAAAGTCTTGGTCACGCCCCGGATTTTGATCGCGGGATCGGATTGCTGCATGGGAGTCTCCGTCTGCCGCGACCTCTGGATCGTGCCTCGGCGGGTGTTGATTGTCGGGATGATACCCCCCGCAATCGGATCGAATGCGTTCCCGGAAATATGCCGTCAGTGATAGCCAGGGCCGGTCGTGCAGGCTTTTTTCGGAACCAGGGCTCCCAGATTTCAGTGATCCCCACCGATGCCCGGTCAATATATCACTTGATCCGGATGAACGGATGAAATAGATTCCCCTGACCGATCGCCGATGATCGATGACCTCAGTCTTTTCTCACCTCCGAGCCCCCGCCCATGAACCGACTCCTCCACGAACTGACGCGCCGCGTGCTCGTCGTTGACGGCGCGATGGGCACCTCGATCCACGCCTGCGATTGCTCGCTCGAACGCGACTACCTCGGCAAAGAGAACTGCTCCGAGATCCTCCTCGAAACGCGCCCCGACACGATCCAGTCGATCCACGAGTCGTTCCTCGACGCAGGGTGTGATTGCATCGAGACCAACACCTTCGGCGCCAACGCGCTCGTCCTTGCCGACTTCGAGATCCCCGAGCGCTCGCGCGATTTCAACCGCATCGGCGCGCAGGTCGCCCGGCAGGCGTGCGATAAATTCGCGACACCCGATCGCCCGCGGTTCGTGCTGGGCTCGATGGGCCCTGGCACTAAACTCCTCACGCTCGGCAATACGACGTGGAACGAGATGCTCGCCTCGTACACCGAGCAGGCGCTCGGCTTGATCGAGGGTGGTGTCGATGCGCTCCAGATCGAGACCTGCCAGGACCTGTTGCAGGTCAAGTGCGCCGTCAACGCGTGCATCAACGCGCTCCACCAGTCCGGCAAGACACACCTCGACATCCCGATCTTCGTCAGCGTCACGATCGAGACCACCGGGACGATGCTGCTCGGCACCGAGATCTCTGCAGCCGCCGAGGCATTGCGCGGGTACCCGATCGCCTCGCTTGGTCTCAACTGCGCGACCGGCCCTGAAGAGATGACCGACCACGTGCGGTGGCTCACCGAGCATTGGGACCGCGCCGTGAGCGTCATCCCCAACGCCGGCCTGCCCGAGCTGCTCGATGGCGAGCCTTCGTACCCGTTGGGCCCCGAGCCCTTCGCCGAAGCGCTGCTCCGGTTCGTCGAACAAGGCGGCGTCAACATCGTCGGCGGCTGCTGCGGCACCACCCCCGAACACATCCGCGCACTCACCGAAGCGATCGATGGCCGACCCTCGGCGCCGATCACCAAGAGCCCCCCACCGCGCGGCTGCACCTCGCTTTTTTCCGGGATCGAGTACCGGCAGGACACCTCCTTCCTGATCGTCGGCGAGCGCACCAACACCAACGGCTCGCGCAAGTTCAAACGCCTGCTCAACGATGAAGACTTTGACGGTCTCGTCTCGATGGGCCGGGAGTTGATCCAGGACGGGAGCCACGTTCTCGACGTCTGTGTTGATTACGTTGGCCGCGACGGCGTGCGTGATATCCGGGAGGTCGTCTCCCGGTTCGCGCAGCAGCTCGCCGCGCCGATGATGGTTGATTCGACCCAGATCGACGTGCTCGAAGAGGGCCTCCGCCACGCGCCTGGCAAGTGCATCATCAACTCGATGAACCTCGAAGAGGGCGAAGAGAAACTCGGTGAGATCTGCAGGCTCGCCAGCGCGTACGGCGCTGGTGTTGTCGCCGGGACGATCGACGAAGACCCTGAAGAGGCGATGGCGAAGACCGCCGAGCGGAAGATCGCGATCGCCGAGCGCATCTGCGACCTCGCCGTCAACAAGTTCGGGTTGCACCCATCGGACATCCTCTTCGATCCGCTCGTGCTGCCGATTACCACCGGTGTCGATGCGGACCGCCGCCTCGCGCTCGAGACCATCGAGGGCATCCGGCTCATCGCGGAGCGCCTCCCCGAATGCCAGACGATGATCGGCCTCTCGAACGTCAGCTTCGGCCTGAATCCAGCGACCAGGCAGGTGCTCAACAGCGCGTTCCTGCACGAGTGCCTCGAAGCCGGGCTCACCGGCGCGATCGTCCACGCCTCAAAGATCCTCCCGCGCAACAAGATCGACGAAGCGCGATGGGACGCCGCGATGGACCTCATCTACGACCGACGCCGCGAGGGCTTCGACCCGCTCACCGTCTTCATCGAACTCTTCGACGACAACGAATCGACCGCCGGCGAGCAGCGGGAGCGCCTCGCGGACCTCCCCCTCGAAGAGCGCCTCCAACGGCACATCATCGACGGCGAGATGGGCGATCTCGAACCGACCATCAACGAGGCGATGACCAACTACAAGCCGCTCGAGATCATCAACGACCACCTGCTCGCCGGGATGAAAGTCGTCGGCGAGCTCTTCGGATCAGGACAGATGCAATTGCCCTTCGTGCTCCAGAGCGCGCAGGTGATGAAGTCCTCCGTCGCGCTGCTCGAGCCGCACATGGACAAAGCGGACACGCAGAGCAAGGGCACGATGGTTCTGGCGACGGTCCAGGGCGATGTCCACGACATCGGCAAGAACCTCGTGGACATCATCCTCTCCAACAACGGTTTCAACGTCATCAACCTGGGAATCAAGCAGACGTTGCCCAACATCCTCAAGGCGTACCATGAGCACAACGCCGACGCGATCGGGCTCTCTGGATTGCTCGTCAAGAGCGTCGCGGTGATGAAGAACAACCTCGCCGACCTCGCGCAGCAAGGGATCAAGGCGCCGGTGATCTTGGGTGGCGCAGCGCTCAACCGCGCGTACGCCGAGAACGAGCTCCGCGAGGTGTACCAGAGCACGTACTACGGCCGCGACGCCTTCGCCGGGCTCGAGTTCATGAACCGGCTCGCCGCGGGGGAGCTCGCGGTGATCGACGAAGAGGTCGCACAGCGCAGCGCCAAGCGCGCCGAGGTTGTCGCGAAGATCGCAGGTGGAGGCGACGCCTCCTCCGGCGGCACCGCGACCGAAACC
>JAJDDA010000140.1 GCA_029260535.1 Phycisphaerales bacterium | reverse complement strand
AGACCGGCGCATTCAACCGCTCTGCCACCCCACCTTCTATTGGGTGTCGCCTCATCGGCTCGCGGACGGGCAGTATATCCGGCTGACCCGCACTTGCGGCGGTAAACCCCACTGTTGATTCCATTCCAGAGCAACACTCCTGGATTTCCGTTGGAAGCCCAATCCATCCGAGATATATTCAATCATAATCAAACGTCATCAACAGACTCTGCATCCGATTGCGAGATCCACAACCATGCTACACAGATCTGCTGCCACCGCGCTCGTCCTGTCCGTGTTCGCCGGAGCAGCCAGTGCCGTGCACTGGGAACCGGTTGGCGCTGACGGCGTCACCTCTGCGGAAAACGTTGTTCAGCACACCGTCGCGATGGCGTGGACACACGAAAAAGCCGGCGGCGGAGCCCTCTCCGCAGGCAACCACGACGACGCGAGCCTGACTCACATCGTTGAGCAATCCCCCGGCTCGCCCTCCTTCGCATCGACGAGCGTCCGATTCGACACCGACGACAGCGCCGGGTTCCAGCCCGCCGATCTGCTCGTGAGTCTCCCCATCGGCGATCCGCACCGGGGGGCACGCGCTATCGCGCAGACCACCAGCGAGATCTTCCAGGTCGCCATCGCCGGAGAGTTGCACAGCGCCAGCGCCGCCCCAGGCGCCGAACCCGAGCAAACGCCATGGCGCTACCGCCTCGAACCGACCGGCGGCGAGATCAACGGCGAACCGATCCAGATCCGCGCGTTCGCGTCCATCGATGGGCAAGTCGGCGCCAGCGCTTCGCCGACCACCAACGCGCGCATCCTCTCATCGTTCACCGTCAACGGGCAGTCGATACTCTCCAACGAAACCACCGCCGATGAAAACGCGAACATCGCCGATGTCGACGAGAGCGCCTTCGTCGTGCTCGCCGGGAACCTCGGCGATGTCATCGAGATCGGGTTCTCCATCCGCACCGACGCCAACGTGCTCGGCCCAGGCCCTCGGCTTGCCAGCGCCGACGTGACCTCGCTCCGCTACGACATCGAGATCCGGCTCGTACGAGAGATCGCCGACCTCAACACCGACGGCGTTATTGATACCGCCGACCTCGGCCTCCTCATCGCCAATTTCGGATTGCAGGGCACGAACTTCGACCTCAACGCCGACGGGATTATCGACACCGCCGACCTCGGGCTGCTCATCAGCGTCTTCGGGATGCCGTCAATCTGACACGATCGCGTACGCCCTGACCGGGAAACTGCCCAACCCCTTCGCCTTCACCGGCGCCGCGTGGAACCGGAAGCCGCTCGATGGGAGCGCTCCGAGGTTGGTCAGGTTCTCGACGATCGCGACGTCTTCTCGAAGCAGGATCGTGTGCGCGGGGCGCTCGAGATCCGTCGTGTCGTCCGCGTTGAGCGCATCGACGCCGAAGAGGACGCAGCCTCGATCGACGAGCGCCTGTGCGCACGCCTCGGTCAGGTACGGATGCCCGCCCGACGCGTAATCCTTGCTCCCCCACTTGCCATCCCAGCCGGTCCAGAACAAAGCCGCGGCGCCATCCAGGTCGACCCCCTCGAGCAACCCGACATCCATCGCAGGCTTGCCTTCATCGAGGACCGATCGAGCGTCGATCACTATCCCTCGTAAATCCGTCGTCCGCTCGATCGGGTAGTCCCAGGTGCCGGGCAATCCCTCGTGGCGGTGGAACGGCGTATCCATATACGTCCCGGTGTTCTGCGGGAACTGGATCGACGCGATCTGGAACGAGACCCCCGGCGCGTAGTTCGCCGCAGCCTGCTCGCGCGTCCAGACATCGGTCACAACCGGGACCGGGAGCCGTGCGTCGGTCACCATCCCCGGCTCGATGACATGGCTCAGATCAACAATCCGATTGGGCATATCAACTCCTCACCTCGGTGGCACGGGCGTCCCGCCCGTGTTCTCCCCAACATTTCTCTCCGCTTCACCTTCTTCTTCCCTCTGGCATTTCATATCACAATCATGGATGATGCAAGACCATGGACGCACTGCTGCTCGCACTCATCCCGGGGGTGATCTTCCTGATCGCCTACTTCACCTACGGCAGGTGGCTGGCGCGCCGCGTCTTCCGGCTCAACAAGAACAACCAAACCCCCGCGATCGAACTCCGCGACGACAAAGACTACTGCCCCACGAGCAAAGCCGTCGTGTTTGGGCATCACTTCACGTCCATCGCCGGGACCGGGCCGATCGTTGGACCGGCGATCGCGGTGATGTGGGGTTGGCTCCCGGCGATCATCTGGGTTGTCGTCGGGTCGGTGTTCATGGGGGCGGTGCACGACTTCGCGGCGCTCGTCGTCTCGCTGCGGAACAAGGGCCGGAGCGTTGGCGATATCGCGGGTGACCTGCTCGGGCCGCGTGTGCGGCTGATTTTCCTGGTGATCCTTGTCGTGGCGCTCTGGGTCGTGCTGGCGATCTTTGGATTGGTCATCGCGGCGGTGCTCAAGCAGTACCCCGGTGCGATTTTCCCGGTGCTGGTCCAAATCCCGCTCGCGGTGGTGATAGGGCTGACCGTCCACCGCAAAGGCGGGAACATCCTGATCCCGAGCGTCATCGCGCTCTTGGTGATGTACGCGAGCGTGGTCTTCGGCGACTGGGGATTCCTGGGGGCGTTCAACGGGTTCCTCGCGGCACAGCCGACGATCGTGTGGGTCGCTGGGCTGCTCGTCTACGCGTACATCGCCAGCGTGCTCCCGGTGTGGACGCTGCTGCAACCGAGGGACTACATCAACGCGCTGCAACTCGTGACGGCGCTGGGGCTGCTGGTGGTTGGGCTCGTCGTCGCGGCGTTCTTTGGAGGGGCGCCGGACGAGATCCCGGGGGCTCTCGAATCAACCCGGCCTGCGCTCTCCATCGTCGCGCCGGTCTTCAACGCCGCCCCCGAGGGCGCGCCACCGATGATCCCGATCCTGTTCATCACGATCGCCTGCGGCGCCATCAGCGGTTTTCATTGCCTGGTGTCGAGCGGGACGACAAGCAAGCAACTCAAGAACGAAACGGATGCGCAGGCGGTCGGGTACGGTTCGATGCTGACCGAGGCGTTTTTGGCGACGTTGGTAATTGTGTCTTGTGTGGCGGGGTTGGGGTTGGGGGTCAGCAAGTCGATCAGCCCAGTAGGATCAACCGGCTATTCACCAGGCCACGACCATTCCTGGCTCGATGGGGCCATTCTCAAGGTCCCTCATGCAGATATGAGCAGGACCTACTTACTGATCGAACACCGATCGCCAGACATTGGTGTGACAGGTTTTTCTGATTATGGCCATCCTGATATCCAGGCGCGAGTAGCGATCTACAAGCAGAGCAGAGACCGCAGCATTGGTTGGGGCCCATCAAACGGCTCTGCGCTCTCTTCCAAAAATTCCGAAGGGCGAGGCGAGCTCTCATTCTTCGACAATTCACATAAACAGGGCAACTACATCATGAATCCGGATCAGCCAGCACCGGATCTTGAATACGAAAACCACCAGATTCCTTCAGTGTTCGATTTCGATGACGGTGCGGTTCGACTCGATCGCATCAACAAAACTGCCTTGTTTTCAGGCGAGATCGCATTCCAGAACCAGTACCAATCCTGGTCCGCCGCAGGTTCCCTCGGCGCCAAGGTCGGCGCCTTCGTCGACGGCGCCGCCAACCTCATCAAGTCCATCGGCATCCCCGCATCCGCTGCGATTGCGCTGATGGGCGTGCTCGTCGCGTCCTTCGCCGGGACGACGATGGACACCGCGTGCCGGTTGCAGCGGTATGTCATCCAGGAATTGGCGCGGACGTTCCTCCCGCGCCCCAACCCTCTCGCCTGCACCATGTGCGGCTACAACCTGCGCGGGCTCCCGCCGACGGATGTCTGCCCCGAATGCGCGCACGAGAACGAGTGGCGCCTCGACTTTGGCGGTCACCCGGAAGAGGGCGATGCGCCCCACCTCGAGGGTGACCTCATCGAGCAGCACGCCTCGATCTGGAACCCATTCAAGCATCTCGCCACCACCCACGGCGCCACGGTCTTCGCCGTCGTCACCGCACTCGCGCTCGCCGCGATCCCGGCGCCGGGGCAGTCGTGGTCGCTGACCAACGCCGGCGCTGGCGGGTTGATCCTGTGGCCGCTCTTCGGCGCGACGAACCAGTTGCTCGGGGGGCTCGCATTCTGTGTCATCGGCGCGTGGCTCATCGCGACGAAGCGACCCTGCTGGTTCATCGCGCTCCCGGCGGTGCTCATGCTCATCCTCCCGGCATGGGCGATGGGGTGGCAGGCGTTCGTCGGCGATGAACAAACGCCTTCGTGGGTCGCTAACAACGACTGGCTGCTCGTGGCGATCGCATCGGTGATCCTAATCCTCGAAGCGTGGCTCGTTGTCGAGGTTGCGCTCCGGCTGCGCGCGGGCATCGAACCGATCC
>JAJDDA010000139.1 GCA_029260535.1 Phycisphaerales bacterium | reverse complement strand
GGGTCGTGGCACGGGGGTTCGTTGACTGAGCCGCGCCCCGTGGGTACGTTGCGCTATGGGAACCAACCTCGAAAACGAAAAAATCGTTGCGGAAGGGATCACGTTTGACGATGTGCTCCTGATCCCCCGGCGATCTGCGATTCTCCCCGGCGAAACCGACACCTCGACGCAGCTGACCAGAGAGATCCGTCTCAACATCCCGCTGGTCTCCGCGCCGATGGACACCGTCACCGAGGCGGAACTCGCCATCGCGCTCGCGCAGGAGGGTGGCGTTGGGATCATCCACAAAAACCTGCCCATCGAAGCGCAGGCTCGCGAGGTCACGAAGGTCAAACGATCGGCGTCGGGCGTCATCGACGACCCGGTGACGCTGGGACCTGCTGAATCGGTCGCCGATGCGCGGCGAGCGATGGGCAAGCACCGCGTCTCCGGTTTCCCGATCACCGATCAGGGCGGCAAGGGCGAGCGCACCGCCGGCCGGGTCCTCGGGATCCTGACCCGTCGCGATCTCAAGTTCATCGAGGACGACTCCACGCCCATCAGCGAGGTGATGACCAGGGACAACCTCGTGACCGCGCCGCACGGCACGACGCTCGAGCAAGCCAACCGCATCCTCAACAAGAACAAGGTCGAGAAGCTCCTGCTCGTCGACGATTCGATGAACCTCGTGGGGCTCATCACGATGCGCGACATCGATCGGCTCAGCCAGTTTCCGGTCGCCTGCACCGACGGGAACGGGCGCCTCCGTTGCGGCGCCGCGGTCGGGGTGCTCCAGATCGAGCGGGTCGAAGCGCTGCTCGCAGCGGGCGCAGACATCATCGTGGTGGACACCGCGCACGGGCACAGCGAGAACGTCATGGAAACGGTGCGCCGGGTCAAGGCGATCGACGCACGCGTGCAGGTCATCGCGGGCAACATCGCGACGGAGGCGGGCGCGCGGGACCTGATCGAAGCCGGCGCCGACGCGGTGAAGGTCGGCATCGGCCCGGGATCGATCTGCACGACCCGCGTCGTCACCGGGGTCGGGGTCCCGCAGATCAGCGCGGTGATGAACGCGGTGAAGGTTGCGGAACCTCTGGGGATCCCGGTGATCGCCGACGGGGGCGTGCGCATGAGCGGCGACATCGCCAAGGCGCTCGCCGCCGGCGCGAGCAGCGTGATGATGGGTTCGCTCTTCGCAGGCCTCGATGAATCCCCCGGCGAGCTCGTCATCAGCCAGGGGCGCCGATACAAGAGTTACCGAGGGATGGGCAGCGAGGGCGCGATGTTCGCTGGGAGCGCCGACCGGTACGGGCAAGCGGAAAAACTTGGAGGGCAACTCGAGAAGATCAAGTTCGTCCCGGAGGGTGTCGAGGGTCTGGTCGCCTACCGAGGCTCGCTCGCGGAGTTCGTCTACCAGTTGGTGGGGGGTGTGCGGAGCGCGATGGGGTACTGCGGCTGCGGCTCGCTGGCGGAGTACCGCCGGGAGGCCCAGTTCTGCCGAATCTCGGCGGCGGGGATGGTCGAGAGCCATCCCCACGACATCCGGATCACGAAAGAATCGCCCAATTACACCGCTGAGGTGGCGCGGGTTTAGCCCTGATTGTGGAGAATTGGGCGCCGCGTTGCTCGAACTCTAACTCTTTGAATTCAAAGAAGATCTGTTTTGTCGCACGAATCTGGGGGGCGGCTCTTGCTCTGACGTGAAGGTCCGATATTATGGACGTTGGTTATCGGTCCTTCAGGGTTTTCCCTAGGGGACCTTTTCCAACTGATACCGACCTCGTTCGGTTCTCAATCCTCCCAGAGGACCGATCGAATCCCGAAAGGGAGAATCCCGCACCATGCGCATGGTGCGGGATTTTTTTGTGGGTCTCGGCTGTGGGAACACAGCGATCAGGTGTTGAACAGGAAGTGCGTCACGTCGCCGTCCTGCATGACGTACGACTTGCCCTCGACGCGGAGCTTGCCGGCTTCGCGGATGGCTTTTTCGGTTTTGTATTCCACGAGATCGTTCACCGAGTAGACCTCGGCGCGGATGAAGCCGCGTTCGAAATCGGTGTGGATGATCCCTGCAGCCTGCGGCGCGGTGGCGCCGACGGGGATCGGCCACGCGCGGATCTCTTTAGGACCAGCGGTGAAGTAGGAGTGCATCCCGAGCAGCGAGAACGCGGCACGTGCAACCGCATCAAGCGCCGGCTCGTGGAGCCCCACGGATTCGAGCATCTCCCTGCGGTCCTCTTCGTCGAGTTCCGACAATTCCGCCTCGATCTTCGCGCAAACAGGAACGCACATCATGCCCTCGGCTTTGGCGCGCTCGCGGACTTTCATCGCGAGAGGGCCCTCGCCGTTGGGGTCGTCCTCGTCGACGTTGGCGATGAACAGGACCATCTTCGCGGTGATGAGCCCCATCCCCTTGAGGATCCGGCGCTGCTCCGGGTCGTCGGAAATCTCACCGTTGACGAGCATCTGGCGGACGGTCTTGCCTGACTCGAGCCCCGGCAGGATCGACTTGAGCAGTTCAAGCCTCGCGATCGCTTCCGGCTCTCTGGTGCGGGCGTTCCGCTCGGACTTGGGCAGCGCGGTCTCGACGACCTGCAGGTCGGCGATGATCAGCTCGGTTTCGATGGTCTCGATGTCGCGGATCGGATCGACCGAGCCCTCGACGTGGGTGATGTCCTCGCCGCCGGGCGCTTTCTCGAAGCAGCGGACGACGTGCGCGATCGCGGCGACCTGGCGGATGTGCGAGAGGAACTTGTTGCCCAATCCTTCGCCCTGACTCGCGCCCTTGACGATCCCCGCGATATCTACAAGACGCAAAGGCGCCGGGAGGATTTTTTCGGTGGGCATCAGCTCGTTGATCTTGTGCAACCGCGGCTCGGGCACGGAGACCACGCCGACGTTGGGCTCGATCGTGGCGAATGGGTAATTCGCGGAAAGAGCGCCGGCGGCGGTGAGCGCGTTGAAGAGCGTTGATTTGCCCACGTTGGGCATTCCGACGATGCCGACTTCCATGACGAGTACCTGCGAATGAGTGCGGGGGTGGAAAGGGCGGATCGTAGGCGGAATCCGTCTACAAAGCGTCCGGCCAGTGGGGGGCGAAGGGCGCCCAATCGATCTCCAGATCGACCGCTTTGCTGAGCATGGTTTCGTACTCGTCCTGCGAGATTTCGGTGTTGCCGAACCGCTCGAGGAAGGGGTTGGTCATCTGCGTGTCGAAGAGGGTGAAATCCTGTTTCCGCAGGTGGGCGACGAGGTAGACTAGGCACGACTTGCTCGCGTCGGTCCCGATCGGGGGATCGGCGTGGAACATGGATTCACCGAGGAAGGCGCCCCCGATGTGGACGCCGAAGATCCCGCCGGCGAGGGTTTCAATCCCGGTGTCGGGGTCGATCGCGATCGCTTCGACGCTGTGCGCGTGACCCGCTTCGTGGAGCATCAGGTACAGATCGACGAGGGGCTCACAGATCCAGACGCCGTTGTCCTCGCTCCTTGGTTTGGCGCAGTAGCGGACGACCTCTTCGAAGCGCGTGTCGGTGGTGATGGTGAAGGGGTTGGTGTTGAGGCGTTGCGCGAGGCGTTTGGGGACGTGGAAGGCGCCGGGATCGAGCGGGAAGATCCCCCGGTGCTCGGCGGTGTACAGATCGAGTGTGCCAGAGTCCGGATCGCCCATCGGGAACGCTCCGGCGCGGTAAGCGTCGAGGAGCGCGTTGATGATCCATTGCTGGTCCGGCTTTGGTGTCACGCCGGGAGTCTAGGTCGGCGCATGAAAAACAGCAGCGTCGACGGAGCGACGCTGCTGTTAGAAAAAGACTTGGGTTCTGATCAGGAGCCGAAGTTGGCGATCAGGACACCGAGGTCGGCGGTGTCAACGGTGCAATCGCCGTTGATGTCCGCCGCGGTGTCGGTGGTGCCGAACAGGGCGATCAGGACGCCGAGATCGGCGGTATCGACAACGCCGTCCCCGTTGAGATCGCCGGGGGTCAGTGTGGCGATGATCTTGATGACCTGCCCAGAGCCATAGTTGAGGACGTACAGCTCTCCGTCGGCATCGGTGGCAAAGGCGGAGGCGCCGGAGTAACTCAGGCCGGTGGTCCCGTTGAAGATCTCGGAGAAGTGACTCACGAGATCGGAAGCGACACCGTTGGTGACGTCCATGGACCAGAGGCGCGAGGTGACGAAGTCGGCGAAGAAGTACCTGCCGCGGTTCTGCAGCATCGAGGGCCCGCGGTAGACGTGCCCGCCGGTGATGGAGAAGCCGGTGCCGTGGCTGTACTCGTGGATGGGATCGATGAACGAGGGGAAATCGGTGGGCATCGAGGAGCTGAACGCGTGCAGGCCCTCGCGGATGCGCCAGCCGTAGTTGAGGCGGTCGGCGGTGACCGAGGGGTCGTAATCGCCGGACTGGTAGTCGACCTCTTCCCACTGGTCCTGACCGACATCCGCGATGACCATCGCGCCGGTGCTGGCGCAGCCAAAGTCGTCGAAGGTCCACTTCCAGGGGTTGCGGACGCCGAACGCCCAGATCTCGGGCAGCGTGCCGGCGAGATCACCTGTTGCGCCAACGAAGGGGTTGTCGCCAGGGATGCTGTACGTCTGCACGTCGGGGTTGAGGACGTTGACATTGATGCGGAGCATCTTGCCGAGGAGTTGGTTCTTCGACTGGGAGCGGTTGTTGGGATCACCACCGGAGCCGCCATCACCCATACCGATGTAGAGCATCCCGTCTGGGCCGAACGCGATGTGCCCGCCGTTGTGGTTCTCGAAGTCCTGCTCGATGGAGAGGATCACGTTCCTGGAGGCGTCCACGACGCTCTGCGCGCCGGGCGCCGTCCTGCGGTAGCGGACGATGTGCGTGAAGTTGGTGCCGCCGAACCCGCCGGGGAAATCGGTGTGGTTGACGTAGACGTAATCCTCGTCGTTTCTGCTGACACCCTGGGGCGGGATGGCAAGGCCGAGCAGGCCCTTCTCGTTCGACGTGGAGCCGACATGCGCGGTCACGCTGAGAAGGTTGCCGCCGGTGAGGGCGCCGTTCTCAACGACACGGATCAGGCCGGACTGCTGGACGATGAACTGAACGTTGTCGTCGGCGGGGTCCTGAACCATCTCGACCGGGCGTGACAGCCCCGAGAGGTACAACTCGCCGGAGACGGGCGCCGAGTCGCCGAGAGCGGCGGGCCCGGTGATCGCGGCGGCGGTGACGCCGGCAGCGATCATGCTGCGCCGGATGAGCGCCGCAG
>JAJDDA010000138.1 GCA_029260535.1 Phycisphaerales bacterium | reverse complement strand
CAATGCGCTCAATGAAGCGGAGGGGCTCGGTCTCGAAACGGTCCAGATCTTCACGAAAAACCAGCGGCAGTGGGCGTTTAAGCCTCTTGAAGATGGTCCGAAGCAGGACTGGCTCGAAGGCCTCGATCGGCTCGGCTGGCGGGACCGGACGGTCGCGCACGACAGCTACCTGATCAACCTGGCCTCACCCAAGGATGATCTCTGGGCGAAATCCATCGATCTGATGCGGGAAGAGCTCTCGCGGTGTGATCAGCTCTCGATCCCGCACCTCGTCTCGCACCCCGGGGCGCACACCGGATCGGGTGAGGACGCGGGTCTGGACCGGATCGCGCTGGCGTACAAGCAGCTTTTCCAGGAACGGCCCGATTTCAAGGTGACGCTCTGCCTGGAGAACACCGCCGGGGGCGGTTCGACGCTGGGGCGGTCGTTCGAGGAACTGGCGGATCTTCGTCAGCGGATCATCGACCAGGCGGGGACGGAATTCGCCGATCGGGTGGGGTTCTGTATTGACACATGCCATGCTTTGGCAGCGGGTTACGACATTACGACCGAGAAGAAAGCCGAGGAGGTTCTGGGTGAGCTGGACAAGGTTTGTGGATTCAAGAATGTCCGCGTGGTACATCTGAACGACTCGAAGGGGGCTTTGGGGTCGCATATCGATCGCCACGAGCACATCGGGGAAGGGCAGGTCGGCAAGGGCGGGTTTTCCGCGGTGGTGAACTGCGCCGGTTTGGCTGGCGTACCGATGGTTCTTGAAACCCCCAAGGGCGAGACCGACAAGGGCACACCCTGGGATACGGTGAATCTCCGGCGGTTGCGGCGGATGATTCGGGATGATTCGGTCAGTAAGAAAGCAGTTGCACCTTCAATGTGCCGATAAGAGCGGTCCCCCTGATTGGCTGGAGTATGCCGATCCGGGGAGCAGTCGATTTCAGGGAGTTTTCGTCCGCCCATGTCCGTCGCTTGGCACACCAGAACTATCACCGCATCGGTCCGCGCGGGGGCGCTGTCAATCCTGACGGCGGCTGTTGTTGTCACGTGCACGGTGGGGATCACCGGGTGCGAAACCGCCGAGCAGACCGGACCACCCAAGCTGACGGCGAAGCAGATCAAGGTCCGCGGCGTCGAGCGTGTTTCGACGGCGCAGCAACTCCGCGATGAGGGTCGGTTCGACGACGCTCTGACGTACTTCGCGCTGGCGATCGAGGACAACCCGACGCTGACGACGGCGTACATCGGGATGGGTCAGATCTATCAGGATCGCGGGAACCATTACGAAGCGGAACGTCGCTTCCGTGTCGCGGCGAAGCAGGAGCCGAGGAGCTTTGATGCGCAGTACGGGCACGGGCTCGCGCTGCAGATGCTCAACCGGCTGACCGACGCGATCCGCGCGTACATCCGGGCGCTTTCGATCACGCCTGAGGATTTCGATGCGAATCTGAACCTCGCGACGGCGTACCTGCAGATGAACGAGCCGAGGCAGGCGCTGCCTTACGCTCGCAAGGCGGTCCAGCTTGACGGCGATGTCGGGACCGCGCGGGTGAACCTCGGCGCGGTGTACGCGGCGCTGGAATGGCACAACGAGGCGGTCCGGCAGTACCAGGCGGCGGCGGAACTGATGGAACTGACACCGCCGCTGCTGCTGAACCTGGCGACGAGCCTCGGCAAGGGCGAGCGGTACATCGAGATGTCCAACACGCTCGAGCGGCTGGTGGAGATCGATCCAACAGCGCAAGCATGGGAGCGGCTTGGGTTCTCCCGGTTCCGGCTCCGGCGGTACGAGTCGGCGCTGGAGGCGTTCAACGAATCGGTCGCGATTGATCCGGATCATTTTCCCGCGCTCAACGGGATCGGGGTCTGCCTGCTCAACAAGTACCTGCTGAGCCAGCGGGTGGATACCCAGGCGCGGCGCGACGCGGTCGAGGCGTTCCGGCACAGCCTCCGGGTGAAGCGGGGTCAGCCGAAGATTGTTGATCTGCTGAGCCGGTACGACTGAATTAATGGTTGGGGTGCAAATCCTGGGATTCGCTTTGCTCATCCCAGGCGTGGTTCCGCTGTGCGTAGCTCCGGTCTCTGCCGAGTCCTTTCGTTTTTAATATTGTTTCTTCGTTTTCGGTTTTTATCGTTACTCTGTTGATCTTGAACATCGAGTAACCGCGCCCGGGATGCGACCGCGCCAAACTGGGAGCAGCAGTGATGAACACAAGAACCATGAAACCGGGAGCAGCCGCGGCGTTCACGATGGTCGCGCTGGCGGGGGTTCTTTCTTTTGCGGCGGTCAGCTCGGGTTCTGTTCAACACGCCGACCGCGGAGCGCAGGGTTCGGCGCAGCAGCGCGTCAAACTCACCGCCAGCGACGCCGCCGCGTTCGACTGGTTCGGTTCCTCCGTCGCCGTCAGCGGAGAAGTGGCCGTAATCGGGGTTCGCTATGACGACGACGACGGCGGCGGTTCCGGTTCGGCGTACATATTCAACAGCAGTACGGGCGTGGAACTCTTCAAGCTCACCGCCAGCGACGCCGCGCAGGGCGACCTCTTCGGTCGCTCTGTCGCCGTTAGCGGGGACCGGGCCGTGGTTGGGGTGTTCTCGGATGACGATGATGGCAGCGGTTCCGGCTCGGCGTACGTCTTCGACAGCGGCACGGGCGCGGAACTCTTCAAGCTCACCGCCAGCGATGCCGCGGCGGGCGACCATCTTGGCGCCTCCGTCGCTTACAGCGGGGGACGGGTGGTGGTCGGGGCTGACGGGAATGACGACGGCGGCGATTTCTCAGGCTCGGCGTACGTTTTTGATATCAGTACAGGCGCGGAACTCTTTAAGCTCACGGCCAGCGACGCTGCGGCGAACGATCTCTTCGGCTTCTCCGTCGCCGTCAGCGGGGACCGGGCCGTGATCGGGGCTTACGCGGACGACGACGACGGGGACCGCTCCGGCTCGGCGTACGTCTTCGATACCACAACGGGCCTGGAGCTCTTCAAGCTCACCGCCAGCGACGCCGCGGAGGACGACAGCTTCGGCATCTCCGTCTCCGTCAGTGGGGACCGGGCCGTGGTCGGGGCTTACAAGGACAACAACGGCGGCGGCATCGAATCCGGCTCGGCGTACGTCTTCGATATCAGCACGGGCGTGGAACTCTTCAAACTCACCGCCAACGACGCGGTGGGGGGCGAACAATTCGGCCGTTCCGTCGCTGTCAGCGGGGATCGGATCGTGGTCGGGGCGAGCCATGACAACGACGGCGGCGGCATCGACTTCGGCTCGGCGTACGTCTTCGACGGCAGCACGGGCGAGGAGCTCTTCAAGTTCACCCCCAGCGATGCCGCGGCGGGCGACCGATTCGGCTTCGCGGTCGCAGTCAGCGGTGAACGAGCCGTGATCGGGGCTCACTACGATGACGACGGCGGCAGCGCCTCCGGCTCGGCGTACGTCTTCAGTCTCGCGGCGTGCCCAGCGGATCTCAACGGTGACGGCGTCATTGACACGGCCGACCTGGGCATCCTCATCGGTAACTTTGGTTTCAACACCACCGCCGATCGAGGCGACATTAATGGTGACGGCATCGTTGATACGGCCGACCTGGGGCTCCTCATCGCCGGATTCGGAAAGGGGTGCGGGTAAGGGCGGGAGCGATATCCGAGCCTTCGCTTCGATCAGACTCGGCGCCCGGTTGGGTCCCGGGCGTGGTCGATTGGGGTGATGATCCCTACGCTCGCCTATGCCTGACGCCTCATTGCTTGAAGCATTTCCGACGCCGACCGACACACCCTTTGTGATCGAGCATGTCGCCGAGGAGTTCACCTCGGTGTGCCCGGTGACGGGGCATCCTGACTTTGGCGAGGTGTGCGTTCGGTTCGAGCCGGCGCCCGGCGCTGGCGGCGGGGTGTGCGTGGAGCTCAAATCGCTGAAGCTGTACCTGCAGTCGTTCCGCAACGAGGGCGCGTACTACGAGGCGGTGACGAACCTCATCCGTGACGACCTGTCCGCGTTGATGAACCCTGCGTGGCTGCGCGTGACGACGGTGTGGCGCGGTCGCGGGGGCATCCGATCGACGGTGACCGCCGATTTCGGGAACCCGCCGGCCTGCGGTTCGTACCCTCAACGGTGATGCGGAACCTCTTGCAATACGATCGGTCGATCGGCCTCAGCGCCTTGGCGCTGGCGCTGGCGTTCCTGGTGTTGACGATGACCGGTTGCGGTGATCGCGGATTGGCGAGCATCCGTCCTGATTATTCGGCAGAGTCGGAATCGACTTACGAGTTGCATTCGAGCTCGCAGTTGAGTCAGGCGGTCATGATTCAGGGACAGCAAGAATCTATTAATACTGTTGATGCGCAGATCAGCGTGCGCACCGGCGAGCGTGGCAGCGACGGATCCGCGGTGATGATCCTGACGATCGAGACGTACAACGAGAAGACCGCCGGGGGTGAGAAGATCCCGGTCGACTTTGAGAGCGTCAGGAGCGATGACCAGAACAAGCCGTCGCGGTTTGTCGAAAAGGTGCGGGGCGTCATCGGTGTCCCGGTATCGCTTTCCATGAGCGGCACCGGCGAGGCGGAGTACCTCAAGGGGCTGCCACTGATC
>JAJDDA010000137.1 GCA_029260535.1 Phycisphaerales bacterium | reverse complement strand
GAAGGTGCATGCAGGTGCTCTCGCGGCGGACGAAGAACAACCCGGTGCTGATCGGTGAGCCTGGTGTTGGCAAGACGGCGATCGCCGAGGGGTTGGCGCTGCGGCTGGTTGACGGCGACTGCCCTGAGGGGATGAAGGATGCGCGGATCATGGCGCTGGATGTCGGGTCGCTGCTTGCCGGGGCGAAGTTCCGCGGCGAGTTTGAAGAGCGGCTCAAGGCGGTGCTGCGCGAGGTCGCGGCGAGCGAGGGCCGGGTGATCCTGTTTATCGATGAACTGCACACGATCGTCGGTGCGGGTCAGGCGGAGGGCGCGGTGTCCGCAGGGAACCTGCTCAAGCCGGCGCTGGCGCGGGGTGAATTGCGGGCGATCGGCGCGACGACGCTTGATGAGTACCGCAAGCATATTGAAAAGGACGCGGCGTTCGAGCGGCGCTTCCAGCCGGTTTATGTCGATCAGCCGAGCGTGGAGGACACGATCGCGATCCTTCGCGGGTTGAAGGGCCGGTACGAGGCGCACCACGGGGTGCGGATCATGGATTCGGCGCTGGTGGCGGCGGCGACGCTGAGCCACCGGTACATCGCGGATCGGTTCCTCCCTGATAAGGCGATTGACCTTGTTGATGAATCGGCGTCGCGGCTGCGGATCGAGATCGATTCGATGCCGACAGAATTGGATGAGTTGCGCCGGCGGATCATGCAGTTGGAGATCGAGCGCGAAGCGCTGAAGATGGAGGTCGAGGGCGGCGACGAGACGAGCGCGAAGTCGCTTGATTCGGTCGAGCAAGAGCTTGCCGGGCTGCGCGAGCGCGATGGCGCGCTGTCGGAGCGGTGGCGGCGCGAGAAGGGCGACCTGGATGAGGTCAAGCGGATCAAGGTCGCGATGGATGAGAAGAAGACGGAACTCGAGCAGGCGCAGCGGCGCGGCGAGCTCGAGCAGGCGGCGAAGATCCAGTACGGGGACCTGCGCGTGCTGGATGAGCAGCTGACGAGCGCCTCGGCGGATCTTGAGGCGCGGCGTGTCGCCGGGGATCTGCTGGTTAAGGAAGAGGTGGACGCGGAGCAGATCGCGAGCGTGGTGAGCGTTTGGACGGGTGTTCCGGTGTCTCGGATGATCGAGTCGGAGCGCGAGAAATTGACGCGGATGGAAGAGGAGCTCGGCGAACGCGTGATCGGGCAGTCGGAGGCGGTGCGTGCCGTCTCTGACGCGGTGCGGCGCAGCAGGGCGGGGCTGGGCGATCCGAACAGGCCGATCGGCTCGTTCCTGTTCATGGGTCCGACGGGTGTCGGTAAAACGGAATTGTGCAAGTCGCTCGCGGAGTTCATGTTCGACACCGAGCGGGCGATGGTCCGTATTGATATGAGCGAGTTCATGGAGAAGCACTCGGTGGCGCGGATGATCGGGGCGCCCCCCGGGTATGTCGGCTATGAAGAGGGCGGGCGGCTTACCGAGGCGGTGCGGCGTCGGCCTTACGCGGTTGTGCTGCTCGATGAGATCGAGAAGGCGCACCCCGACGTGTTCAACGTGCTGCTGCAGCTGCTCGATGACGGCCGGCTGACCGACGGGCAGGGGCGGACGGTTGACTTCAGCAACACGATCGTTGTGATGACGAGCAACATCGGATCATCGAAGATCCAGGAGCTGACCGAGCAGGGCGCCGAGGGCTGGGAGATCGAGGCGGCGGTCCGCGGCGAGCTCAAGCACCTGATGCGCCCGGAGGTCGTGAACCGGATCGACGAGACGATCGTGTTCCATCAGCTGACGCGCGAGGAGATCGGCAGGATCGTTGGGATCCAGGTCGGGCATCTGCGCGAGCGGCTCGCGGGGCTTGGTGTGACGCTGACGGTGAACAATGCTGCGGTCGACGCGATCGCGAGCGAGGGGTGGGACCCGACGTTCGGCGCCCGACCGATCAAGCGGGTGATCCAGCAGCGGATCGAGAACCAGCTCGCGGCGCGGCTCGTTGCCGGGGAGATCGGCGAGGGCGATGAGGTGGATGTCGGGTTCGGCGGCGAGGTGTTTACGTTTGAGGTTGTGAATCATTGTGAGGGTGTGACGGCGGGGTGATCGAGCGATCGATCCGCTGCGCCGGTGTTCCCTCTGTTCTGTTCCGAGGCTTTATCTGAAAGGGGTTCGAGCGATGCTTGAATTTCATCAAATCAGTGACACGAACATTCTTGAGTTCACGCTGGACGGCGCGTTTACGAAGGCGGATTTCGACCAACTTGCCGAGAAGGCGGACGAGATGATCGAGGAGTTCGGGACGATCAAGATGATCGAGATCATCCGGCACATCGGGAAGATGGAGCCGGCCGCGATCTGGGCCGATTTCAAGTGGACGCCGCGGCACATGAAGTACCTGACGCATGTTGCGGTGGTCGCCGACAAGAAGTGGATCGGCTGGATCGTTGGGCCTTTGCGGGCATTCATCTCAGCCGAGGTGCTTAGTTTTCATCTGGACGAGATCGAGGACGCGCGGCGCTGGATCGCTGAAGAGGTCGCCGTCTGATCTTGACGGCGCCGAGTGAGTCACGCGGTGCGCGTTGATGGGGCCGTTTTATCAGCGAGCGGGTCCATGGCTGTGCCTGATTTCGAATTGGCCTTGTTCGCCTCGGGATAGGCGACTCTTGCGTGGTGCATCGAGATGAGCCCCTTGATGAGGGAGGATTCGATGGTGTGCAGGTCGCTGAGGGTCAGGTCGCACTCGTCGAACTGGCCGTCCATGAGGCGGCGCGAGGCGAGCTTGTGGACGAGCGTTTCGATGCGGCTCGGCGTGGGGTCGGGCATCGCTCTGGTCGCGCTCTCGGCGGCATCGGTGAGCATGAGCGTCGCCGCCTCGCGGGTGCGCGGCTTGGGACCGGGGTAGCGGTACTCGATCTCGGAGGGTTGGTCCTGCTCCGCCTGGTCGGCTTGCTGTTTCGCCTGGTGATAGAAGTATTCGACGAGCGTTGTGCCGTGATGGGACTCGATGTAGTGGTGCAGTGATCGCGGGAGGTTGTGCTCTCTTGCGAGTTCGACGCCGTCTTTGACGTGACCCACGATGACGAGCAGCGACATCGCCGGTGCGAGCTTGTCGTGCTTGTTGATGCCCTGGGATTGGTTCTCGATGAAATAGTCGGGCTTGTTGATCTTGCCGATGTCGTGGTAGAGCGCGCCGACGTAGAGGTGGAGCGCATCGGCGCCGATCTTTTCAGCGGCGGATTCGGCGAGCGTGGCGACGGCGAGGGAGTGGTTGTAGGTGCCCGGCGCTCTGGCCTGCATCTCGCGGAGGATGGGGTTGCGCGGGTCGCGGAGCTCGATCAACGTCATCCCTGTGGTGATGTCGAAGACGCGCTCCACGGTGGGCAGAACGAGCAGGATGATCCCCGTGACGATCAGGCCGCCGGTCGCGGCCATCCCCGCATCGATGAGGATCTGGTAGAGCGCGCCGCCCTGTTGGGGGAGCGTGAGCAGTTCGGTGGCGAGGGTGCCTCCGGCGAGGGCCCCGGCGGCCCAGACACCTGCGGTGATGATGGTGTTGCGCTGGCGGATCTCGCCGAGTTTCCAGACGGTGACACCGACACCGGCGAGGACGGTGATGAAGAGTTCCGCGGGGAGGTGGAGCGCGACTCCTACGAGCAGGGCTTGGAGCGAAGAGATCGCGAGCGCCGTGCGCTGGTCGTAGGCGATGACGAGGATGAAGGCGACGAAGATGGTCGGCGCTGTTGAGGTGAGCGCGATGGCGCCGGGGGTCTGGATCGTGGTCCACGCGGCGATCGCGGTGGCGGCGAGGACGATGGAGGCGATGGCGATAACGCGCATCGGGTTGCGCGTGATGCGCGGGCAGAACCTTGCGAGGTAGAAGCCAACGCCTCCGGCTGCGAGGAAGGTGGCGAGCAGGGCGCCGAGCCTGGGGAGCCAGCGCTGCGGGGTGGTCAACACCGCGGAGGTGGCGGCGCGTTCGCGGCGGTCAACCTCGCGCTGGTCTTCGGTGAGGACATCGCCCCTGCGGTAGATCTCTCGGCCTGGTTCGTAGGTGATGTACTGGAGCGGCGCTGCTGCGGCGGCGGCGTTGCGGTTGGTGCGGGTGGCCTCTTCATCGAGGACGTAGGTCGGGCGCGGTTCGCGGAGGAGCCAGCCGATGATCATCGCATCGATGGGGGCGTCGAAGCCGGCGCTGCGGACGACGGTGGTGATGCGTTCTTCGAGCCTGGCGCCCTCGATGTTGATCGCGCCGTCCTTGTTGCGGATGAAGGGCTCGTCCTCGTCGTAGCGGAGTTCGATGTTCCGTGTTGATTCCTGGATCTCGTTCTGCCAGGTCTCGCTATCGAGGATGGGCGCCCAGCGGAGTTTTTCCATGAGCGCGGGGACGAGCTGCCCGGTCCAGGTGTCGCTGGCGGCGTCGTCGAGCGCGTAGGCGCGGAGGGCGTCGAGCTGGACGGGGGTGAGCTGGAAGCGATCGACGATGCCGGGGGCGACCTTGATGAGGTTCTCGGCGTCGGCGACGGTTTTGGGGAGGCTCTCGAGGGAGGACTGGGTTTCTTCGAAGACGCTCTTGTTGGCGCGGTAGACGCGCGGGGCGCGGATGCGGGCGAGTTCACGCTGGCTGTCGGTGCCGGCTTCGTCGATGACCTTGAACTCGGTGCGCACGAGGCGCGTGTTTGTCATGATGCTGTCGGTTGCGATGAGCGGTTGCTCGCGTGTCCAGGCGACGATGGCGCCGATCAGGAGCGTGAAGAGCAGGCCGACAAGGAGACCGCGCGCGGTCGATGGGCGCTGCGTGATCGTGCGCCACTTCGGGGTGCGCTTGGGCGCAGAGCGCTTGGCTTGCTCGCGGCGGGCCTTGCTGGCGGTCGCGGGCCTGGAGCCTGGATTCTTTGGAGTGTCGGGCATGTATTGGCGTGGACTGTGCTTGGAATCGGTTCAGTGTGCGTGTTGGGTGTGCAGACGCTTAGTTGGCGGATGGGTTCCGGTCGTCTTGGCCGTAGGCGTCGACGATGCGCTGTACGAGGTCGTGGCGGACGATATCCGAGGATTCGAGTGCGGTCAGGCCAACGCCCTTTACTCTGGCGAGGCGGCGGGCGGCGTCGATCAGGCCGCTCTGGCGGGGATCGGGGAGATCGATCTGGGTCGTATCGCCGGTGACGATCATTTTGGATCGCTGGCCGAGGCGCGTGAGGAACATCTTCATCTGGCCCTTGGTGGTGTTCTGGGCCTCATCGAGGATGATGACGGCGTCGTTGAGGGTTCGGCCTCGCATGAAGGCGAGGGGCGCGATCTCGATGATGTCGTTGAGCATGAAGCGCTGGAGGGTGCCGTAATCCATCATGTCGTGGAGGGCGTCGAGGAGCGGGCGCAGGTAGGGGTTGACCTTGGCTTCGAGATCACCGGGGAGGAAGCCGAGTTTTTCGCCGGCCTCGACCGCGGGGCGGACGAGGACGACCTTGCGGATCGCGCCGGCCTTGAGCATGTGGACGGCGGCGGCGACGGCGAGGTAGGTCTTGCCGGTGCCGGCGGGGCCTGAGCAGAGAACGAGGTCGTTGTTGGCGATCTCGTCGAGGTAATGTCTTTGGTTGGCAGACTTTGGAGCGACTCGGCGGCCTCGGACGTAGACATCGAGGGGGCCGTTCCAGAGGGATCCTGAGACCGTGGTGGAGTTGCCCAAGCCTTGGGGGAGCAGGTCGTCGGGTACGACGCTGGTCTCGGCGGAGATCTGGGTGATGAGTTCGAGGACTTCCTGACGGGAGAGATTCTCCTCCGCTCTGGCGGATTCGTCGAGGCGGTCGATGGACCTCCTGGCGGCTTCGACGGCGTGGGGATCGCCGGCGATCTGGACAGAACCCTCGCGCGCGGTGATATTGACACCGAGAGCTTCACGGATCATTTTCAGATTCCGCTCAGCGACTCCCAGCATCGGGACGCGCTCGGCGCCTTGAGGGACACGGATGGTTAGTTCCACCGAAGACATACTCCAGAACAATCGGTCCGATCCATCCGCACGTTTGGTCGGGGTTGTTGTTCGTTCAACCGGGGATTCTACGCCCGAGAATCGGATAGGGTCCATGTTTGATCGGATATTTGATAGTATTTTGTTTGGTATTGTCGCGATCGGGCTGTCTCTGGCCGTTTCAGGGTGCGGTGGGGACGGTTCGGGCAAGGCACTGACCCCGATTGTGGGGGCTGAATCGGGCGTTGTGCTGGAGTGGGATGACCTTGATGCGGCGGTAAAATACGTAGCGGCGGAACAGGAATTGGCGCTGGTCGAGGCGGAAACGGTGCGGATTGGGGGAGGATCGGGGGTCATCCGTCGGTATCGGTTGATCAATGCGAGCGATCATCCGATCGAGATCCGGTTCACAACCGAATCGGCAGCGTTGGACGGTCTTCATGCGGCGTCGATGTCGCGGGACGGCGCGGTGGTTGTCCGGGTGGGGCGTTTCGGGGACGATCAGCGTGAGCGTGCGATTGTTTCGGCGTTGCTCGATCGGCTGGGCGTGCTGGCGGTGGTGGATTGACAATACGGTTCGTACAAAATCGGAGCGGGTTTGCCAGAAGAATCAAACAAGAACAATGACGGCAGGCTGATCCTGTTTGTCTGCACCGGGAACACCTGCCGGAGCCCGATGGCGGAGGCGATCGCGCGGATGCTGATCGGGCGGTCGGGTGATGATGTTCAGGTCGCGTCGTGCGGGGTCTTTGCTGGTGGCGGATCCCCTGCGACGCCCGAGGCGGTCAACGCGGTGGCGGCGCTGGGCGGGGATCTGAGCGGGCATCGCTCGCAGCCGATCTCGCAGGGGCTGATCGATTCCGCGACCTCGATCTGGTGCATGACGGCGGGGCACGCGCAGCGGGTGATCTCGTTGGATCCGACCGTGCGGGACCGGGTGGAGGTGCTCGACCCGGTCGGAGCGGATATCGACGATCCGATCGGGGGCCCTCAGGCGCTCTATGATCAGGTCGCCTCGCGTATCGAGGCGATCATCAGTACACGGCTCGCGGAGACTCTGGCATGAACATCGCAATCGGAGCGGATCATCGCGGGGTCAATGTTGGGTTGGGTCTCGTTCGGCGTTTGAGCGATCAGGGGCACAACGTTGTTGTTGTGCATTGCAACGAGGACGAGCCTTGCGATTACCCGGATGCGGCGTTCAGGGTTGGCCAGGCGGTGGCGAGCGGCGCGGCGGATCGCGGGATCCTGCTGTGCGGTTCCGGGATCGGGATGTCGATCGCGGCGAACAAGATCAACGGTGTCCGCGCGGCGCTCGTGGGCAACACGATCGCCGCGGAGATGAGCCGGCGGCACAACGACGCGAATGTGCTGTGTCTATCTGCGGACACGATTGGGGTCAAGGCGATCGAGCAGGTCGTTGACGCGTGGCTGAGCGCGGAGTTTGAGGGTGGTCGGCACCAGCGGCGGGTGAGCAAGATCGCCGCGATCGAGATGGGTGAGAACCCGTGCGCGGTTGGGGATTGAGTCGTGGCGGAGCGTCACGCATCGGATAATCCCTGCAATGAGCGAGTGCAATGAGCAACAAATTTGATCCGCAGGCGGCGCTGGCTGATACGAGGCACGAGTTCGGCGAGCACGGCGGGGTGAACCTCTCCATCGAGGCGTCGACGACGTTTACCGTGATGGCGGCGGAGACGATGCCGGAACTGTTCTCGGGGCGCGTCGGCCCGGAGGGCGGGTGCTATCTGTACGGGCGGCATTTCAACCCCACTGTTTACGCGCTCGGCAAACAGCTGGCCGCGATCGAGAACACCGAAGCGGGGTACGCGACTGCGAGCGGGATGGGCGCGATCGCGGCGGCGCTGATGCAGGTGTGCAATGCCGGGGATCACATCGTCAGCGGGAACACGATTTATGGCGGGACGTTTGCGCTGCTTAATTCGTACCTGCCGGCCAAGGCGGGCGTGACGAGCGCGTTTGTGGATGTCACGGATCACGCGAGCGTCGCGGCGGCGTTCACCGACAAGACGAGGGTGTTGTACGTTGAATCGATCGCGAACCCGACGCTCGATGTCGCGGACATCCCGGCGCTGGCGAAGATCGCGCACGATCGCGGCGCGGTGCTGATTGTTGACAACACGTTCTCGCCGATGCTGCTGTCTCCGGCGAACCTCGGGGCGGACATCGTTGTGCACAGCCTGACGAAGTTCATCAACGGCGCGTCGGACATCATCGCCGGCGGTGTGTGCGGGACGCAGGAGTTCATCGGGTCGCTGATGGATCTGCAGCTGGGCTCGCTGATGCTGCTCGGTTCGACGATGGATGCGCGGACGGCGTTTAATATCTCGATGCGGGTTCCGCACCTGGGGCTGCGGGTCACCGAGCACAGCCGGCGGGCGCAGGTCTTCGCCGAGCGGCTGCTCGAGCGCGGGGAATCGGTGGTGTATCCGGGGCTGGCGGGTCACCCGCAGCATGCGCTGCTCGGGTCGATGATCAACGAGGGGTACGGGTACGGCGGGGTGTTCGGGCTGGACCTTGGGACCGCCGAGCGCGCGGATCGGTTCATGAACACGCTCCAGAACGAACTCGGGTTCGGATACATGGCGGTGAGCCTCGGGTACTTCGACACGCTCATGTCGTGCTCCGGGCAGACGACATCGAGTGAGTTGAGTGAAGAGGAGCGGCGCGAGGCGGGGATTGCGCCGGGGCTGGTGCGCATCTCGATCGGGTATACGGGGTCGGTCGAGCAGCGGTGGGGGCAGATGGTGACGGCGCTGGATCGGCTGTAGAGGAGGGGCTTTGGACGCCGAGTCTGAGCGCAGCGAAGGCTCGGATATCGTGCGTTGAAACCCATGTCAACTCACATCACTCCCAGTTTCTCACGCAGAAGATAAACGGCTTCGAGACAAATCACTCTTGACTCTCGGCGGGGTTACTCTGTTGTAAATAGGTTTTGATGTTTCGCGTGCTGAATAGCAAATTCGGATTCGTTTTTTGAGTTGAATGCAGTCCCGAGAGATTTTACAAGTTTACGGTTGTCTTTTCGTGAGACATAAGAGAGGTGTGGCTCAAGGTTGGCAATGATCCAGTTTAGTGCGTTGTCCGAAAGATTGAATTGATTCAGGCGGATCCCGATCCCGGATTGCGATTCGGAATGCAGAAAGATAATTGCATCAGATGATGATTTAAGATCAAGAGTTGAGATCACAAAGATATCGTAGTTATGCAATTCAATGCCCTGCACGTCGCCGATTGTAAAGGTGTCTGTGGTGCAAGTAATATGTGTTTTATGAAAACATGTCGCCGACATGATTGCGATGATGATTGAAAATATAAATATTACAATTATTGTAATCGGATCGGTGTGGCCCATTTTTATCGCAACCGGCGCAAGGCAAGCGATGGATGCGGCCAGGATCATGCCCGCGCGCCCCTTTGCGGGGCTGTGGTCAATGTATGTATTCTCATCTGTGGTCATTTGATTGATGCCTTGCCTTATTCTAGCGAACTCAGGCAGGTAGAATGGCAAGGGGCGTGGTCATTGTTACAGATCATGATTTTTTACTGTGAAGGCTCATTCAAAAACACTACGCGCCCAAAGCGGAGTGTAGTTGTACGGGTCTCGGGTGTTCGATATCCGAGCCTTCGCAAAGCCTCAGACTCGGCGTCCAAAGATCAACGTGGTTATGTCACCCTGACGACGATGAGGGTGACGTCGTCGGTTTGTTCGCACATCCCGGTGAAGCAGCGCATGGACCAGAGGGTCTGGTCGGCGATGCGTTCTGCGGTGGCGCTGGGGTCTTCGGTGAGGACCGTTGCGAGCGCCTGCTTGACACGTTCTCTGGTGTAGAGTTTTTTCTCGAAGTTCATCGCTTCGGTCAGGCCATCGGAGTACGCGAGGAGGGTGTCGCCCGGCCTGAGGGCGATGGTTCCGGGCTCGTAGGTTTGTTCGGCGTCGATGCCGATGAGCATGCCGCCATCTCGGAGTTCGATGATTTCGTCGGGCGTTTGATTGTTCTCCGGTGCGGCACGGATGAGCAGTGTCGGCTCGTGCCCTGCGCTGATGTAGCGGAGGGTGTTGGTGTCGGGATCGATGACTCCGGCGAAGACCGTGGCGAACTCGTTGGGTTGGGTGTCCCTGGTGAGCGCCTTGTTGGTCTGCGCGATGACGCTCTCGACGGGGAGATCGGCATCGAAGAGCGTTCGGATCGTGGCGCGGAGCGAGGACATGAGCATCGCGGCGGCGATCCCTTTACCGACGACATCACCGACGATGAACGCCTGGCCTTGCGCGGTGTCGAACGTATCGAAGAAATCACCGCCGAGATCGGAGCTGCTCAGGTAGCGTGCGGCGATGTCGAGCCCGGTGGACTCGACGCGCTCGGCGGGCATCATCCGGCGCTGGACGGCGCGGGCGCGGCGGACCTGTCTCTTGATCTCGATGCTCTTGGTCTCGGCCTCGACGAGCCTGGCGCTGGCGAGCGCTGCGGCGAGTTGCTGCGCGATGGAGAGGATGAGATTCTGCTCGGACTTCGTGAACGTGCGTTTCTCGCGGGTGAAGAGCCGGACAACGCCGAGGGTCTGTTCGCGGAAGATCAGCCCGGCGCTGATCATGCTGGCGAGACCCTCGGCCTCCATCGCTTCGGGGTGGATGGGTTTGCCATCGCGGAGGAGGTCTTCGAAGAGGACGATGCCGCCTGTCAGGGCGTGGGTATCGGAGGCCTTGTCGACGGCGACGGAATCGGTGGCGTCGGCGTAGTTCTCGCTGAGGCCGTGATTCGCGGCTAGTTTGAGCATGCTTCCGCTGTCGGTCAGGAGCCTGATCGCACCGGCGTCGACGCGGAGGACGGCGACGGCCATCTCGATGCCGGCGGTGAGGATCTGGTCGAGGTCGGTGACGCCGACGAGCATGGAGGAGAGCTTGTAGAGAGCGCTGAGTTCGTCGAGATGCTCGTGGAGTTCGACGTCGCGATCGCAGATCTCGCCGACGACGCTCGCGAGTCGTGTGAGGAAAGCACGGACATCATCTGAGGTCTGGTTCGCTTTCGGGGCGCCGCTGGGGACGACGAGGGAGCCGATATCGCCGGTGTTGATGCTCAGCGGCGTGGAGAACTCGTCGGTGGTATCCGGGTTGGGCGCCTCGCCTGCGACGGTGCTCCCGTCGGCGGCGCGGAGCGCGATAGGGATCCCGGTGATGCTCTGGGCAGCGGCGCACAGTCCGGCGAGGGAGCCGTCGGTGAGGAAATCGGTGATGTCTCTCTGTTGGCGGCGCATCGGGACCAGTTGTAGCCCCGGCTTAGGGGCCGAGCCAGACTTGGCGGAGTGTTGTTTCGAGGACGTCGGGTTCGTCGCCTCGTTCGGTGTGCATGCGGTCGAGCGAGGCGAAGGCGTCCTCGATGGTCGGGCGGTCTTCGAATTGGTAGCCGAGGTAGGCCATGAGCAGGGCGCTGCTGATGGCGTGGTCGGTGTTGTGCCTGATGTTAAGGCGGAGCCTGTTGTCGATGCGCTGGAGTCGGCCCCTTCGTGGGAGCAGGTGGCTGTCGTATCTTGCGGCGATGAGTTCGGGGTTGGCGCGGAAGATGCGATCGAGGTTGACGCCTGCGGAGAGGTAGAGGCCGGCGCCGAGTTGGGCGTGGAGGCGCCCGATGGAGGCCATGGGATCGCCGGGGCTGAGGCGGAGCGCGGCGCTGAATCGTTCTTCGGCGTCGAACCATCGCGAGTTGGCCATGAGGGCTTCGCCGCGTTGCATGTTCTCGGCGAAGAGGTTGCGGTTGTGCTGATTTGGCGGCGCCAGACGGTTGATGCGGTCTTCGCCTGCGCTGTTCTCGTCGCGGAAGAGGTCGCGGAGCGTCTCGATGACACCGGTGTCTTCCGGTTCCTCCTCGGTTTCGTCAGCGGTGTTGACTCCCAGGAGCCGGTTGCGGAGGCGTTCGAGGGCGTCGGGGGCAGATTCCAGGCGTTGGGGGGTCTCGTCGGCGGGGTCGGCGGTGGTGTTGATGGAGTTGTTCGGATCGGTAGCGGGGCCGGTTGTTGCGTAGGGATCGGGTTCAGGGACCGCGTAGCGATCGTTGAAGAGTTTGCTCATCCTTGTCACGACGGCGTCGTAGCCGAAGGCTTCGTCTTCGGCGCCATCTGGATCGATGTCGGTGAGCAGGTTGGGAGCGCCGAGGGATTTGCCTTCAAAGAGGCTGATCATGCTGTCGGTGACGACGGATTCGGAGACGACGCCACGGAGGGGCGTGGACTGGATGAACTCCATGCGCTGTGTCGCTTCGTTTTCGGTCTGGCCGAGGATCCGTGTTTCGAGGGCGGTGCCTACGGCGTGCTCGGTGGTCGAGCGCATGGACCGGGGACGCAGGCGGAAGGGATCGATGAAGTTGTTCTCGTAGCCTTCCTGGACGAGTTGCTGCTCGATGGAGAGCATGGCGGAGGACTGCCCGCCTCCGGAGCGGCGGAGGATGGGGATGTTGAGTTGTTCGTTGTAGGCGTTGCCGGTGCTCCAGGCGGCCTGCTCTCGGATGGCCTCGATGCCTCGGAGGCCGAGCGAGGGGTAGGAGGAGGTGAGCGAGTCGCGGCGGAAGTCGAAGGTCTCGTTGGAGGGGAGCGGGATGGCTCGGCCTGAGATCGGGTCGAACTCGGTGCGGAAATCGAAGACGGCGTTGTACCCGACGCTTTCGCGGAAACTCATACCGTTGGGGACGTTGCCGGTGACGAGCGCATTGCGGTAGGCGACCTCGGCGGCGATGTTCGTGTCGCGGCCCAGCGGGTTGACGGTGCGGCCCTGCTGGAGGCTGCTGTCGAGGCCTCTGCCGTCGCCCAGGGCGTCCTGGGCGCTGGCGGCGCTGGCGGTCATGGCGATGATCCCGGCGGCGAGGAATACTCGGCGCGTCGGGGATGTGAATGAAGGCGTGTTGGATCGCATGACCGGTCTCTCGGTGAGGGCTCTTTGTGCGTGGGGCGCGCGGAAAACAGAACGGCGCCTTTCTGGCACTTCATCGGCGATGTGGGGGCCGATGGCCGAATCCTTCTGGGATTGACCGGCATGGAGTTTTACGTCGATTGGGCAGCGCGGGGTCGGCGAATCGTCTGAATTCAGAGCGAAATCCGGTTGTCGGGCGCCCCGAGGGACGTCAGGCAGGGTTTGGCCTTGTTCTGCGTGCACGTGATCAGATAATAGATCAGCCCGTCACGGCGCCAGATGTAGAGTTGATCACCAGGATCGGCCTTCGACCGGTCGGCGATGATGCCTTCGATGCAGTCGTTGTTCGTGGCGACGCTGTCGAGTTGGCCGTTGTCCTGCTGGACGAAGAGGCTGACGGGCTCGCCGACACCGTTGATCGGGGCGTAGATGATCTGACCAGAGGCGCCTCCGCCCGGGATATGGCAGGAGCCGTACCCGACGAATTTGTAGCCGGCGTTTTCGATCTGGATGTGCGTGGGCGCAGCGCCGAGATCGATGCGGGATCGTTCCTGGGCGTCGGCGACGGTGACGACGTTGAGTTTCTTCTCGCGGTACTTATCGGAATCGCAGCACTTGTTGTGCTCGGTCTGGATCCAGCTGACGACGCGCTGGGAGAGACCGGCGGACCAGCCGTTGCTTTGGTTGGGTCGCTGGATGATCAGGACGACGCTGAACGCGAAGAGGATGAGCGCGGCGATGGCGCCGACGCGGCGGGGCTGGCTCCAGTAGGAGTGGCTCTTTGTTTCGGGTGGCCCGACGGTGTCGGCGGTCTGCTGCTCCGCAAACATGGTTTCGATCGATTGTCGGAGTTCCGCTGGGGCGGCGCCGGTGTTCATCGCCTTGGCGGTGGCGTCGCGGAGGCCTCGCTCGAAATCGATGCGGGCCTGATCCTGCGGGTTGTCCGCGAGGTGGGCGCGGAGCGCGTCGGCCTGCTCAAGGGAGAGGCTGTCGTCGGCGGCGCAGCGGATCAGCGTTGCCAAGTCCATGGGCAGCGGGGCGCGGTCGGGATTGGGGATTGAATCGGTCATTGGTGAAACTGTTGCTGAGGCCTTGTTCCGTAGATTTAACTGTTGGGATCGGCGGATTGTTCCGGTGTTTTCTGGTCGATCTGATCCCCGGCGTCTGATCAGAGATCTGTGGGGTTGGTGCGGGTTGTGCGGACTCCGAGTTCCTCGGTGCAGTCGTTCAGGGCGTCGGCGAGGAGTTTTCGGGCCCTGTGGAGGCGGCTCATGACGGTGCCGATGGGGGAATCGACGATCTCGGCGATCTCGCGGTACTTCAGGCCCTCGACGCCCCAGAGGAGGAGGACGGCGCGGTATTCGGGTTTGAGGTCCTCGACGGCGGCCTTGATGCGCTCGTCGACGTGCTCCCAATCGAAGCAGGCGAGATCCCAAGCCGGCGGCGGCTCGGCGGGGGTGGTCTCTCTGGATTCTTCGGTGAAGAACTCGGCGACGGAGGTGGGGCCCCGGTTGTCGCGTTTTCGCTTGGTGTAGAACGTGTTGATGAGGATGCGGAAGAGCCAGGGGCGGATCCCCTGGCCCTGGTCCTCGAAGCGGTGGGCTGCTTTGAGCGCGCGGAGGTACGTCTCCTGGACGAGGTCGGCGGCCTCGTCGTGGCGGCGGCTGATCTGCATCGCCATCCGGTGCAGCGCATCGAGCTGCTCCAGAGCGAGGCGTTCAAAGTCCGCTCGGTCCACGGTTCGGTCCTTTCGTCGGAGAGTGCGATGGGGTACGGGAGATGGGATACAGGGTAGGGGGACAGCGATGCTATGACACGGGAGTCGATGGCTAGTCGTCATCGCCTTGTTCGTTGTCGCCCTCGTACATGCGTCGGGCTCTCCGCTTGGCGGCGAGCAACCCGGTGGCGTTGTCGTCTTCTTGTTCCGCAGGAGCAACCTTGGCTTTGACAATTTTTACCGGCTTGGCGTTGGGGTCGGTTGGGATTGCGGATGGTTGTGTCGAGGGCTGCGTTTGTTCGGTCGGGGATGGGGCTTGCCGTTTCGTTTTCTTGAGGGCACTGAGGGTTTGTTCGGCCTCTCTTGTTCGGCGCCTGACACGGTCGGCGCGCTGGGCGCGGATCTCACCGAGGACCTCGCGCGAGGCGAGGCGGTCCCACGCGATGCGGCGTGTGGCGATGTCGAGCAGGAGCACGGCGAAAGCGGCGATCATCAACGCGCGCCAGATCGGGGCGTCGGCGATGATCGGGATGAGGCCTTCCCTGTTGAAGAGGTCCGCGTTCTGTGGGTTTTCGAGATCGAGCGTTCGTCCGCCGGTGCGCTCGCGGATGCGTTCGAGGGCGCCCGGGTTGGCGCTGAGCCTGGCGAACTCGACGCTCGCCGAGCGTGAGGCGGCGCCGATGACCGGGGCGAGGTTTTTCGCGCCCTGTCTCGGCGCGAGGACGACGACGTGCTGGCCTGATTTGGTTGCGGGGGCATCGCCTTCGTACGCGCCGGGGCCGACAGGCCGGAGGTTGATGTTGGTTTCTTCGCCTTCGGGTCCGATGACCTTGCCGGTGATGGTGGCGAGATCGAGCGGGGCGCCGTCGTCGTCGTAGAGATCGACGCGGACGCGGAGGGTGTCGCCCTCGATCCCGGTGATGAGTTCGGCGCGGTTGCTTGTCGAGGCCCTGCCGATGACGCGGGTGATCTGGGCCCAGAGTGTTCGGTAGCCCGGCCACGCCATCCAGTCGGAGGCCCAGTCGTCGTGCGCATCGCTGGTCCACGCGGCGACCTGCCCGAGACCGACGTGCCAGTGCGAGAGGACGGGCTCGTTCTCGGGGGTGACGAGCGGCGTCATCACACCGGATGCCGGTTTGCTCTGGGTGAGGACGTAGCCGTGCAGTGGCGGTGCGCCGGCGAGGATCGCGCTATCGATCGGCGAACCGGTGCGGACTCGTGTTGGGGTGAAGTCGACCTCGCGGACCATGCGGC
>JAJDDA010000136.1 GCA_029260535.1 Phycisphaerales bacterium | reverse complement strand
GCGCGTTCTCGATCCGGCTCAGGATGTCCTGTGCCGCATCGGTATCGCCAACCGGCCCTACAAAGACCGAAACCTCCGACATCGATTTGCTGTCGCGCGTCACCGAGAACGTCGCGATGTTGCCCTTGGCGGTGCGGGCCTTGATGTAGCCGGTCCGTCCGTCGAGTTTGTCTTCCTCGATGCCGTACTTGAACGTGTTCTCGAGCGTGTCGAGCGCCTTGTTGTAGACCGTCTCGTGGTCGTGCGGGAGGAACGCCTCGACGTGCCGGGTGATCGTCACCGTGTAGGTCGTGCCGTGAGTCGTCGAGCCGGAACAGCCGGTCAGCGTAGCGGCGCCAGCAAGGCAGGCGGAGGTCAGGAGTGTAGCGAGCGTGCGGTTCATATCGGCGGTCTCCGGAGATCGGTGTGCGGTGCGGGGGATTGTCCACCGATTGCTCGGCAGTGGCAACCCCGACCGATCAGCGGTCCCCGTTGAGCAGCCGACCCAGCGCCGCGCCGGGGTCCGCCTCGCGCATCAGCGCCTCACCGACGAGCGCGATCCGCACCCCTTTGGAGCGGAGTTTCACCAGATCCTCGTGCGACCTGATCCCGGATTCGCTCACGAGCACCTTCGGGTCATCGACAATGTCGAGCATCCGCAGCGTGTGCGAGAGATCCGTCGTCATCGTCTTGAGGTTCCGGTTGTTGATCCCCAGGAGCATGTAACTCCGCGCGGGGAACCCGACGTGCGGCCTGACCATCAGCAGGCTCTCCATGTCGTGCGTCTCGACCAGCGCCGTCAGGTGCAGCTCGTGCGCGAGGATCATCAGGTCGACCATCTGCGCCTCGGTCAGGCACTCCGCGATTAAAAGGATCGCGTCGGCGCCGAACGCTCGCGATTCCCAGACCTGGTACGGATCAACGATAAAATCCTTCCGCAGCACCGGCAGCGGGATCGCGTCCCGGATTCGGTGGATGTACGCGAGATCGCCTCCGAAGTAATCCGCGTCGGTCAGGCACGAGATCGCCGAAGCGCCGGCCTCGTGATAGGCTCGGGCGATGACCGCTGGATCGAAATCCTCGTCGGCGTATTCCGGGCGGATCATCCCCGCGCTCGGGCTCTTGCGCTTGATCTCCGCGATCACCGCGGTGTGGTCGGCACGCTCGTGCCTCGTGACGGCGCCGAAGAAGTTCCGCGGGCGACCCAGCTCCTCGATCATCTCTTTGAGTTCTTCGAGCGGACGCGCCGCCTTGGCGGCCTCGATCTCTTCGCGCTTGTGCGCGACGATCTCGTCGAGTGTCACCTTCGGGTTGTCCTGCTGCTCGCCCATGCGTGTGTGTCTCATCCTTCTCGTCGGTCTCGCTCTATCGACCCCAGCACTGGCATCCTCAGATGGAAGCGTCCCCACTGCTATCGGCGACCTGAGGCCCATCATCTTCACCGGAATCCTGCTGATCGCGTCGATTGCGAGTGTAGGGATCATGCGCCGCAAGGGAATCCTCGCCTCGGGGGCTTTCGATCCCCCAAAGCGGTTCCCCGAACGGCTCGGCTGGATGATTTGGGCGCTCGGGGCGCTGCTGATCTACCTCGGGATGTCGATCGGAGCAGTGACCGCGTTGAGCCTCTCAGGGGATCTTGAGCCCGTTCAACAGAGCAACATGACGCTCAGAGGCAGCGGCGTCCTCCTGATGGGGTCCGCATTCGCCGGGATCGCACTTGCTGTCGCGCTGTTGACCGTGATCATCCCGCGATGGCCCGATCTTGGGTTCCGGCTCCGATGGACCGACCTGCTCTGGGGATTGGCGGCGATCATCGCGTCTCTTCCCATCATCCTGCTCGTCAACATCACCGCAGCCGCCCTTCACCAGTACATCACCGGGATCGAACCCGACCCGCTCGCCCACGAGACGCTCCGGCTCATGTCCGAAGGTCGCGGCTCGTTCTGGTGGTGGGTGACCGTCGTCGGCGTGGTCATCGCGGTCCCCATCGCTGAGGAACTGCTCTACCGGGGGTTCCTGCAGTCCTCGCTCGTCGCGCTGACCAGATCGAGATGGCTCGCGATCGGCTTGACCAGCATCCTCTTCGCGCTCGCCCACCAAGGCGCGGCGGACCTGCGGGCGCTGCCGGGGCTGCTGGTCCTCTCGATCGCGCTGGGGATCGCCTTCGAGCGAAATGCACGGATCGGCGTGCCCATCGCGATGCACGCGATCTTCAACCTCTTCAATATCCTGATCTCGCTGTAGCGCCGAGTCCCCGCTACCCTCACCCCCGATGACCACGACAAACGACAAACCCCGCATCCTCACCGGCGACACCCCCACCGGGCGCCTCCACCTCGGCCACTGGGTCGGGAGCGTGGAGAACCGCGTCCGCCTGCAGGACGAGTATGACTGCTACTTCCTGCTCGCGAACATGCACGCCTTCACCACGCGCGCCGAAACGCCCGACGACATCCGCACCGATACCATCGAGATCGTCCGCGACTGGCTCGCCGCCGGGGTTGATCCGGAACGATCCTGCATCGTGCTCCAGACCGAGATCCCCGCGATCGCCGAGATGACGTGGTACTTCGCCATGCTCCTGGGGTACGGGCGCCTGATGCGCAACCCGACGATCAAAACCGAGATCGACGTCAAGGGGCTCGGCGACAAGTACTCCTTCGGGTTCCTGATGTACGCCGTCGGGCAGATCGCCGACATCCTCGCCTTCCGACCGCAGTACGTCCCGGTCGGTGAGGACCAGATCCCGCACATCGAGATGTGCCGCGAGATCGCGCGGAAGTTCGACCAGCTCTACTGCGGCGTCGATCCAAAACTGGACGACGCCGACTATGTTCAGGGCGGCGGCGTCTTCCCGGTCCCTGAGGGCCTGGTCGGGCGCGTCGCGAGGCTCGTCGGCGTCGATGGCGTGAACAAGATGAGCAAGTCGCTCAACAACTGCATCTACCTCAGCGACAACGAGAAGCAGGTGAAGAAGAAGGTCAACAAGATCTTCACAGGAAGGCAGTCCGCGACCGAGCCCGGCGACACCACCAACTCGCTCTTCCAGTACGTCGACGCCTTCATCACCGACGAGGGCCGCGTCGCGGAACTCAAGCGGAAGTACGCCGCCGGCGATGACATCGGTGACGGCCACGTCAAGGCCGAAGTCGCCGAGGCGATCAACGCCTTGCTGGGACCGATGCGAGAGCGAAGGGCGGAGTTCGAGGGCCCGTCCGGCGAAGCAACCGTCATCGATATCATCAAATCAGGCACCCAAAGGGCCAACGTGGTCGCCGAGGAAACGCTCTGGATGGCGAAAGAGGCGATGAAACTGGACTTCTTCCCGAGGAATCTGTCGCTCAGTTAAACCCCGTTCAGGCTCAGAAGCCAGGATCGTTGACGCCGACAAGATCGGGTCATACGCTTGCCCCACGCGGCCCCCGGCGATCTCGCCAGCGGCTCAAGCGGGCTTGTAGCTCAGTTGGTTAGAGCGCACCCCTGATAAGGGTGAGGTCGGAGGTTCGAATCCTCCCAGGCCCATTGCACTTTGGATAGTTCCGGACCCGTCGAACCAGCGTCGACGGGTTATTCATTGCGCGATGCTCATTCTCACGCTCATTCGTAGCCTCGGACGCGCTGCGGTACGCTGTCCCCAATCGAGGGGGACCCTGAGACAATGGCGCTGATGGCGGGAACCAGATGAGCGAGCGGAGTGAAACAGAACGGTCTGTCGGGCTGCTCGGGGCGACCGGGATCGGCGTCGGAGCGATCGTCGGCGGCGGGATCCTCGCGCTCGCCGGTGTCGCATTCGCGGCGACCGGGCCTTCGGCGATCCTCGCCTTTGCGCTCAACGGGATCATCGCGCTGATCACCGCGCTGAGCTTTGCGCAACTCGCGTCGCGTTTCCCCGAATCCGGCGGCACCTACACCTTCGCCAAAAAAGTCATGACGATCGAGACCGCCTTCGGGATCGGCTGGATCGTCTGGTTCGCGTCGATCGTCGCGGCCGTCCTCTACGCATTCGGCTTCGGCGCCTTCGCGGTCCTCGCGCTCGACACGCTCTGGCAAGCACGCACCGGCGCTTCCCCCGATTGGCTGAGCGATCCTCGGATCGTCACGCTCTTCGCCGGTGGCGCCACCGTGTTCTACGCGCTCAGCCTCATGCGCAAGGCCGGTGGCGGCGGGACGTTCATCAATATCGGCAAGGTCTTCGTCTTCGGGATCCTCATCGCGATCGGGCTGTGGAAACTGGCCGACATGCCCTCGGCAACCATCAAGGACCAGCTGACCCCCTTCTTCTCCAACGGCGGGATGGGGCTCGTTCAGGCGATGGGCTTCACGTTCATCGCGCTGCAGGGATTCGATCTGATCGCGGCGATCGGCGGTGAGGTCAAAGACCCGAGCAGGAACATCCCGCGCGCGATGTTCGCGTCGCTGCTGATCGCGCTCATCATCTACCTGCCGGTGCTGCTGATCGTCACGACGGTCGGCATCCCCGTCGGCGAAGACGTCGCGGTCGTCGGTCAGGCGCGCCCCGAGGCCATCGTCGCGATCGCGGCCGAACTCTACCTGGGACCATTCGGCTTCTGGCTCGTGATCGTCGCGGGTCTGCTGTCGATGCTCTCGGCGCTCCAGGCGAACATGCTCGCGGCGTCCCGGGTCGTCCAGTCGATGGCCCGCGACCGGACACTCCCCCACTGGGTCGGCACGACGAGCGAGAAACGCGGGACCCCACAATCCGCCGTGCTCGTTACCGCGTTGATCGTGATCGCCGTGCTGCTGAGCGTGCGGGGCATGGCGACGATCGGAGCCGCGTCGAGCCTCATCTTCCTGCTGACCTTCGCGCTGGCGCACCTGATCGCGATCCTCGCGAGCAAGCGTTCCGCGGTGCTCGGCGCCAAGCGCCGCCGCTGGGTCATCCTCGCACCGGTGGTTGGTGGTCTGGCCTGTGCCGCGCTCGCGGCGTTTCAGGGGTACAGCGTGCCCTCTGCCGGGCTCATCGCGCTGACGTGGCTGGTGCTCGGCGGCCTGCTCTACCTCGTGTTCTTCGCGCACCGCGCACGCTCCGCCGACGCCTTCAGCGAAGCACTGGACGCCGACCTCGTGCGCCTGCGGGGCCGGAGTCCGCTCGTGCTCGTGCCTGTCGCGAACCCGGCCAACGCCGAAGCGATGGTCGCGCTCGCCAACGCGCTGACGCCCCCGGTCGTCGGGCGCGTGCTCGCGCTGACGATCACCAGGCCGCCGGACGAGGACCACCCCGACGCCGAAGCCTCGCTGGCCAACGCGCAGGCGGTCCTCCGCGAAACCCTCGCGGCATCGTTCGAGCGCCAGCTCCGCCCCGAAGCGTTAACAACGGTGGCGACAAACCCCTGGACAGAGATCACCAGGGTCGCCAAAACGCACCGGTGCGAGTGCCTGCTGCTGGGGTTGAGCAGCCTCGACACGCCGGAAATCCGCATGGAACTCGAGGGTGTCGTCGAATCGGTCGGGAGCGATGTCGTCGTGCTCCGCGCGCCGCACGGGTGGCGAGTGCGGGACGTCAAGCACGTGCTCGTCCCGATCGCGGGTCGCGGCGGTCACGATGCGCTGCGCGCCAGGCTGCTCGGGAGCATGCACCGCCTCGGCGCGAGGAAGATCACGCTGCTGCGTGTATTGCCCGAGAGCGCCACCGATCGGGACTGCCTCCAGGCGCGTCAGGACCTCGATCGGATCGCACGCGACGAATCACCACGAGGGAGCGAATCGCTCGTCGTGCGCAGCGACCGCGCGATCGACGTCATCGCAGAGCACGGCGAACACTGCGACCTGATCATCCTCGGTCTCCAGCGCGGCGGCAAAGAGGGCCCGGTCTTCGGCCCCTTCACCCTCGGGATCGCGGCTCGGCTGAGCTGCGGGATCATCATGATCAGTTCCAAAGAGACCGGCAGCTCAGAACTGCGAGAGTTCGGCAGGATGGTGCGGCAAGTCGGCGCCGATGGATTGAGCCAGTCAGGCTTCTTCAAGCCGAAGGAGTGAAGCCTTCGCTCAAATCTCTTCAAACCGAGCCTGGAAGTGCCGCAGTGACGGCGGCTCTTCCACGATCCGCAAACCTTTGAGCTTGTCGCGGTCCTGGAACAACTCAACCGTTGCCTCGATCACATAATCAATGTGGCTCTGCGTGTACGTCCTGCGCGGGATCGCGAGCCGCACGAGTTCCATGTTGGGTCGGGGCCGACCCTCGCCGCCGAACATGACACTGCCGATCTCGCTGGCGCGGATGCCGCCGTACCGGAAGAGGCCGCACGCGACCGCCTGCCCCGGGAAATGCTCCGGCTCAATATGCGGGCAGAACTTCCCGGCATCAATAAATATCGCGTGGCCGCCCGCTGGTTCGACGATCTGGATCCCTGCGTCGAGCAGCCGCGTCCCGAGGTACTCGGTAGATCGGATCCGGTACGACAGGTAGTCGTGCTCGACGACCTCCTGGAACCCCTGCGCCATCGCGTCGAGGTCACGCCCGGCCAATCCGCCGTACGTCACAAATCCCTCGGTGAGGATGAGCGAGGTGCTGGCGCGCTGGAAGAGTTCCTCGTCGCGGATGAGCAGGACACCGCCGATGTTGACCAGGCCGTCTTTCTTCGCGGAGATCGTCGCGCCGTCGCACATGTCGAACATCTCGCGGACGATCTCCCGCACACTCCGGCCCTCCTGCCCCGGCTCGCGCTGGTGGATGAACCACGCGTTCTCCGCGAATCGGCACGCGTCGAGGAACATCGGGAGGTTGTGCTTGTCGCAGACGGCGCGAACCTGCCGGAGGTTCTCAAGGCTGACCGGCTGACCGCCGCCGCTGTTGTTGGTCACGGTGACCATCACCAGCGGGATGCGGTCGGCGCCGACGCGTTCGATCAGCGCCTCGAGCGCCGGGACGTTCATGTTGCCCTTGAAGGGATGGTTCGAGGACGAGTTCTTCGCCTCTTCGATCGGCAGGTCGATCGCTTCAGACCCGCTGTCCTCGACGTTCGCCCTGGTCGTGTCGAAGTGCGCGTTGTTGGGGATGACCTTGCCCGGCTCGCCGATCAGCTTGAACAGGATCCGCTCGCTCGCCCTGCCCTGGTGCGTCGGCAGCGCCTGCTCGTACCCCATGATGTCGCGGACGCTCTTGCGGAACCGGAAGAATGAATCCGCACCGGCGTACGACTCATCAGCGCGCATCATCGCGGCCCACTGCTCGCTGCTCATCGCGCCGGTGCCGGAATCGGTCAGCAGGTCGATGATCACGTCGCGACCGGCGACCTTGAACACGTTGAACGACGCCTCACGCAGGATGACCTCGCGCTCCTCGCGCGTGGTCATACGGATCGGCTCGACGGACTTGATTTTGAACGGCTCGATGATCGTCTTCATTGGTAAAACCCCTTCGCGGAATGCGGAGGAGTGTATACCTCAGAGCGAAGAGTCAAGAACACCGGATCAGGCTGCCCCGGCAAGTTTCTGCCGGAGGTCGTCGATGTCCTTCATCATGCATTTTTTGAACATCCCGGAGAACAACCAGCCGATCGGCGTCATCAGCTTCGCCACGAACGTCAGCGGCTTGACCTTCATCGACATCACGACCTCCGTCCCGCCTCCGCTCGGCGAGAACGAGATGTCGGTGACGTAGGAACACCCGCACGATTCGCACGAGACGGTGTACCCCGACCCTGGGCGCCAATCGGAGATCCACATCTCCTCGGTGGCTTCCTTGCCCATGATTTTGCGAGTCTCGCGCCATCGTGTGCCCGCACCGACCGGCCCATCGGTGAGGATCTCCATCCCGATGATGGAGCTGATGTTGTCCTGCGCATGGTGCAGGTCTGCAAAGATCTCGAAGACCTTGCCTTGCGGCGCGTTGATGGTGTCGCGGATTTCGTATGTAGCCATCGGTGGAGTGCCCCTGATCAGAGTGACACCGGGTGTGTCACAAGCGAGGGGATCGTACCGGAAGCGCATGCACACGGCGCACGATACAACCGACAATCAAGTCTGATTCAGCGATTGATCACGCCGCCTGCTGGGCATCATCGTCATCCGCCATATTGAAGAGCGTCGGCTCCTCGTTCTGGCACTGCCAGACACCCTCGATCGAACCCCAGCGGAGGATGTCCTTCCACGAGATCATCCCGACCGGCTTGCGGTTCTCAACCACCGGGAGGCTGCGGAAGCTGTGCTTCAGGATCAGCTCCACCGCGACCTGCACGGAATCATCGGGCGACACCGTCACCGGGTTCCGCGTCATGACCTGGTGCGCCTTGAGGTTGAGCGTGTTCTCGTCCTGCTTGCGCTCATTGAGTTTGCTCCCGACGAACGGGCTGAGCCGCTTGAGCAGGTCTCGATCAGAGATCACGCCCACCACCTTGCCGTCATCAACAACGACCACGTGGTGGAACCGCTCGCGCTCGAACACCTCCTGAACGTCGGAGAGTTTCGAGTCCATCGTCACAGTGACGAGCGGGCGTGACATGATCTTATCGATGGTGCTCATGAGGATCTCCGGCGGTTCTGAAAGCAGGGCTTACTCGCATCGATATCGGCTGAGAACCGGAGCCGATCCAGCCGGTGTGCTCATGTCCGGGAATAACCCCACATATCCAGGGCTGGCGACCGGTGTCGCCCCCCGCACATGGCTCCTGCCGTTAGCATGAAGCATTGATGCCCGATCACCCCGACCATCCCGAGCAGACACAGCGCACTTCGGGGCAGGATCCGGCGGAGCAGAACGCGAAGAGCCTGACCGTGATCCAGGATCCGGGCGACGTCGCAGAACACGAAGAGCGGATCGATGCGCTCGTCGGATCCGATGCCCCCGCTGAGGAAGTCGCGCGGCACGTCGAGCTCCTCGATGCTCCTGACGCCGCCGACACGCTCGAACGCCTCGAAACCGATGACTCGGTCGAGGTCATCGACCGGATGAAAGACGAGGCCGCCGCCGAGGCGCTCTCGCATATGCAGCTCCCGATCGCGCTGACGATCTTCGCGGATTTTTCCATCGACGAGGCCGCGCGATACCTGGCCCTCATGGAGCCGGACGACGCGGCGGATCTCCTGCAGGAACTCCCCGACGAGCGATCGCGGGCGCTGCTCCAGCGGCTCCCCGCAGAGCTCGGCCGGCTCGTCCAGCACGATCCCGAGACCGCCGGCGGGCTGATGACGACCGAATTCGTCAGCCTCCCGGTGTCAGGCTCTGTAGCCGACGCGATCGAATTGATCAGGCGCCGACCCGACGAGGTCATCAAGGATTTCGTCTATTGCATCAGCGACGGCGGTGTCCTCGAGGGCGTGATCGCCCTCCGCGACCTGCTCCTTGCGGCGCCTTCGGAAACTGTCGAGAACCTGATGCACCGCGATGTCGACGCCCTGCGGCCCGACGTCGATCAGGAAGACGTCGCCGAAATCTTTGACCGGTACGACTACTTCACGCTCCCGGTGATCGATGAAAACAACCGATTGCTGGGCATCGTCACTATCGATGATGTGGTTGACATTATCCGTGCCGAGCAGACCGAGGATGCGTTCAAGCAGGTCGGCGCCGGTGTCGGCGAAGCGGTGTACTCGTCGCTGGGCCAGAAAATCCGCTCCCGCCTCCCCTGGCTCCTGGTGAACCTGCTCATGGCCGGGCTCGCGGCAGCGGTGGTTTTCCAGTTCGAATACTTGATCGAAGAGATCGCGATTCTCGCCGTGATGATGCCGGTGATCGCCAACCAGGCGGGCAACGCCGGTCACCAGAGCCTTGCTGTCACGCTCCGAGGGCTGGTTCTGGGTGACGTCAGCAAAGAGCGCGTCGCGCCGTTGCTGCTGCGTGAGACCACCCTGGGGCTGATCACCGGTTTCGTGACCGGGGGCGCGATGGCGCTGGTCATCTGGGGGCTCGCATCCTCAGGGGTGATCGATTCAAGCCCCCGGGTGGGGTTGGTCGCGATGGTCGCGATGACCGGGGCGCTCTCTGTCGGGTGCCTGATCGGGACCGGGATCCCGCTGCTGATGGATCGCGTGGGGTTCGATCCGGCGACCGCCTCATCCATCTTCCTGACGATGCTCACCGATACCGCGGCCTTCGCCACATTCCTGGGGCTCGCTTCGGTGCTCCAGCAATGGCTCCTGACCGCCCCGCCGGTGTAACCGTGGTGGGACCATCCCGAGGACCATCGGCAAGGTTGACTCTTGGGGCGAGCCGCGTGAAACTGCCTCGGAACCCGCCCCCCGGGGCGTGCGTATCCTTGCCAAGTCATCGGAGGGGCCTCGGCCCACCTTGTGGCTGATCGCCTTCGGCCCGGTGGGGACCGACCTGGGGCGAGATCCGACGTGGTCTAACACTTTGATTCATCGATGCGTTCCCCAACGCGAACCGGCTTTCTGGAGTTCAGTTACATGGCGTCACGCACGAGCGGCAATATCGGGATGGGCATCACCATCACCATCATGGGTGTGTTCCTCCTGGCCGCGTTCATCCTCGCGATCATGTTCTACGGGCAGAAGCAGAAAGCCGAGACGGCCCTCGTCAGCGCGAATGAATCGCTCCAGGACTTCATCCCTCCATCCGAACGCCAGCGCGACGATGTCGAGCGCATCCTCATCCTCTCCAGAGCCGAACGCAAGAGCGTCGTGATGTACCTCAAGGACTCGCTCGAAGAGTCGATGCGCCGCGTCACCGGCGCGAACGAGGACACGCTCACCGAGTTCGAGACCAAGCTCGCCGACATCGACGGCGCCGACTCGCTCCCGCTGCTCATGGTCATCTCGCAGCGTGACAAAGACATCGACTCGCTCGAGCAACGCCTCGCCGACGCCAACTCGGCACGCGACACCGCTCAGGGTGACCTCCAGGCGGAGGTCGACCGCAACAACAAACTCGCGGCGGATCACCGCGCGACGGTCACGGCGCTCAGCGACGAGATCGGCAGGCTCAGCGACGACGTCGATTCCTACGGGACCAACGTCAACAGCGTCATCGCAACGAACAACGACCGCGTCGACACCATCCGCCGGTCCAGCACCGAGCGCGAGTCGAGCCTGCAGGACCGGATCGCGCAGCTCGAGCAGGACAGCCTGATCCTCCAGCAGGTCATCGATGAACTCCGCGCCGATCAGGACATCTTCAAGCTTGAGCCCCTCGCCGAGCATTCCCTGATTGATGGCCGGGTCGTCGGCGCTTCCGTCGCCGACCGTCAGGTCTTCATCGACCTCGGTCAGGACCAGCGCATCGTCCTCGGGATGACCTTCGAGGTCTTCTCCAGCGGCACCGACATCCGGCCTGATTCCGACGGCAATTTCCCTTCGGGCAAGGCCACCGTCGAGATCACCCGCGTCGGTGACAGCACCTCGAGCGCCAGGATCATCCGCGAGCTGCGGGGCCAGCCGGTCGTCGAGGGTGATGTCATCGCCAACGCGGCTTACGACCCCGACAAGATCTACTACTTCGTTGTCTTCGGTGATTTCGACGCCAACCACGACGGACAACCCACCAGCGCCGAGCGCGGCGCCCTCGCCTCGCTCATCGCCGATTGGGGTGGCGTGGTCGAGGACGATCTCACCGGTCGGACCGACTTCCTCGTCCTCGGTGATCGCCCCGTCCTGCCCCCGGCGCCGAGCCCCGATGCGCCGCTGCCGCTGATCCAGGAATACATCCGCAAGCAGTCGCTCGTGCAGAGGTACGACGACTTCTTCCGCAAGGCGACCCAGACGAGCATCCCGGTGCTCAACGAGAACCGCTTCTACACCCTCACCGGGCTCTACGCCGACCGCTGATTAATCAGCAGGTTTCAGGCAGACAGGTATCCTCGCTGACGCTGTGAGCAAGCGGAACAAGAAACGTGACGGTCTCGCGAGCAAGGCGATGCAGCCGCTGGTCTACGGCGGTGTCCGCGCGATGGCCGCCGGTGTCAACATCGCCGGGCTCGAAACGAGCGTGCGCTCGGCCCGCATTCTCGGCGGCGCCTACGCACAAGCCCCGTTCAACAAGAAACGACTCGACCGCGCCAGGGCCAACCTCCGCTGGGTCAGGCCTGACTGGTCTGAAGAACGCATCGAGCAGACCGCGGTCGATGCGTACCGCCACCTGATCACCCTCGCGATGGAGGTCGCCTGCACCCCGAGGATGGTCACCCCCGACGGGTGGGCCAACCGGATCGAGGTCGGCGACCTGAAAAGCGCCGTCGGGCGCCTGCTCAGCGGCAAGCCCGCGATCCTGATCACCGGGCATTGCGGCAACTGGGAGATCCTCGGCGCCTGGGTCGCATCGCTCGGGATCCCGATGCACGCGCTCTACCGCCCGCTCGATCTGGCGCCGCTCGACCGGTGGCTCCGCCGGACGAGGCAGTACCGGGGGCTGGGGCTGATCGACAAATTCGGCGCGTACAAGGTGATCCCGGAGTACTTCGCCAGAGGCGACTCGATCGCCTTCATCGCGGACCAGAACGCCGGCAACCGGGGGCTGTTCGTCCCGTTCTTCGACCGCCTCGCCTCGACCTACAAATCGATCGGGCTCCTCGCGCTGGAGCACGAAACGCCCATCATCTGCGGGAGCGCCCGCCGGATTGGCGTCCCGGGGGTGCACGGGCTCCGCTACCGCGTCAATGTCGACGACGTCATCACCCCGGACGACTGGGTGGATCAGCCCGACCCGCTGTTCTACATCGCCGCCCGGTACCGCCGATCGATCGAGCGGATGGTGATGGAGGCGCCCGAGCAGTACCTGTGGATGCACCGCGCCTGGAAGTCCCGGCCGAAGTTCGAGATCGCAGGCAGACACTTCCCCGATGCGCTCCGGGCGAAACTCGAAGCCCTCCCCTGGATGACCCAAGGTTCGATGGACCGGATCCTCGCAAGGTCCGCGACCGACACGCAGGAGATCGCCTCATCGAAGAAACCATGACCACACCGATCCGCGCCGCATCAATCCGCGCCACATCAATTCGCTTGGTGCATTGACCAAACCCGGCGCAACACCCATACTCGCCGGTCGAATTCCTCCCCCCTCTCCAGTGACCCTTCGGAGCGACACCGCTTGCCCTCAGGACGACAACTCATCCTGCTCAACAGCCCCAGGGAGAACGAGCCCGCCGACTCACTGGGGATCAAGCGCGATCTCCTCCAGATCCTCGCGTCGCTCAATACCTCACCCGATGGATCGGACGAGCCGGGAGGCGCTGTCGCGTACGGCCCCGGCATCACCGTCGAGTTCCCCATGGTCGACGACAAGGACGAGGTCTTCCAGGCGCTGATCAGCATCACGGACGAGGACATCGCCTGGTCTGTGCTGGGCCGGATGTGCCAGCGCCACGGCTGGGCGCTCATGGACCCGGACTCGGGCCGAACCTTCACCGGCTGACCCGGTACGAGAGGCGTGACTTGCCACCCGGCGCCGGGACGCCGACACTGGCCGCTCAATCGCTGCCCCCTGACTTTTCAATATCGCGGAGATTCCCCCTATGCGTTCGATCGCTCCTGGCGCCCCTCTTCCATCGTTGCTCGTGGCGCTGATCGCATCGGCTGTGATAACCGCGTTGTCACCGGCATCGCTGGCGCAGTTGCCTCGCGATCCGAACCCGGCGCTCGATGCGCGGGTTGTCTACGAAGGACGGATCCTCCCCGGAGGACAGTACGACCCGGACGTGCCGACCCCCGAATCCATCCTGGGGTTCCCCGTCGGCAAGCGCGCGGCAACACACGGGCAGATCGTCGAGTGCATGACCGCGCTGGCGCAGTGGAGCAACCGCGTCCAACTCATCGAGATGGGCGAGACGTTCGAGGGCCGAGCGCTGATCGCGCTGGTGATCTCGTCACCGGAAAATATCCGCAGGCTCGACGCGATCAAGGCGAATCTCGGGAGGCTCTCCGATCCCAGGGACGAGCCGGTCGCGGAGATCGATTCGCTCGTCGATCGCCTCCCCGCCGTCGCGTGGTTCGGGTGCTCGATCCACGGCGATGAGACCTCCCCCGCGGATAGCGCCGTCGTCACCGCGTACCACCTCGCCGCGTGCCTCGATAACGGCGTCACCGACATGCTCAACGATCTGGTCATCGTCATCGACCCGATGATGAACCCCGACGGTCGCGACCGTTATCTCAAGCAGGCCGCCGAGACGAGATCCGCGGCGCCCAACGTTGACAGCCAATCGCTCGTCCACAACGGGTTCTGGCCCTTCGGGCGCACAAACCACTACGGGTTCGACCTCAACCGCGACTGGGTCCTCGGGGTCAACCCCGAGACGCGCGCGCGCCTGCGGACGCTCAAGGGCTGGCGCCCCCTGCTCTTCATCGATGCGCACGAGATGGGCACGCTCGACACGTACCTGTTCTCGCCCTCGCGCGAACCGCTCAACATCTTCCTCCCAGAGAAGCGCAAGCACTGGTGGGATGTGTTCGCGAAGGACCAGGCGCAAGCGTTCGATCGCTTCGGCTGGACCTATTACACCGGTGAATGGAACGAGGAGTGGTACCCGGGGTATTCCAGCTCGTGGGCCGGGTACCGCGGCGCTGTGGGGATCCTGTATGAGCAGGCCGGCTGGACGGAAGACGCCGTGCGCATGCCCAACGGGCAACTGAACACGTACGCGGAGGCGGTGCACCACAACGTCACGTCGATGCTCGCCAATATCCGCACGCTGCACCAGAACAAGGCGGTGATGATGCGCGAGTTCGTGCGCGAGCGCCGCGACAATGTCTCCGGAAAAGGCGAGGTCCCGCTGACGACCTGGGCGATCAAGCCGGGAACGAACCGATCGAGACTTGCAAACTTCCTTGAATTGATGTCGCTCGAGAGCATCGAGGTCAACGTCGCGAGCCGGGCGTTCACGCTCGGCGAGAGCCGTGATCGGCTCGGGCGCAGCGCCAAGGGGACCGAACTCCCCGCAGGGACGCTGCTGATCACGACCCGGCAACCCGAGGCGCCGCTGGTCGCCGCGATGCTGACGTTCGATCCGCACATGAGCGACGAGTTCCTGACGATCGAACGCCGGGAGCTGCTCCGCAACGGTGATTCGAAGCTCTACGACGTGACCGCGTGGAACACCACGATGATGCACGACATCGAGGCGTACGAGATGAACTCGGGACTCCCGAGCGTTGCCGAGCCTCTGGAAGAGGGCCGGTTCGATGTCACCAGCGTCGGCGTTGATCGACCCGACGCGCGGGTCGCGTACATCATCGACGGCGCCGATGACAAGTCGCTCGCCGCCGCCGGTCGCCTCATGCAGATGGGTGTCCGCGTCCGCGCCGCCGAGCGCGAGTTCACCTGGAATAGCGTTACGTACCCGCGCGGCTCCATCGCGATCACCCGCGACGACAACCGGGATCTCGACGGCGAGCTCGTTGAGCGCATCAACACCGTCTGCTCCGACCTGTCCATCGCCGCGAGCGGCGAGGACTCCGGGCTCGGCGAGGGCAACGAGAACCCCGACCTCGGCGGCGGGTACTTCCACCTGCTCGAACAACCGCGCATCGCGGTGCTCAGCAGGGAGGGATTCAGCCCTTACAGTTTCGGCGCGACCTGGTTCACGATCGACCAGCGCCTCGGGATCGAGGCGTCGTACCTCAACTCGGCGTACTCCAGGTACAGCGACCTCCGCGCGTACAACGTGATCGTGGCGCCGGACGCGTTCTTTGGTGGTTCGGTTGTCCGCGAGATGAGCGATGCGCTCAAGACCTGGGTCGAGGCGGGCGGGACGCTGATCACGATCGGCTCCTCGTCCGCGGCGATCGCCAACGAGGGCGCCAAGCTCACCGGCGCGAGGCTGCTGCCCGACACGCTCGAAGACCTCGATCAGTACGAACTCGCCGTGCTCCGCGCGTGGTCATCAACCACCGAGGAAGTGGCCTCGGGGAATCTCTGGGCACAGGAACTGAACAGCGAGACCGCCGCCTACCCCTGGGAAGCGCCCAAATCTGAGAACGCGGATGATGATGCCGCGCCCGGGCTCGATCGCCCCGATGCCGAGTCGCTCAAGCGGCGCGACGATTGGGACCGGGTCTTCATGCCACAGGGCGCGATCCTCGCCGGGAGGACCGACGCGAAACACTGGCTGACGAGCGGGCTTGGTGAGTACGTGCCGGTGGTGTACCAGACCCGATCGCCCCTGATGGCAGGAGGCGGCGTCGAGGCGCCGGTGCGGATGGGGCACCTCGAAGCAACCGATGGGACGGCTCCGCAGCGGTATGGGTGGTCGATCCTCCCAACCGACACGAAGCTCCGCCTCCGGATGAGCGGGTTGCTCTGGCCAGAGGCCTCCAAACGGATCGCCAACAGCGCCTACGTCACCCGCGAGCGGGTCGGCAGCGGGCAGGTCATCTGCTTCGCCAGCCAGCCCAACTTCCGAGGGGCGACCAGAGGAACCGAACGCCTCCTGTCCAACGCGATGATCCTGGGCCCCGGGATGGGCGCCAGCACTCCGGTCAAGCCCTGATCCAGCCTTGTGCCGCCTCCCTGCATGATGCAGCCGGGGCGCGGAAAGTGCCGATATCTCAGCATGATGCAGGGGATCACCGCGCCAACCCGAACCAGATCCCGGCTGCTGTTCACCGCCCTTGCCGTGATCATGGGCTTTGGCGCGAGCACCGCAGGACAGATCGACCGACCCGATGCATCAGGCCGGGTCGTCCGATCGTTCGACTTCGACGAGCGCGCCTTCAACCTCGACCCGGTCCCGGCGCACTGGATCCGGGCGCACCACGTCGAGGGTGTCCGCGAACGCCCTGGATTCCCCAACTGGAACCACAGCGCCTTCAGCGACAAATACGCGCACAGCGGCGCGGAGTCGTTCATGCTCCCCACCACCGGCGGGAGCGTCTCGGCGCAGCTCGTCAGCGGCGTGCTCGCAGCGATCCCGGGGAGCGATTACCAGATCACGGGCTTTGCTCGCACCGAAGGGCTCGACGCCTCACGAGGCCGGCTCGTCGCGAGGCTGCTCAACTCCGAGGGCGAAACCATTGAGGGGAGCGAATCCGACAGCGGTTTGATCTTCTCGGAAACAGGCTGGATGCCGATCGAGGCAAGGCTCAGCGGTGATTTCCCTGAAGCCGCGTGGATCCAGATCGATCTGGAATTGCTCCAGGCCTCGCAGTTCCCCCGCGAGTTGCTGGCCAAGATCATGCCCTTCGTCGAGCCGCACCTTGTCAATGAGGAAGACCTCAGCGGCGCGATCTGGTTCGACGACATCACGATCCGGCACATCCCGCGGCTCGATGTTGAATCGAGCACCCCCACCAATATCTTTGTTGCGCCGGAAGAACCCGTGTTCCGGTTCACGCTCCGCGACCTGACCGGTGATTCGCTGGTCGGCGAGCTCACACTCACCGACGAATCCGGAGCGATCGTACAACTCGACACCATCGAGACCCCCGCTGGAGGCGGTGACATCGAATGGTCACCCGAACCCAACGGGTACGGCTGGCGGCATGTTGAATTGAACATCGTCGCCGACGGGGTTGTGCTCCAGCGCGGGACGGTGTCGTATTGCTGGACACCGCCGCTGCCCGAGATCGCCGCAGAAGCCCACGGGTTGGGGTTGATCGCGGAGACGACCCCACCTAACCGCTCGCCGTTGCTCGTTGAGATCGCGCGGCGCACCGACGCCGAGGCGATGACGCTGACCGTGTGGGACGAGTGGATGCACACCGACAGCGCCAAAGAGATCGCGATCGATATCGAGCCCGCGGTCGATCGCCTGCTCGACGCCGACCGCGCGGTATCGTTCACGCTGCGAGATGCGCCTGCAAAGGGCGACGCGTCGACGCTCGTCGGAAGGCGGCTGATTGATCTGCTCGGGCAGAACGATCTCTGGACGATCGCGCTCGACCCTTTGATCGCCCGGTTCGGGCAGCGCGTCCACGCGTGGCGCCTCGGCGCGATCGGTGATCAGGACATCGTCTGGACCGAGGGTGTCGCGGCCGAACTCGCCGAGAGCCTCGACCGCCTGTCGCGGTACGCGCCGACACCGCGGTGGATCCTCCCGGTCGATGCGGACCAGATCATCGACCCGGCGCTCCAGGCGGCCAACGGGTTTAGCGTGCGGATCCCCATGGCGTCGCCCAACGAGGCGATCGCGGCGCTCGTCCAGCGGTGGACCGACAGCGAAGCCCACCAGGAGGGCGACGTGGAGTTCGTCCTCGATACACACCCGCATGATCTCTTCGGACGCCGATCCAGCTCGATCGCGCTGGCGCAGCGAACGATCCTCGCGTGGAGCGCCGGCGCAAGAAGGCTCTCGATCGTCCAGCCCTGGACGCACCGGGGTGATGCGCCGGGGCAGATCGATCCGTGGCCGGAGCTCGCGGTCTGGCGAACGATGGGCGATCGGCTTGAGGGCCGAGCGTTCGCCGGGGAATTGCCGATCGCCGATGGTGTCCGCGCGATGATCCTGGTGGATCCCAGCGGGACGCGGTGCGCCATCGCCGCGTGGAACGAGTTCGCAATGCCGGACGAGGCGGTAATCTCGCTCCACCTCGGCGATGAGCCGGTGACGACGGTGGACATCTACGGGAACACCGCACCGCTTGAGATGGTCGGCGGGATCCACACCGTTCAACTGACCGAATCACCGCTCATCATCGAGGGTGTTGATCCCGGGCTGATCCAACTCCACGCCGGTTTTCACATTGAGCCATCGATGATCCGCTCGTCGGCGAAGATCCACATGGTGGATTTCGTGATCCGCAACCCCTTCCCGACCTCGATCGCCGGGCGGTTCCGGGTGGAAGAGCCGAGCGACTGGAAGATCAAACCCCGCGTGCACCACTTCAGCATCGGCCCCGGCGCTGAGCATCGATTCCCCGCGGAGGTTTCGTTCGGTGTCGGCGAGATCGCCGGGATCAAACCCGTGACGCTGGATGTCGAGCTCGCCGCGGCCAAGCGGTACCCGAGGATCACGATGCGATCGACCGTCGAGGTCGGGCTGCGCGAGCTGGCGATGACGCCGACCGTGCTCGTCGACACCGAGAAGGACCGGGTCCTTGTCACGCTCCAGATCACGAACCTGAGCGACAAGGCGCGATCGATCGAGGCTTATGTCATGGCGCCGGGCAGGTCCCGCAAATCGGCAACCGTCAGCAAGCTCGGACCGAACCAATCCACGATCCGCCGGTTCGAGTTCCGCAAGAACGCGTACGCGATGCGTGGGCAGATGATCCGCTTCGGCCTGATCGAGGTCAACGGGCTCGGCAAACTCAACGGGGTTGTCGAGGTCAACTGAACAACCGGTTGGTATTACAACACCATGTGCGCGGTGAGCGCCGAACCGATCTGGGGCGCCGTCTCGATCGTCGGATCGATCCGCACCGCGCTCCAGCCGATCGACTGCGCCGTGTCGATGTTCTCCTGCTTGTCATCGAAGAACAGGATCTCGCTGCCGCTGGCGTTCATCTCGCGCTCGAACGCGCGGTAGATCGATTCGTCCGGCTTGGCGACCCCAAGCAGGTGCGAGGCGTGCTTGTGCTCGAGCGCGAGCACCGCGGGGTATGGATCGCCTCCCGGACCGAGCATCTGATCCCAGTGCACGTTGTTCGTGTTGCTCAGGCACGCAACGGCGCACTCGGGATGATCGCGCAGGGCGCCGATGATCGTCGCGACCCCCTCGTACTCGCCGAGGATCCAGGCGCGATGAACGCGCTCGAACTCCTCGTGCGAATACAACCCGTTGACGCCCTCGGTCAGCGCGGCGAAGAACGCCTCCCCATCGATCGCGCCGGTGGTCAGGTCGTAAACGAGCTTCGACTTGGCATCGATCGAGTCGGGTGTGATCTTGCCCTCGCGGACATCGAGCCCCGCCGCGGCGCAGCCCTGCTCCCAGCCGTCGCAGATGCGCACAACGACGCCTCCGAGATCGAAGCAGACGACCTTGATCTCTGTGTCAGGCTTGATCTGTTGCTCAGGCATCGTCGGGGTTGTCCATAATCTCGCGCATGACCTCGGTTGCGAACGCGCCCTTGGGCAACCCGAACGTGCAGCGGATGAATCGGCCGTGCTCGTCGGTTCCCGCTTCAACGACCGGCGAACCTCCCGAGCAATCGATCGGGGCCCGCAGCGCCTTGCGCGCGCCTGCGATAGGCTGCCTGGTGCGCTGCTCGAACGAGGCGATGTCGTCGAGCGTCATACCCGCTTCGTCGAGAGCGGCCTGCTCGATCTCGCCGGTCAGCCCTGAGGCCTGCGTCATCTTGACGCCCCAGACCGGGCCGGTCGGTGAGATTTTCAGATTGTTCAGGCGATCGTGCGTGTCCGGATCTACGAGCACCTCGCGATTGACGGTGAAGACCGCGCCGTTGCGCTGCTTCATCGCGAGATCGCCCTCGCGCAGCGTCGCCAGCTCATCCGACTTTATCCGCAGGTCAAGAACACGATTAAAAATCGCGGACTGGAACGCGGTGACCCAGAACCGGCGCTGGGTCATGTCGATCGTGTCGGCCGCTCGGCTCGCGTCATCACCGTCGATGAGCTGCCGCAGCGCTTGCCGTTCGGTCCGGGCAGTCCGAGGGAAGAGCGCCAGCGCGCCCTCGAAATCGCCGTTGGCGTAGCACTCGCGCGCCCGCTCGTCGCCCCGGGTCGCTGAACCGGTCGGCCCCAGCAATAAATCCAGGATCGCCTGCGCGTCACCGAGCAGTTCCGCCCTGCCAAGCAGGTGGTTCCGCGCTGTTGACCCGAACCGCTGCTCGCCGGCGCGGTTGGCGAAGCCGGTCGCACAGAGCGAGGCGAGCGTCCGCTCGGCGTCCTCTTTCCGAGCCGGGTCGCAGTCGCGGATCGTGATGATGAACTTGTTACCGATGAGATGACCGACGCGGAGCTTGTTCGCGTGCCAGTCCGACTTGAGCGTGCGCAGCCGCTCGTCGTGGACCTCGGTCGGTGTTGTTTCGTCGTGCCCCGGCAGGTGCACCGAGAGCCACTGCCTGGTGATCGCACGCTTGTCCTTCATCCCGGCATAACCGATCGCGCCCCGGCGGACGCCGAACCGACGCGCGACGATCCCGACCGCTTGCGTCGTGGTCAGGTCGTGCTTCTCGATGAGCAGGTACAGGTGCTCGCCCTCACCGACCGGTTCGTAGCTCGGGATCTCTTCGACGATGAAATCCTGCGCGTGCTGCTTGATGACGCCGCCGACGCCCGGGATATCGCGCGTGAGCACCGCGCCGGCGCCAATGCTGGTCAGCCACGACGGCATGCTGTCGCTATCAAGGTGTGTTGCTGTTGTCATTGCGGATCAGATCATGTCGCTCTGGGCGCCACTGAGGACGTGCTCTTCGCAGTAGATCGGTGCATCGTTGGCGATCCCGAGCGCGATCGCGTCGCTGGGCCTCGCGTCGATGTGCTCGATGTCGCCGTTGCCACCGGTGCGGATATCGAGCGTCGCGAAGAAGGTGTGCTCGGAGAGATCGCAGATGGTGACGGACTCGAGCTCACCGCCGAGCGAATCGATCACACTCGCGAGCAGCTCGTGCGTCTGGGGGCGCTTGACGCTCTGCCCCTTCATCCGCCGCTCGATCGCCTGCGCCTCGGGGAGCCCGATCATGATGGGGAACGTGCGCTCACCGTCAACCTCGCGGAGTTCGATGAGTTGGTGGTCCTTCAACTCGTGGATCAGGATTCTGGATAGCTCCATGCGCAACGGCATCGTCTCGATCTCCTCGTGGGACGGGCGATTGAAGCCCCGCCGACGCCTATGCTACGCATCCACCCATGCCCCAGTCAGGCCCTTCCTCCGGCGAATCACGCCAGCGCCAGCCACGCTGCCCCTGATCATGAAAACACGCCTCATCATCGTGCTCGTCTTCGTCGTGTTCTTTGTGATCGTCGGGATCATCTCGATCGCCAGGCTCGACGCGAGGGAGCAGGCGAGGGCCTCCGCGACGACCGCAAAGCCCATCCCGGTCGCCTTGGCGCCCCTCGAAACCCAGCCCTACGCGCTCGTCGAAAGGCTCTACGGGCTGATCGAGCCGCGCGCCCGGGTCGACATGAGCTTCATCATCGCCGGGCGGATCGAACGGCTGGGCCCCAACGCCACCGCGGAGAACCCCAAGACCATCGACGAGGGCGTCCGTGTCCGGCGAGGCGATGTGCTGGCCGTGATCGACCCGATCCGGTACGAGGCCGGCGTCAAAACCGCGCTCGCCGAGGTGAGCCGGAGCGAGGCGAACCTGACCAAAGTCAACGCCCAGATCGAAGAATCGAAGGCCCTCGAAGAGGACCTGCTCGCAGAATTGTCGAGAACGAGGACCGCGGTCGAGCGTGGCGCCGGCACACAGCGCGATCTCGATCGCGCCTTACGCACCGCCGACGCGGCAACCGCCAGACGCAAGAGCGTCGAGGCACAGCAAGCCGCCGACATCGCGCAGATCCGAGCCGCCGAGGCGCAGCTCGCAACCGCAAGGGCACAACTGAAAGACGCGACGCTCCGCGCTCCATTCGACGGTGTGATCTCGTCGCTGAAAACCGAGCCAGGCGAGACGGTCTCACCGGGATCGGTCGTGCTGACGATCATGGATGACCGGACGGTCAGGCTCCGCGCCGGGATCGTCGAGCGCAAGGCGCCGTTGATCAAAGAGGGGCAACCGGCGCAGATCAGCGTCCGCGCCCTGGAGGGGCAGGCGGCGATCGTCAGCGAAGGGATCCCCGGGTTTATCTCAGGAGTCGTGACCCTCGTCGCGCCAAGCGCCGACACGATGACCGGGCTGTTCTCGCTCGAGATCACCATCGACAACGACCCCGACGCTGCGACCGGCGGCAGGGGCTGGCTCCGCCCCGGCATGATCGGGCAGGCGGCGATCGAGCTGGCGCTGCGTCCGCTGATGCTCGTCCCCGAAGAGTGCGTGCTGGACCTCGACGGGCAGTTGTACGTCTACCTCGCGCAGCGCACCGATGATGGCGAGTTGATCGCCGACCTGACCCCGATCGAACCGATCGCCAGCGATGACCGGTACTACCTGCTCACCGCGCCCCCCGTCGGCGAGGGGTTGATTGTCGAGGGGCAAACGATGTGCACGGATGGCGCCCCGATCCGGATCGCGGGCACGATCACCGCGAATCGCTGAGCCGCAGCGAGCGATCATCAATCTGAAACAGCCGATCCCTGCCTCGTGTGGTAATGCTCGCGCACCTTCTGGATGATCTCGCCGAGTGACATCGGCTCAACCCCTTGTCTGCGCCGGCGCTGACCGAGCTTGTACATCACCGCCCATTGCCTGAAGAGCACACCGTACGTCCACCAGACCGATCGGCGCGGGTCGTACATGTTTGACGACTCGCTCAGCGTCCCGTTGAGTTCGACGATCGCGAAGTCCTCGCCCCTGCGGAGCGCCTCATCAGAATCGTAGCGGATGTCGAAACGACCGAAGTCGAACCCGCCGGGGAAATCCCGGATGATCGAATCGATACGGTCCGTCAGCGCCTCAGTGATCAGGTCCGCGCCGTCGAGGAACATCGTGCCCTGCGCGTGATTTCCGGCGATGGCCAGCTTGAACGTTTCGCCCTTGTCGAGCACCATGTCCAGCTCGCCCTCGAATCGTTTGCAGAAAACACCCGCCTGCATCCGGAACCGCTTGTGGCGCCAGATGAGCCGTTCGAGCGTGTGGACACCGTCACCAACAAGAACCGGGAACTCTTTCCGGGTGATCGAAAGGATCCGACCCTTGCGGTCGGCATCATCGCTGTCGCGCACCCAGAGGACCCCGACTTCGTTGGGACCGGGATGGAATCCCTGCACCACCATGTCGCGCGTCATCGACTTGAAGTACTCGGTGACGTCCTGCTCGGAGCGCGCGAGCTTGAGCCCGTGACCGCGCTGCGCCTGGTCCGGCTTCAGAATGACCGGGTAACCGCCGAACCTCGGGTTGTCGTTGATGTGCGCCAGGGCCTGCGCCGTGCGCTCGTCGGGGCCCGATCCTTCTTCGATGAACGCGGTCGGCGCGATCCACTGCTCGGCGCCGGTATCGATCATCCCCTTGATGATGTTCCACTTGCTCTCGCCGACAACACCGCCGCCGTGCGGCACGCCCGGGTTCAGGCAGGTAAACGTCAACGGGCCGCCCCTGCGGATCGAGACAAAGAGCAGGTACACGCACAGCGGGGTGTACAGGATCCACGAGGGCCAGAACTCGGAACGCCCGACGCGCAGCACATCAACGAGCAGCCTCCGGCGCCCTGTCCAGGTGAACATCGACGCGACGATGCGCACCGTCAGGAGGATCAGCACGAGCGCCGCGATCACCGAGAGCGGGCCGCCGAGCGTGTCGTGGAAGGCGCCGAGGAGTTTGGGGCCGATCATGATCGCGATGATCAGCAGCGCCGGGGTCCACAGCACCGCGGCGAGCCCGGCCCAGAACAGGAAGTGGTGCGTCTTGCGCGAGAGCATCCCCGCGGCGAGGTACGTCGGCAGCCGCGTGCCGGGGACCGCTCGTGCGATGAAGACCGCCGCGATCGTGTGCTTGTCGAACCACCGGCCCCAGCGATCGAGCGAAGTTTCGGGGAGCCACCGCCGGACGAGCGGCCAGCGCAGCGCGGGGCGCCCGACAAATCGCCCGATCATGTACAGCGCGCCGTCGCCGAGCGTGATCCCGAGGAAACAACCGATGAGCCCCACGCTGAAATCCATGCGCCCCGACGCGATGAGCAGCCCCACCGCGATCACTGTGGCGTCCTCGCTGATGAAGGTTGCGAGGATGATCAGCGCGATGATGAATGCCCAGTGTGTGCCGCGAACGAGTTCGAACGGACCGAGGTGCCCGATCTCATCAGCGGCGCTCACCGGTGCAAAGTCGGCGATGCCGTTGAGCGCCAGAACCCCTGGTTCGCGGTGCCGCTCGAAGAACCCGGTCAGCAGGCTGGTGGTCTGGTCGAGCTTCGCGGTGCGCTGCTCCGGTGTCCCGGTGAAGCCCCCGAAGGGAAAGAAGTGGCTCGCGTCGAGCATGACCAGCCGGCTCGTGCTGATCAGCCGGTGCGATTCTTCGGCGCACCAGGCGGGAACGAGCGGGTCATGCCGGCCTTGCAGGATGAGCGTCGGCGTGTTGAGCGATTCCATGATGGCGCGCAGCGGACGCTGGTCGGAGTCGCAGAAATTCCGGATGAACCCGTGCCGCATCCCGCGAGCGCCGAGGAGCCCGAAGTGCGGGACGAGCTCGGGCAGCACGACGACTCCGAAATAGCCCAGCGCGTACTTCGCGTGCTCGAAGTGGTAATCCCCGGAGCCCTCCGCTTCCTGCACGCCGATCGAGCCCATGAGCGTGAGAGATGCGGTGCGCTCCGGCGCAAGGTCCGCGATGTCGATCGCGCTGCCCCCGCCCTGCGACCAGCCGACGATGTGCGCCCGGTCGATGTTGAGTTGATCCATCACCGCGAGCGTGTAGCGAGCGTTGGCGATGATCGAATAACTCGGGACCCACGGATCGGAGTGGCCGAACCCGGGGAAGTCGATCGCGATCGCGTCGAACCCCTGCTCGGCGAGTTTCGGTCCCAGTTTCGAATAATCAAGGGCGCCCCCTGCCGGTGAGCCGTGCAGCAGGATGACCGGGTTCGGATCCCGTGTTTCACCCTCCGGCTCCCATCGCAGGAGCGAGATGGTGGTCTGCGATTGCTCGACGGCGCCGTCGTCCAGCATCTCCGGGACAAGGAATGCCAGCCGCTGAGCCGTCGGCGCCCACTTTGAGTCCCGGGGTGTCCAGGAATCGGTCCCCGGGATCTGCACGAACACGTTCGACGCGATGAGCAGCAAGGCGTACAGGAGGAGCCACCATCGCCTCCGGATCGCCCAGCGGATCAATCGCCAGCGTCTGATCATCCCTCCGCTCCGGCCACCGCGATCACACCGTCGATGATGTCGCGATGATTCGCGCACCGCGGCGCCTTGTGCTGCCCGCCGAGTTTGCCCTTGGACTGCATCCACCGGTGCAGAGCGCCAGGGGGCAAAGGTGTGATCGTGGGGAGCGTCATGCCGAGCCCGCTTGTTCGTTTCGTTGTGTAGTCAACGTTCTGCGCCTTGATCGACTGATCGAAGGCGTCTCGGAACACAGTCAGTTGTTGGGAATCCCTCGGCGTCCATTCCACCGCGAGTTCGAGCCCCGCGCCGCGTTCGCCCTCCGGGTACACCGGCGCCGCGGTGAACTCGCCGATGATCGCCTCAACCGTGCGCGCCGCATCGACGACGGCGTTCTCGATGTGCTCGACGATGATGTTCTCGCCGAACGCGTTGATGAAGTGGCGGTGGCGCCCCACGATGCGCAGCCTCGGCGGACCGTCCGGCGGGATCGTGTCGAACTCGACGACGTCGCCGATGTTGTAGCGGTAGAGCCCTGCGCAGGTGCTCATCACGACTACGTAGCGCTGCCCGCGCTCGACCTCGTCGCAGGTGAACGCGCGAGCGTCCGGCGAATCGATCTCTTCGAGCGGGACGAACTCGTAGAAAATCCGGTGGTCCATGTTCAGGCGCAGACCCGGATCACCCGCCTGATCCTGCACCGCAATAAAACCCTCGCTCGCCGGGTACACCTCGAGCCGATCGGGGATGTCATCGCCAGTCGGCGCACCCGACCAGAACCCGCGAACGCGCGATTCGAATGGTGCGTATTTGACTCCGCCGTGGACGAACAGCTGCAGGTTCGGCCACAGGTCGCGCACGCACGTTGCGTTCATCCCCTGCTCTTGCGCCATCTCGAGCATGCGATCAAAGAGGACCATCGACCACGAGGGCATCCCGCTGATGAACCGCACGTCGGCGTTCAAACAGGCGCGCGCCATCGCGTCGATCTTCGCCGGCCAGTCGGACATGAGCGCGATCTCGCGACCCGGCAGGTGTGCCGCGGAGATCGGCCACTTGATCATCGGGGTCACGACACCGGAAAGATCACCGGTGTTGATCCCGTGCTCGTTGGTCTCCAGTTCGGTCGAGCCCCCGAGGAAGAGCAGCTTGCCACCGAAAAGCCCGGGGAGCGATCCGCCTCGGAGCGCATAGTGCGCGAAGATGTCGAACCCTGCTTTGCGGTTGTGCCGGAGCATCTCATCGGAGACCGGGATGAACTTGTCACCTGCGGTGGTCCCGCTGGTCTGCGCCCAGTTCTTCACCACACCCGGCCACAGCACGTCGGGCTCGGCGCCCTCGCGCATGCGCGCCAGCATCGGTCGGTAGGCCTCAATATCGGAGATCGGGACCGCCTCGCGGTACGCGCGGAGGAAGTCAGGCCCTTCGAGCCTGGCGATCGACGCGAACCCGTTCGCATTGCCGAATTCGGTGGACGCGGCGCGTTCGAGCAGCCAGCGGAGTTGCTCGCGCTGGATGCGCCCGGCGCCCATCGCCCAGCGCTGGGTGTCATTGAGTTCGTCGATTCGGAGCCGGAGCCAGGCGTGCAGGCCCGCCCCGATGAGGGCGGTCCATGCCATCACGCGACCTCCTGCCTCGTGGTTGTGTTGTTGTAAGGATCGAACTCGCCGAGAAAATCGTCGATGGCCTTGGTGAACGCCTGGGCCTGCTCGATCTGCGGCGCGTGGCCGGCGCCCTCGAGCCATTGGATCCTGGAGTTGGGCATGAGATCACAGAACTCGTCGGCGACGCGCGGTGGCGTCACCGTGTCGCCGTCACCCCAGAGCAGGAGCGTCGGCGCGGTGATCTCGGAGAGGTGCGCCGAGAGGTTGTCACGCTTAGCGCTTTTGGAGAGCCTGACCAGTGCGCGCGCGGCGCGCCGGTTGGAGAGCTCGTCGTACACGCGATCGACGATCCCGTCCGGGATGTTCGCCGGGTCGCTGAAGAGTTCCTCGATCTTCTGCTGGAGCCAATCCCGGCTCGGCCTGTGCTGGGCGGCGTTGCGCCCAACGGCGAGCTCGCGCTCGAACAGACCCGATGAACCTGCGAGAACCAGCCCTCGGATCGCCTCGGGGTGGTCGAGCGCCAATCGCAGCGCGAGGTGCCCGCCGAGCGAGTTGCCGATATAGACCGCCGGGCCATCGATGAGGTTCGACAATTCGCGCTTGACCATCGCGGTGACCGCGTCGATCGAGCAGAGCTTGTGCGGGAGGTCCGCGAGCGGGAACTCGAGCATGATGCACCTGGCGCGCTTCGAGAGCGTTTCAACCGCGGGCATCCAATGCTCGTTGAGACCCAGCAAGCCGTGGAGGAAGATGACCGGTTCACCCTGGCCGACTTCTTCCACGGTGAGGTGGAAGGTGTCCAGCAACGGATGCTCGGCGCTCGAGCGCAGTGCCGCTTCGCCAAAGATGGCGCGAACGCTGCTGGTTGGGGGCTCGGTTCCGGGCAACAGGGGGAGGCTCCGAATAGCGTGTGAGGCAAGTACAGGGTTCATGGGCGCACAACTACGCCCAAGGGTGATCGGTTCGCCAATATCAGGCGTTGATCGTATCGGACTGCGGGGCGGATAGCCACTGATTGCAGGTCTCAGGGGTGGATCTTGGGCCCTGAAATCAGAAATGAATCCGAAGCTCTTGTTCAGGCGGCTTTCCGGCGAGGCGTGAAAGCCTTGACGCAGTTTCCGCCGCCCTTGCGGGCCATCCGCATGGCCGAATCAGAGGCGTGGAGCATCTGCTCAACCCTGGTGATGACGCCCATCGTCTCGGGACCGTACGCGGCAACCCCGACGCTGATGCTCACCGGGATCTCCCCCGGGGAATTATCGCAGTCGCTCATATCAAGGGGCGTCTCCGCCATGAACTTGCGGAACTCCTCGGCGGACTTGGCGGCTTCATCCCGTGTGTTCCCTGGCAGCAGCACCCCGAACCTGCCACCGCTGATTCTGGAAACCTGCTGCCTGCGGAGTTGGAACACCGAGGTCAGCCGTTCGGCCACTTTCTGGATCACGACATCGCCGACCTCACGACCGAGCTGGTCGTTGATCTCACCGAGCGAGTCCATATCGCACATGATCATCGCGAAACCGGCGTCCGGATCCTGGAGTGCGGACGCAAAGAGTGTCTGCGCCTCATCGGTGAACTTCCGCAGAGCGCCCAGCCCTGTCAGCTCATCGGTGAGGGCGGCCTGTTCGAGCACGGCGTTTCTCCGGGCGGCCTCTTCGACTTCCTTGTCGGAGCGCAGCGCCATGTCGACCAGCTTGTCGTTGGCTTTCTCGATGATGACCTTGGCGTCGGGGAACTTCCCGCCGGGCAGCTCGAGCAGCTTGGCGACTTCCTTGGCGCCCTTGATGATGTCTTCGAGCAGCTCTTCCGCATGCGTGTTCGGGATGCTGAACCACTGCTCGCACCGATCGAGGTACCGTTGCATCGGCTTGACCGGCTCCTCGCTCATCAGCACGCTCGCTGCAAGATTGCCGAGACCGACGCACTGGACGATCGAGATGTGCTCGGGGGGCGCCGTCGAGGGCTGCGCGTGGTGCTTGATGCACATCAGCAGCGATTCGGGCAAGCGCCACCTTGAGGCAAGCATCGAGCCGACGAGCGGGTGGGAGACTTCCAGTTCTTCCAGTTCGGCGCGGAGCAACCGATCGTGCGGGTGTTCATTGACAATCGTCGCGTACGCCGGGCCCAACGCCGCATTGAGGGCGATCATCCCGATGTCCTGCATCAGCCCGCCGAGAAACGCCTCTTCAGGGTCCGCGACCTTGGTCGCGTCGGCGAGGATGCGGGAGGCAACACCGGAATACAGGCCCCGGCGCCAGTAGGTGTCGTAATCGAATTCTTCCGACGACGAGTTCTTCACCGCGGTGACCAGCGAGAACCCCAACGCGAGCGATTTGACCGCGTTGAGACCCAGCATGATCTGCGCCTGCGCGAGGGTCGTGCAGGGCTTGCTCAGCCCGTAAAACGCGGAGTTAATGGTCTTGAGGATTTTGCCCGCGAGGCCCTGGTCGTTCTGGATCGTCGACGCGAGCTGCGCCATCGTGACGTTCTCATCGCCGGTCAGTTCGATCACCTGCAGCGCGATCGCCGGGAGCGACGGGAGCTTGGGGCATTCGAGCACCTTTTCCAGGAGCCGTTCGTTCAACGGGGCCACCTCTGCGATTGATCCTGCACCGACAATCCAGGCGCACGCGGGTAAACCCGGCACGCCACACATGAATCGTCATCGACACGAATGACCCCGCTCTTGATGGTCCAAAGGGCGGCGCCGACGCTATCCCTGCTCAAACAGCGCGGTCATCGTGGGAAGCTCGCGTCCGAGAACCCAACGCAGGCACGACGCGAGGAACAGGTTCGCGCGTTCGAGTGTCTCGATGTCTGGTTCGATCTCACCCTCACCGCCGTCGAGCGAGCGGAGCAGCCGCAGCGTCGAAGAACGGATCCGCCAGATCTCGGGACCGATGTGATCGGGTCCCGGGTCCTCAAGCACCCGGCCTGCGGCGGGGTCGAACCCGAAGACCGCGGCATCCGTGTCGCTGTCGAGCGGCTCAGCGATCTCGGGGCGGTGCCCGGTCTCTTCAAGGATCGCCCACTGGAACCGCAGCGCGATTCGCATCGGGTCGGCGCCCTCGTCGAGCGCACGCATCGCGCCGTCCATCGAATTCCACAGCGCCGGGTGCGGATCGGCGTCGGTGCAGGTGTGCCGGACCAGATCCGCCATGTACAGCGCCGCTCGGTGCGCGACGAGGCTCAGGTAGATCGACCGTGGTCGCCGCACGAGGCTCCACTCGGTCAGGATCGCGAGATCAGAATTCGGTTTGATGATCGCAACGATCTGTCCCATATCGAGCGTCTCGAACCCACCGGAGAAGGCCCCCCGCTCGCGGTGGGCGCCCTTGGCGAGCCCCCGGAGGACGCCGTGCTCCTTGCCGAAGAGCGCAACGGTCTGGCTGGTCTCGGAAAACGGCCAGTGCCGGAGGACATAAGCATCGTCGGTGATCGGGGGCACAGCCCAAGCGTACCGATCCAACGCGATCGTGTGTCGGATCTCGGAAGCACCAAGTCGAAAACGACACCGCCGCCGCGAACCGGGTTTCCGGTTGCGGCGGCGTGTGTCGTGAGGAGACGCCGGGTGGGTTTGCACCTGAACCCGGCGAATGCAATCTTGAAGGATCAGCGGCTCGAAGCGACGGGGCCTGAGGTCACTTCCGCGTCGGCGTCACCGTGATCGTCTTCGATCCGGATCTCGACGTTGGGGCTGCTGGTGCGTGGTGTGCGGATCGTAGTGTGCGTCGTGTAGGAGGATTGCGAAGTCTTTGTGTCCACCTGGAACGAGGCCTTCTGCTCGTAATCGAGCTGCTCTTCGCGTGTGGCGATCGAGGCGATACGGCTCTCGAGCTCCGCCTGACGCTTGGCGAGGACCGACTTGAACTGGTCGAGGCTCGCGACGTGGTAGCGGCTCAGCTCGTCGATGCGCTCCTGGCGGTCTTCCATGACGGTGACCATCCGCTCCTTGCGAGCGACGGAATCGATCTGGCGATCGAGTGCCGAGAGCTGCGACTGGAACTGCGTCTGCTCGGACTCGAGCTTGGTCAGCAGCGAGGACAGGCGCGATTCGTCACGCTGGAGGTTGTTCAGGTCGTTGGCGGCGTCGATCGAGCGGGCCTCGTACGAGCGCACCAGTTCGGTGATGTAGTTCGCCTTGGAGTACGCCTCGTCAACGCTCAGGCTCTGATCGTTGAAGCCGATGCTGACCGTGCGGTACGAACCGTCGGAGGCGAACTCGGCGCGGGCCTCTTCGGCCCTTGCCAGCAGCGTGGACAGCTCGTCGAGATCGGAGGCGGCCATCGAGACGACCTTCTCGCTGACGGCTTTTTCACGCTGGATCTGCCGGACCTGCTCGACCAGCTCAGCGAGTTGCGAGCGGACCTCGGCGATGCGCTTGGGGTACTGCGATTCGAGATCCCGGAGTTGCGCACGGAGCGCGATCGGGTCGTCGATGTTCGCGTCAATGACGTTGACGATCTTGGACTGGACCGAGTGGCCGAGCGCCATAACACGGTGCGGACCGGCGACAACAACCGCTCCACCGGTCACCAGGGCGCCGATCACACCAACGCGGATTACTGTCTTCACGATGCCGCACATAGTCGTTACCTCTCAAACTGTGGTTCTCTTTGGGCCCCGATCCGAAACGTTCGTTCGGGTTGCCTTCCGGAGCACTTGTTGGGGGATGGGGATCGTGGATTTCATCTCTCACGGCGCCGAGCAAAAAAATCATCGCAAATACCAGCCGGAAGCCCTCAGGAATCGTGTTCATTGATGAAACAACAGCGCCGCGATGCCCTAGAACACGTCAGGGGGTGTCCCGTCCCCCGAAATCGCGTTTGAGACACGCAAACCAGCGGCGTCGTGCGTATCCTGTAGGTGTCAATCGGTAGGCCTATCACTGGCAATGGCCTCCGGTTACGCATCTCGTAATTGGCGCCGGGCCGCGCCAAGGGTGACTATCGGACGGGTTGGGATCCAGTGTCAACGGCGGTCATGCTTAACAATCTCACTACCAATTTCATCGGGAGGCTCCGCTGCCGCGACGAGACGGCGTGGTTCGAGCTGTGGGAGACGTTCGGCCCTGTCATCCGGGCGCAGCTCTCTAAGTGGGGCAAGGGCCGGATCGGGTCCGAAACCGTGCGCGACCTCTCCCAGGAAACCCTCGCGGCGCTCTCGAATTCCATTGATACCTACGACCCCAACCGCGGTGCACGTTTCTCGACATGGTTGCTTGCGATCGCCAAGCACACGCTCGGTGACGAGATCGACCGGAGGATGGCGCTCAAGCGGGGCAGGGGCGTCAAGGCCCTGAATCTCGAAGAATCGTGGATGTACGCCGACCACCCGGGGGCGCGATCCCCCGATGGTGAGTACGAAGCCGCGGTCTTCCGCGCCAAGGTCGAGGCGGCGATCCGGATGGTCGAGCGCGGGTGCGATTTCACCGATTTTTCGATCTACCGCATGCGGGTGCTCGAGTGCGTCAGCGGCAAGGACGTCGCCGTCCGGCTCGGCACGAGCGAGCCTACGGTGAGCCGTCGGTTGAGCAAGGTCCGGGACCTCGTCCGCGAGCGTTTATGCGAGGTGATCGCGACCTATAGCTTCACCGAGGACGAGCACGAAGAGGCGGAACGAAATGGACTCGCTCTGAATCCGACCAATGCCGACGACGCCCTCTTTGACGAGGCGATCGCCGAGATTTACCACACGCAGCAGGAGCTTCGGCGTCGGGACCAGGCAGCAATGATGGAGTAGCTGGTCCACTGACGACGCCAACCGCCTGCAGAATCACTCGGGTCGGATCGCGCTTGGCATCGACGGCAGGAGATTAGGGATGCAAATCCTCCTGGCATTATTGGCGGCGGCAGCAGCGATCACGCTGTTGGTGATCGTAGTGGTCTTCATCGTGGCTCCGGTCTTCCGGATTATCGGGATGGGGTTCGCACACTTCTTCCAGTTCATCGGCGGGCTGATCGGTGATTCGCTGCGCGCTATCGGCGCGCTCATCACGATGGTGGTCTTCATCCCCTTCGTGATCCTCAACATCATCATCGGACGCTGGTCCGCCGCCGGGCACTTCGGACGATCGATCCAGGACGAGTGCCGCGCGTTCGGCAGGTCGCTGTACCGCGTCTTCCTCGGCCACCCCGCGAGGTTCCTGCTGCTGCGCCCGATGCTCGAAGGCGTCGAGAACCGCGTGCCACAGGCGATGGCCAAGGCGCCCGGCTCCGACCGACCCTCCCGCAAGACCGGCTCGTTCGACGGGTACAAGATCATCGGTTCGCTCCCCTCTGGTGGCTCCGGCGCGAGGCTGTACATCGCGGAACCCGACGAGCGGCGATTGGCAGCGTTCGCGAGGCAGGGCGCCCCGGGCATCGATCGCGTCATCATCAAATCGTTCAGCCTCAAGGACGGCTCGAGCCTCCCGCAGATCATCCGCGAGAGCCGGGCGCTCGAAGCGGCGAAGAAGATCGGCCTCGTCCTTGAGCACGAGCTGACCGAGCAGCGGTTCCACTACGTCATGCCCTACGTCCCCGGCGAGAGCCTCGGAGTCGTGGCGCGAAAGCTGCACGAAGAATCCGAATCCGGCGGGCTCGACGATGCTCGCCTGCGCGAGGCGGTCGGGTACGTCCACGACCTGCTCAAGACCATCGCGGCCTACCACCGCGCCGGGCTCTGGCACAAGGACATCAAGCCGGACAACATCATCGTCTCTGATGGCGAGGCGCACCTCGTGGACCTCGGCCTTGTCACACCGCTCCGCAGCGCGATGACCCTGACCACGCATGGAACCGAATACTTCCGTGACCCCGAGATGGTCCGGATGGCGCTCAAGGGCGTGAAGGTGCACGAGGTCGATGGCGCGAAGTTCGACGTTTATGCCACCGGCGCGGTGCTGTACTCGCTCGTCGAGAACTCGTTCCCCGCGCACGGCGGGATGTCGCTGCTGAACAAGCGGTGCCCCGAGGCGGTGCGCTGGGTCGTCCGCCGGTCGATGGCGGAGTACAACCAGCGGTACGCCTCGTCCTACGAGATGTACGCCGACCTCGAAGCGGTGCTCAACGCCGAAGACATGTACGCGCTGATGCCGGCGGAACTGCCCAGCGTCAAGGGCGGCGTCGATGCCTCGGCGCACGATGACCCGACACCGGACGAGGCGAGCCGCAAGATCGCCGCCGGCGCTCCTGTTCCTCCCAAGGCTACCCCCGCGGCTGATCAGCCCCGGCCCATGACGCCCCCGCCGAGCCCGATCAACGAGGCCGCGCCGGGTGAGCGATCCAAGCCCAGGCTCTCGCTGGTGAACTGGTGGACCGGTTCGTACACGCCAGGGCCGAACCGCCCTGCGCCCGCAGCCCCCGCGGAGAACAACCAGGGCGAGGCGGACGGCTGGCGTCCCTGGAGAGAGGGATCGGACGAGCCGCTGATCGACAAGTCGATCAATCGCGGCCCTCGCGATTCTGCCGAAGCGCAGCTCCGCCGGGCGCGGCAGCGCGCCGACGGCGCTCGCCGACGCGCCCAGAAGGCACGTATCAACGCGCAGCGCAACCGCAAGCGCCGCGACAAGTACAACAGGCAGCTCAACCCCGGTGTCGCGATCGCGCTCTTCGTGTTCCTCGCGGCCTCGGTCGGCGGCGCCTTCGCGCTCGTGGGTTTGGCCATCGACAACAACTCCAGGAATGCGCAGGTCCAGGAAACCCCTCCGCAGAATGACCCCATCACGTTCGGGCTGGACAGCCTCGAATCGGGGCAATTCTTCGAGGACCTGAAGAACCTCGGCGGTCTGAAGGGGATGCACTCCGAGATCGTCGATGCGCTCGCGGATGCGGACATCTACGACCGCGAAAAGGGCGTGCTGCGGTTCGAAGAGGACGGCGCCCAGATCACGATCAAAGCCCCGGCCTGGCTGTTGACCACCGACAACATGATCGACAGCAACAGCGATGATCAGCCCGCGCCTCCCGCGATGCCGGATGTCCCGGTCAAGGGCTCGGTGCTGGTGCTCAACTCGCTCGGCGAAACAGCGGATAAGCAGACCCAATCGTGGATCTCTGGCAACCTCGATCGGCTGCGCTCGATGGGGTACGAATCCGTGGGCCTCGGTGGCTCCGATGAGGACGTCGATCTCACCGCATCGGCGCTCAACGAGATCAAACTGGGCACCGCCGACGACCCCGCGACCATCGAACGGCTCAAGGGCTGGCTTCGCGATTCGGAGAACCCGCTCACCGGGATCATCTGGATCAGCCGGGATCGCCCGGTCGAGCGCCCCCTGATCCTGATGCAGAGCCGGCAGGCCGAGCGCCGGATCGAGCGTCTGTTCCGCAAGTCAAACTAACACATCGGCGGAAATCAGAGCAAAACCAGCCGTTTCGGTTGGCTTTAGTCATGCTTGCCCGCTACCGTCGCTCCGGCCCATTCGGGCATTTCATGCAACAGCAAGGAGCACCGACGGATGACCCAGCAGAAAGCGACGAACATCACCTGGCACGAGGGCGACATCGCCCGCGAGGAGCGCTGGAGCGCCCTCAACAGCACCGGCATCACCATGTGGTTCACTGGGCTCAGCGCCAGCGGCAAGAGCACGATCGCCTCGGCGCTCGAGCAGGCGCTGATCAACCGCGGCTCCAACTGCTACCGCCTCGACGGCGACAACATCCGCTTCGGCCTCAACAAGAACCTGGGCTTTTCCGCCGAGGACCGCGCCGAGAACATCCGCCGCATCGGTGAGGTCTGCAAACTCTTCGCCGATTCGGGCACCGTCACGCTCTCGAGCTTCATCAGCCCCTACCTCGCCGACCGCGATGCGTGCCGGGAACTGCACGATGCCGCCGGCTTGAAGTTCATCGAGGTGTACGTCGACACGCCGCTGGATGTGTGCGAGCAGCGCGATCCGAAGGGGCTGTACAAGAAGGCCCGCGCCGGCGAGATCAAGGGCTTCACCGGGATCGATGATCCCTACGAAGAGCCGGCGAACGCGGAACTGATCCTGAAGACCGCCGAGAAATCGCTCGACGAATGCGTCGAGGCGTGCGTTGATTTCCTGGTCGAAGCCGGCGCGATCCGCCCCGAGTGACGACAGGCGTTTTCACCTGATTCACCCCACGCGCCGCTCGGCGCAGGCTTGAGCCGCGGCGCCCTCCTCCAAGGAGAACACCATGGTTGACCTTGATCACGCGCTGAAAGCGGCCCAACACGCGGTCGCCGAGGCGTCGGTGGTGTGCCGGCTTGTCCAGAAGGACCTCGACCGGATCCGCGCCATCACGAAGGACGACCGGAGCCCGGTCACCGTTGCCGACTTCGCGAGCCAGGCGGTCATCTGCCACCGGCTCACCGAAGCGCTCGGCCCGATCCGGATGGTGGGTGAAGAAGATTCCGCGTCGCTGCGCACCGAAGAGAACGCGGACAGGCTCCGCGAAGTCGTCGAAGCGGTCCATGCGGTCTGGCCGGATGCGACGACCGACGATGTGCTCAGCGCCATCGACATCGGCAACGACGACGGCGCAGGCCGATCGTTCTGGACGCTCGACCCGATCGATGGGACGAAGGGCTTCCTGCGGGGGCAGCAGTACGCGGTCAGCCTCGCGTGGATCGATCACGAGCATGTCGCGCTCGGTGTCCTGGGGTGCCCCAACCTCTCGGCGGATTTCTCCAGACCATTCGATGACCCGGATCCGCACGGGACGATGTATTCCGCGTACGGCGGCGCGGGGGTCTACGAGCAGCGCGCCGACAAACCGGACGATCCGGGGGTGCATATCCGGCTTCTCGAACGCGAAGGCGGGCAGGCGCCTCGGATGTGCGAATCGGTCGAGGCGGCGCACTCCAAGCACACCGCAACCGCACAGATCATGGAGCGGATCGCCCCTGGCGGGTACGAATCCCTCCGTCTGGACAGCCAGTGCAAGTACGCCGTGGTCGCCCGAGGGCAGGCGGACGCGTACCTCCGGATGCCGACCAGGGCGGGGTACCAGGAGAAAATCTGGGACCACGCCGCCGGTTCGATCATCGCGACGGAGGCCGGATGCCCGGTCAGCGATATCCTTGATGTGGGGCTGGATTTCTCGCAGGGCTCGACGCTCAAGCGGAACAAGGGCATTGTTTGTGCAGCCCCGAGGCTCCACGGCACGATCATCGAGGCGATCGGGGCGCTCGGCTTGGCCGAACCGCCATGCGCCGACTGATCGGTTTGCCGGCCGGTTTCGATGCCTGAACCCTCGTGATTTCATCCATAGCCTCCATCTCGATGCTTGCACAGCAACCCGCCGCCGGCGCCTCGTGGTCCGACACCGATGTCTGGATCACCGGGGGCGTGCTGGTGATGATCGTCGGCGGTCTCTGCGCCGGCCGGTTCGGGGCGGACCTGGTGCTCCTCTCCGGGATCGCGGTGCTGCTGGCGCTGGGCGTGATCGACACCGGGCAAGCGATCTCCGGGTTCGCCAATCCCGCGGTGTGGACCGTCGCGTTCCTCTACATCATCGCCGCCGGGCTCCGGCACACCGGGGCGCTGACCTCGATCACCACGTGGGCGCTCGGTCGTCCCAAATCCACCGCAGGGGCGCAGGCGAGGATCATGCTCCCCGTCGCCGGCGCCAGCGCGTTCCTCAACAACACACCGATCGTGGCGATGTTCCTCCCGGTTCTGAAGGATTGGGCCGCGCGGAACAACATCGCCGCGTCGCGCTTGTTCATGCCGCTGAGTTTCGCCGCGATCCTTGGCGGGATGTGCACACTCATCGGCACGAGCACCAACCTGGTCGTCTTCGGGATGATCCAGCAGCACAACGCGCAGGGTTACGACCTCCCGCAGCTCGGGATGTTCACGCTCGCGAAGGTTGGTGTCCCGATCGCAATCGTCGGGATCGGGTACATCCTGATCTCCGGCAGGCTCTTCCTCCGGAACACCGATGCGCAGATGCCGAGCGTGAAGGACCCACGCGAGTACATGACCTCGATGCGCGTCGGGTCCGGCGCCGGACTCAACGGGCAGACGATCGAACAAGCAGGGCTCCGTCACCTCCCGGGGTTGTACCTCGCGCGGATCGAACGCGACGGCGAGCACATCTTCGCGGTTGATCCGAGCGTCAAACTCCACCGCGGCGACGTGCTGGTCTTCGTGGGCAACGTCAAATCCGTCGTCGATCTCCAGCGGATCAAGGGGCTCGAGCCGGTCACGAGCGAAGAGCTCCGCAAGGGGCTCGTCCCGAGGCACCGCGCCTCGCTGATCGAGGTCGTGGTCTCGTCGTCGTCGCCGATGCTCGGGATTTCGATCCGCGAGGGCGAGTTCCGAAGCAGGTACGGCGCGGTGGTGATCGCGGCGCACCGCTCCGGTGAGCGCATCGCGGGGAAACTCGGCGACATCCGCCTGCGTGCCGGCGATACGCTGATGCTCGAAGCACCGGGAGAGTTTGCGAGCACGCACGCCGACTCCAAAGATTTCTACCTGATCAGCGAGCTGGAATCATCCGCCGCTCCGGGGCACCACCTCGCCTGGGCCGCGATGCTGGTGCTCGTGGGGCTGATCGTGGGGATGACGATGTTCGCGGCGCACACGATGACCGTCGCGCTCATCGCGGCGCTGGCGATGATCGCGTTCCGATGCTGCACCGGCCCACAGGCGAGAGCGGCGATCGATTGGCAAGTCTTCGTCGTCATCGGCGCCGCGTTCGGTCTCGGCGCTGCGATGGAGCAATCGGGGCTCGCGACGCTGGTGGCGCAGATTGTCCTCGATGTCGCGCAACCGATGGGGCTCGTCGCGGTGCTCGGCGCTCTTTACCTCATCACGGCGATCTTTACGAACATCGTGACGAACAACGCCGCGGCGGTGCTCATGTTCCCGATCGCTCTCGAAGCGTGGCGCGCAGGAGATGGCTGGTCGTTCATGCCGTTCGCTGCGGTTCTTGCAATCGCGGCGTCTGCGGGCTTTGCCACCCCGATTGGGTACCAGACCAACCTCATGGTTATGGGACCAGGCGGGTACAAACCGGCGGACTTCCTCAGGTTTGGAGCGCCACTGACGATTCTCACCGGCATCGTGTGCGTTATCCTGGCGCCGATTGTATTTGGCTGAATGTAGGGTGTTTTGCGTAGTACCCGGTATTTACATTGGGGATTCGTAAGTGCATCGATCGCTTCATGGCATTGGCGCCCGGTTAATAATTCATTCAAACAGCACCCGATACCCCGATAAGTAGTATGCTGCAACAGATCTCTCTCTCCTCCAGCGGGGCGCCGTTTATAAAATGGCGCCCTGCTTATTAATTACTCACTCCGCACGGAACGATGTTCTGTGCAGGCGCCGCGATCGAACGCCGGCGCCATTCGATGCGTAGCATTGACACCACCTGGAGAGATGAGGATCCATTGAGCGCTGCGCCACAAAATGTATTAGTCACCGGCGCCGCCGGATTTATCGGCTCGCACACCAGCGAAGCGCTGCTCGCTCGCGGCGCGAATTCGATTGGCAGGGTCATCGGTGTTGACAACTTCGATCCGTTCTACGACGAAGCGATCAAGCGCGCCAACCTGGATGAAATCACCAAAGCCGACACCGACAACCGCTTCGTCTTTGAGCAGACCGACATCCGTGATCGCGACGCAATCGAGTCGGTGTTTAGCAAGCACAAGCCGACGAGCGTGATCCACCTCGCGGCGCGCGCCGGGGTCCGACCTAGCATCGAGGACCCCGCGGGTTATGCGCGGATCAACGTCGAAGGCACCTCGAATATCCTGGAATGCTCTCGCCTCGCGGGATCCGCGCGCGTGGTCGTCGCGTCGTCGTCCAGCGTGTACGGGAACGCATCGAGGGTCCCGTTCTCGGAAGACGACGACATCAGCAAGCCCATCAGCCCTTACGCCGCGACCAAGTGCGCCACCGAGGGCCTGTGCCATGCACACCACTACCTCTACGGCGTCCCTGTCGCGTGCCTGCGGTTCTTCACCGTGTTCGGCCCGAGGCAGCGACCGGACCTTGCCATCTCGAAGTTTTTCCGCCTGATTGATCAGGGTGAGGCGATCCCGATGTTCGGCAACGGCGCAACAAGCCGCGATTACACCTTCATCGAGGACATCGTCAGCGGCGTGCTCGCCTCGATGGACCGCATCGACGAGCACGGCTTCCGCGTCTGGAATCTCGGTGGATCCAGCCCCGTGACGCTCGACGAGATGATCGCGTCGGTCGCGAGGACCGTCGGCAAAGAGGCGATCATCGATCACCAACCGAGCCAGATGGGGGATGTCGAGCGGACTTACGCCGACCTCACCCGGAGCAAGGCGGACCTTGGGTACGTGCCCCAGACTACCTTCGAAGAGGGACTCGCCAGGCAGTGGGCGTGGTATTCGCAGCGCATCTCGGCGCTGCGGTGATCCACACTGTTCATCCCGGACGCGGACTCATTCGTTCAGCCGCCGCCGCCACGTGATTGCCTGCCGAATCGCGTCACTCCGCGGCGGGTGGCGCGGCGGGTTGCCTCGCTGGGCTCATCATCACCTGACGGCGTGTCGCTATCGGATGCCGCGTCAGAATCACTGCTGGCGCTCGTGTCGGTTTCATCGGTTTCAGCGCTGGCGATCACGCTCTCGTCAACTTCAACACCGTGATCAGCCAGGATCCGGACCATCTCTGGAGCGATCGCCGAATCGAACAATTCCTGGAATGCGTCGACCACACCAGGTTGCGGGATATTTTCCCAGAGGACCACACCGTCAGCGCCATACTGGAACGGGCCTTCAAGGCTCATGGTCATGTCGTGCTCGTTCAGGGGCGTGAGCCTGATCCATTGGTTCGTGTTCCTGGGTTCATAGCGTGGGTACGCGAACGCGAGCACCGGACGATCACCGGCGAGCTCGCGGGCAAAGCCAACCCGGCCCTCGAGACGGTCCTCGACAAACCAGGACGTGTGCATCTCACCGTTCTCGCGCGCCTGACCATCGGGGATGAGTTGGTACGGCATGTACACATCGGGGAAGAACGCGTCCTGACGATCCCAGAGCCAGTTGGCGTTGTTGTCCTCGAAGCTCTTCTTGGGATACGACCAGTAGCCCCATTTGGCGTTGGGACGCAGCGCCTGACACTTCTCGAGCGTCCGCTTCATGAACCGCTTCGCCTTGGACTCGAACGAGGTCTTCGCCTGACGCTCGACCTGCGCATCATCCATGCCGGGATTGTTCTGGCGGACCATCGCGCGGGAGTGCTCGCGGTAGCGCTCCACGGAATCGTCCCAGAACGGCGTCCACTCTTCGTAATCGATCGCGACAAACCCGTCGTAATCGGGATCGGGGATGTACCGCTCGATATCGATGGCGAGCTGCCGGAGGTGCTCATTGAGATTGATGTTCTGAGGAACACCGCCGTTGACGTGGACCCCGTTGTCCCCACGGATGTACGGGTAGATGCCGAAGTTGTGCTGGTACACGACAATCATGTTCGTCGCCAGCGGCGCCGCGTCGAGATTAACATCGTCGGCATAGATCCCGGTCAACGCGTTGTAGAACATGGATCCCGCCGATCCGGACGCCGCCGGCGGATCGGGTTGATCCGGTGCTGGCGGCGCCGACCGATCTCGGCTGCTCCCCCCCGCTACCGCGCTGCCTGCGAACATCAGGCTGCCGATCGAGATACCGAGCGTGATGTGTTGAGATCGTTTCATGAATCAATCCTCCGCGTGATTAGGGCCACGATGGAAGATCGGAATGCCGGGCGGAACACTGACCGCTGTCCGAGCAATTCCCCCGAAATCCGGCAATCTGCAGCGTTTCCCCGGGCATTGCCGATCCTGAGCCTGACGCTGAACGGTGGGATTGCAAGAGCCCCCTCGTCAGAAATCGCCCGAATCTCCAGATCATCGCTTGCACCCCCTGAGCGCTTCCAGCAATGCCCCGAGACCGCCTGACACGCAACGAGAAGAAGCCCGCCTCGCGGAGGTGGCGCCGATCGATCCGATTATCGCTCGTCATCGTGTGCTGGGTATTCACGATCTTCATGCTCATCGGGAGCGTCGCGTGGATCGGGTCGGGCGTGAGCTGGCGGGTTGACCTCATCGCAAACCTGACCGCCCAGATGGTGTTCGCGACCGCCGCGCTGCTGGTGGTCGCGGCCCTGCTGCGCCGCTGGATCGCAACCGCGCTGCTCGTGCTGACGCTGATCGTGCAATTTGCCGGCCTCACCGGCGGGAGAGCCGATCGATCGTCATCGACCGACGACACCCTCGTCCGGATGCTCACCTACAACGTCTTCAACCGTTCGGACGATCAGAGCGCCTTCGTCGGGCTGCTCGAACGCACGAGCGTCGATGTGATGACAATCATCGAGCCGACCCCGTTCATTGCGCGCCACCTCCACGGCGATCAAGGTGTCCTTGAGCAGTACCCGCATTCGGAGCCTCCCCGACCCTGGTCCGCGAAGCCGTTGATACTCAGCCGGTGGCCATTGGAACCGATCAGGCTGCGCTACCGGCGCACATCCGAGACCGATCCGAACCCGGGGATGTCGCCGAGCATCGCCATCGTGCATCGCCCAGGCGGGTCGTTCGTGCTCGTCGCGGTCCATCCCGCCTCACCCCGATCACGGCACAACTGGGAGAACGGCAACGAGTCGATCAAACAATTGGCGATCATGATCACCGAAGAGTTGGCGCCGATGGGGCTGCCGATCGTGATCGGCGGAGATTTCAATTCGACACCGACGGGATTCCGCAGCAGGTCACTCGTCGGAACCACGAATCTAAAAAGAGCCAAGCCGCTGCTGAATTTCAATGGCACGTGGCCCGACGATCTCCCGTGGCCCGCTCGGCTCGCGATCGACGATGCGTTCGTATCACCGGACATTCGAATCGCGGATTGGTCGGTACTCCCGCCAGTTCCCGGCGGGGATCACTCGATGGTGCGGATCGACCTGCTGATCCCTGCATCATCGGCGCCTCTGGAAGAGACTCCGGCTCCGCCACAGGATTAGCAAGCGCCGGCGATCTCGCAGAGCCGGTCGAGTAGCATCGGGTACATCCGGTTCGCGTTGAACTCGGCCTCGATGTGCGCCCTTGCCGCCCTTCCGTATTGCTCGCGGAGCGCCGCGTCTTCGAGCAGACGCTCAATCGCACCGGTTAACGCCGCGGCGTCGCCCGGCGGGATGCACAGCCCGCTTTGTTCGTGCAGCACCACGTCGGGGATCGCCGCCATCTTTGAAACAATACAGGGCAACCCGACGCTCGCCGCCTCGATGATCGCCCAGGGCATCATGTCCTCGAGCGTCGGGAACACAAAGATATCCATCGTGGGAAGGAACTCGTTCAGCACGCGGTCGTGGTCCTGCTTCCCGTGCCAGACGACTTTCTTCGCGGAATCGTTCCGCTTGTGGCGATCGCCGAAAAAGTGCAGTTCGGCGCGATCGGCAAACTGTTCCTGGTGGACACGGAGCAGCGTGTCGGCGCCCTTCCGCTCCCAGTCGTTCCCGACAAACACGAGCCTGGGAAGCGAGCCCGCCCGCTTCGCCTGCGCTTCGGCGCACCACGCGTCTTGCTCCGGAAGATCGATCGAGTTCGGAGCCACGATGATCTTCGAATCAGGCATCCGAAAATCGTCTCGCAGCGAATGCGAAGCCCAATGGTTTCGGCACACCACGCCATCAGCGGCATCGAAGATTCGTCGTTCCGCCGCGATGAACGGTTTGCGAGCGAGCGGCGAGTAGTTGTACTCGGTCAGATCAAGGATGGATGTCGTATCGATGTTCACGACGTGCTTGACGTTTGATCGCCGCTTGATCGCATGGATAGGCTTCGCGTTGCCCTGTGTGATCCAGTGGATCAGATCAAAGCAGTCCGGGTCCAGCCTCGTAGCGAACCACCGGCGGATGAACATGTCGCTGAGCAGCAGGTACCGGTAGCTGTGAAAATCCCACCCGCCGGGGAGCGGCCAGGTCGCCGACGCGTATCGCACCAACTGAGGGATCTTGATGTGGATGTGCACCGCGTCGATGTCGTCGCGCTCGGCGGTGAACCGCTCCAGGTACTCGGCGTACCGCCTGAACCCGAGGATCACGCTGCTGATAAACAGCATCCGGGTCTTCCCAGGGGTCGGCTGCCGCGGCGGCAGATCATCGGGCGTAATCCCGGCAACTCCGTTGGCAACAAGCCGGTTCATGGATCACCCGCTCCGTTCGCACCGGACATACCGCTGACGATCCGGGTCCCACCGAGCGCAGGCGGGAGCCGCCGCCTCAGGATCCCGATGAACATCGCCCGCTCGGCGCGGTCCATCGCGAACGAGAGGCACAGCCCCGCGTACACCAATCCGAACGCGGCCATAGTCGCGATGAGCCACAGGAGGGTCCAGTCCTGAACCTTGTAACGGAACACGAGCGCCACCGGGAGCGCGATCAGCGCCATCAGTGTCGGGCGGATCAGCGGCGCGTACGCATCGCGGATTGGGACACCGAGCGTCCGCCTTAATACCACCGGGAGCCCGATGAAGTGGATGAAGAAGAACACCGTGCTCGTGCCGGCGGCGATACTCGCGATCGCGATTGACTGCGGCAAGACGTAGTAAAACACCAGCCCAAGGATCGGGTTGAGCACCGCTCCGATAGCGATCAGCGGCGCGTACCTGCGGACGTGCCCGGCTCCGTACATGATGTGCATCCAGCTGTCCGAGATCGCTCTGGACGCGAAGCCGATCGCGAGCGCCTGGATCACGAGCGTTGTGTCCCGCACGAAGGCATCGGGATCATCGAGCGCCCTGGTGATCCAGACCCGGATGATCGGATCGGCGAAGAAAATCAGGAACAGCGCCGCGGGGACAACCACGAGCGCGTGGATGCGGGTCGTGTATCTGATGAGCGGTCGGATCGCCTCGGCGCCGCCCTTGTGGTGCATCCGCACCGCCACCGCGTCCAGCCCGTCGGTCATCCCGAAGACGAGCTGGCGCATGTAGCCGGTCAGCCGGATACCAATCACCATGACGGAGGTCCCGACAATCCCGAACAGCAGGTTCATGATGACGACGTCAATACGAAGATGGAGCGTGGTCGCGCACGCGACGGCAACATTCCATTTCGCCGTCCGGACAATCCTTGCGGTAGCAGTCCGGTTCGCGAACCGGAGCCGGGGCAACGCGCTGCGGTCGACGTGGATCAGCCAGCCGACCGCGAGGATCTGAAGAAGGATATTCAGGCTCGAAGCGACGATCGCGTACAGGATCAGCACCGCCGAGGCGCTCATGCTCTGATACGCAAGCAGCACCGCGATCCCGGTGGAAATCTCCGCGAACTTGCGCATGAAATGAACCACGTTGTGCGCAACAAACCGTTCCTGGACGAGCAGCAGGTTGATCGGAGCCGCGGTCGTGATCCTGAAGAGGACCTCGAACGACTGGATCACGATCATCCATCGCGCCGCGTTCATGAGCGCGTCGGGGATGTTCAAGAGCGGGAGCACGAAGATCAGCCCCAGATACAGCACGAAGGTGACACCGGCAACGACCGCCGAGAGGACGATCGCCGATGCGTAATGCTCGCGGAACGATTCCGCGCCCTCGTGGTATGCCGCGCCGACTTCCCTGGTCAGCGCGTTGTTGACCACTTCCCGGATAATGAACAGGATCCCGGTGGCGCTGCCGAGCAGACCGATGACACCGAAACCGTCCTCGCCAGCCGCACGGAGGAGGATCGGCACCATCGCGATACCGATGACAAAGCCGAGAACAAGCCGGATGTAGTTCGCCGCGATCCGGACCGCGTGGCGTTTGAGTTCACTCGCCATGATCAGTATTCGTTGTGGTCATGGGATTCCAGAACGTGCTCTTGCTGACCCCACCCCGAGGGCTCATCGCCCTCGTGGTGCTCCGGCCAATGCTCATCGCCGTGGTCGTCATCGTCCCACCCGGCCGCGTCGTAATCATACTCCAGTTGCGCAGCCTGCTCGGCCCTGATGTAGACAATCACCTGCTCCATCATCCCGAACCCGAAGGTGAGGATCAATCCGTTCACGGTTGATCCCATCATCGTTGATGATTCGGAAACGCCCTGCGCGAGCACCGCGAGCGTCATACCCACGCTGTGGTGCGCGATGTCGGTGCAGTACCCACGGGACTCGTGGAGCAGCCGGAGCAGAACGAGACCGCGCGTAAACGCGATGCCCATAACAACCACAAAGACCAGCCCGCCGAAGAATCCGATCTCGGACAGAATCTGCATGTACATATTGTGCAGGTTCGTTGTCGTGCCCCGGTCCCTGGCGCCGCTCATCTCGTAGACCCAGCCCTGACCGAAGATCGGGCTGTCCCGGATGTACTGCGAGGCATCGTCCAGTTTTCCCTCGCGAGACCTGATGAGATCGAACGTGAAGAGGCGCTCGGTGGCCTCTCCCGCTTCGACGACATTCATCACCAGAAACACGATGCCGGTGATCAGGATGCCGGAGACGATCAGGGTGATCGGCCGTTTCACCAGAGGCGCCGCGGTGACGGACACACCGATGAAGCACATGAACAGCGCCGATCGGCTCCCGGTCCAGATAATGATGATCGAGAGAACCGCCATCGTGCTCCACGCCACGATCTTCCACGCCTTGGCCTTGTCGTAAAGCGCGATGTACCCGGACAGGATCAGTAGCGGAGCCGCGATCTGGCCGACGCGGTTGGGGTTGATGTCCCACGGCTGGAACCGCCCCACGGAACTAATCGCCGCCGGGTTCCGGACCAACTCGGCGAGCATCACCGCGGCAAAGCCGGCGGCGGTCACCGTCATCATCCGCATCCCGATCCGGTAGTCGTAAGGGCCGCTGACTCCGACCGCCATCGTGGCGCCGGCGAGCGCGAGCAGGAAATAGAGCCCCTTGTACATGAACGCGGAGATCACCTGATCGCTCCAGACCGCGCCGAGCACGTACAGACTCACGAAGCACATATACGCGATCGTCGTCGGCTTCAGGCGCCATCCACCCTTGAATGTCACCGCGGTCACCAGCAGCAGGAGCGTAAAATACACGCGCCCCAGCTTGGCCATGCTGCTGAGTCCGAATTCCGAAACCGCGATCGGCGTCATCGCGACGAAACCTGCCACGATGACGAACAGCGGGTTCACCCACCGCGAGGCCAGGCCCAGCGCCGCGTGCACGACCAGAAATCCCATGATGATCAGGACCAGGATTTGAGGGGTGACATCAGCGAACACGGTGGTTGGACAGTCCTATAAGCAGCGCCGGGATCGCCGATGCTGGCAATGGTCAAAGTAGGCCGGAACCGCCCCGACGCCTGATCATCGGCACGATGATCGGCCCTTTCCAGTTATTTTGACACGCTGCCAGCCGGTATTTAGCCAGCGGAGGCTTGCCCGATCGCCTGATCGTACATCGCCTCGAACGCTGCTACGACGCGACCCTGGGTCAGGTTCTCGAAGGCCCAGGAACGCCCGGCAGCACCCATCTCTTGGAGCCGCCCCGGATCTGAGAGCAATACCCCCAACCCTTCCGCGATCGATTCCGCGTCCCGATCGACGATCTCGGCCCCACCACAGGATTTCAACTCTTTCCAGATCGCTACACCAGGCGATGTGAGGCATGCGGTCCCCGCCGCCATCGCTTCGGGGAGCACAAAGCCGAAATTCTCATGCAGCGATGGGAGCGCGAACAGATCGGCTGCTTGATACAGCGAGATCTTCGCCTCGCCCCGAACATGCCCCAGGAACGCGACCCCATCACCGAGATCCAATTCCGCCGCGAGGTCCCGCAGCTTGCGTTCGCTCTCCGCATCCCCGGTCCCGGCGATCAGCAATCGAAACTTCACACCCCGATCCAGCGTCAGACGCATCGCGCGGAGCAACAGGTCAACCCCTTTGACCTCGTGGAGGCGACCGACAAAGAGCACCACCGGCTCGCCGGACCAGTGCGATCCCGGGAACTCCGTGTGCGCAATCTCAACTCCCGGCATCGTTTCAAACGGCGCAAGATCGACCGCCAACGGCACAACACAGGACCGGGCGCCGGGGATTCTCGGCATCGATTGCTCGCGCTCGGCCTCCGCGGTGCAGTGCACCATCGAAGCGCCCAGCAGCGTTCGGCGCCCACCGAGCGCCAGGAACACGCGCTTCTTCATCGTGCTGAGCGACATCGACCAATCGTCGAGCATCCCGTGGAGACTCTGGACATACGGGATCCCGGCATCACGAGCGATCGACGCCAACTGGGTGTTGCTCATGTGCCAGACCGCGTGGATATGGAGCAGGTCGGCCTTCTTGATCTCCGCCTCGGCTATCCGCCGCGCGGCAGGGGTGAGCCTGCCCAATGTACGGCTCGGAGGGGGCAGTTGAATAATCCTCGGGACTCCCGGGGCGCCTTCAATCCAGCTCGCCGGCGCATCACCCACCGATGGTGTCAGCAATACAATCTCGTGCCCGGCATCCGCCAGGCAACGGCTCAGGTTCAGCACGGCGCGAACGACACCGCCGGATTCGACGTTGAGCCCCTTTGAGTATTGAACGATTCGCACTGTGCAGAAATTCCGATTGGAAGGAACGCCGAACCCCGGACGACACAAAAAATGTCTGCGATCTGCGAGGTCCGAACAGATTACCTCAATACGTCCCGGCAAGGACTGATCGGCGGTTCTCCCCGGGTCACTCGATACACTGCAGCATCGAGGACATCGACCCGATAGACACCGTTCCCAAGCAGCGTTAACGAGAAGAAGTGACCTCATCCACAAAGAACAACCCGATCATCGCGATGGTATCGCCATACGACTCTCGTGACATCCGCAAGGCGTCCGGGACTGGGTATCACATGGCGGAGGGTCTCGAACAAGCCGGGCTCACCGTCGAGCGTATCGGACCACTGAAGTCACAGCGGAACCCGATCAACGTCCTCCGGTACCTCTGGAATTCGAAGGTCCGCCGGTTGAACGATCACCCACAGCGCGATCCCGGGTTCCTGAAGAATTATGCGCGACAGGTCGAGCGGGCGCTCGAAAACTCGGATGCGCAGCTCGTGCTCGGCGCCGGCGGGATGCCCCTGGCGTACCTGAAGACCGACCTGCCAGTCGTGCTCTGGACAGACTGCACCTTCGCCGGGTTGGAAAACTATTACGACAAATACTCGAACCTCTCCGCACGAACCGCGCGCAACGGTCACGCCTGCGACCAGTCCCTCTTTGACCGGATCGACATGGCGATCTTCCCGTCGCGATGGGCCGCGGATTCCGCGATCAACGGGTACGGGTTCAGCGATGACAAGATCACGATCATCTCCCGAGGCGCAGGCGTCGAATGCGACCGGACAGAAGAAGACGTTGACCGCCTGATCGACGAGCGCCCTCGCGATGTTTGCCGGCTGCTCTGGGTCGGGGTCGACTGGGAACGCAAAGGGGGCGAGATCGCTCTCGAAGCCGCGAGGCTGCTCAATGAGCGCGGCATCCCAACCGAACTCCTGGTTGTCGGTGTCAAACCGCCTGAAAACCTCGATCTACCCGACTGGGTCAAACTGTTCGGATACCTCGACAAGCGCGACCCTGAGCAACGCGGTGTCCTCGATGGGCTCTTCGCAACGTCGCATTTCTTCCTGCTGCCCACGCAGGCGGAGGCCTACGGGATCGTGTTCTGCGAAGCGTCCTCGTTCGGATTGCCTTCAATCGCGACACGCACCGGCGGGACCGGCGACGCGGTCAGGGAAGGCGTTTCCGGATGGACCATCGAACCGGATCGCCCCGCGAGCGATTACGCCGATGCCGCAGAGCGGTGCTTCCGTGATCCACAGGAATACGCCAGGATCGCCCGCTCGTCGTTCCATGATTTCCAGACACGAACAAACTGGACCGTGGTGTGCCAGCAGGCCGCTCGAGCGATCAAGGAATTGATCGCACAGAGATCACCCGCTCCAATGACCGGATACCAAACCCCCACATCATCCCCCGAGGATGTCTCTGCTGAGCACGCCCTATGAGCCACCCAACTTTTTCCGCCCCCCTGCTCCGTTGTGCCGGTGTCGTGCTGCGCTTGACGCCGATCAAGACCCGCCTCGGCGGTGTCAGCACGCTCATGTGCCGGTTGTTCAAACTCCAGAGGTTCACTGATTATGTCACCACAACACTCCGCAGCGGCGCCAAACTCCGTGTCCGACTGAGCGATTACAACGGGCGCATGCTCTACTTCTTCGGAACCGTTGATCCCAAGGTGATCTCCACGTGCCAGTCGCTGCTGCGCCCTGGTGACACGCTGCTGGATATCGGCGCGAACCACGGCGCTGTCGGTTTGCAGTGCCTGACGAGCGTTGGCGCCGATGGCAGCGTGCAGTTTGTTGAGCCGCAGCCTGATCTTTGCAAGGTCATCGAAGACGCTATCGAGTCAACAAGCGCCGGCAACGCGAAGGTGCACCAGATCGGGCTCTGGGATGAAGACGGCGAGTTCACCCTGCAACTCGAGGGCGGGCACACCGGAGCCGCGAGCCTCGCCGACACCCCCGAGCACGGTGACGGGGAAGGGATCACCGTCAAAACCAGAGAGATCGGCGCGTTCCTCGACGAGACCGTCGGCGATCGCTCATTCGGTGCGAAGATCGACATCGAGGGCGCCGAGGTCAAAATCCTTCCCGAGATCCTGCGCCGATCCGGGTTCCGCTTCGCTGTATTCGAATGCAACCGGGACTCGGTCAGAGAAATCGTGCACACCGCCGCCGATGAGCGCGACCTCCGGCTCTTCGGCATCGAGAAGAACCTCCTGACGGTCCGCCTTCGCCCCCTGACGACGAGCGACGACCTCTCGCAGTTTCACGACATCGTCGTCGTCGCAGGTGATGGAGGTTCCGATCCGGCTTCGCCAGTGCACCCGTCTTCGCTCAAGCGATGACCGCTGCCTGACACGGCGCCTGATTGATGGCCATTCTCTAACCCACCGAAGCGAATCCACAATTGGGTCCCTGACCGGCGCTCCCCAGCGGCCAGGGGCGTTTTCAACGCCGAACCGCCTGATTTCGGCTTGATCCCGGCGATTCATCCTGTACACCAGTCTGAATCCTGACGACAATGCAGCAGAGATCCGATCGCCCCAACCGCGCCATTCCCCGAGTGCTATGAAGACCCATCCGCTTCGCACATCCTGGACACTGTCAACATTGTTCGGTGTTGTGGTAGCGGCTACAGCGCCCGCCTCCGCCGGCGATGACGGGCAGGGACCAACGACCGCCAACACGCTGCCCGCGCAGTTTCTTCTGCTCAGCGGTGAGTCCAGACGGATCGATGTTGTTTGCCTCGGCGACAGCAACCAGCTGTTCAGCGGCTTCGGCTGGCAGGACGGCTGGGCGGTCGCCCTCGGCGAGGTCTACCCGATGTACGCGACGCCATTGCTCGGCGCTGGTGACAACAACGACATCGGCATCGCACTCAACACCATGGCCGGAGCGAGCATGCCCCCTTCCGGCGCTCCGCTCGAACTGACACCGTTCAGCGACCCGGCGCAGGGAATCGACGCCACCCCTTACGGGTATCTCACCACAGGCGCCATGGTGACCCCGGGGACCGACCTCGGGATGCGCCTGAGTGTCGGGAACTCGAAGTGGTTCAAAAACAATTTCAATGCCAATAGTGCGCTCCGGTTTCATTTCAACTACGGCACCTTTGACACCGCGCCTGGCGCGGTGTTCCAGCCGCAGGTTTCGCAGCCCGCCGGATTCAGTGTGCTCCACTCCCCGATCATTCCCGGCGTCGGCGCCTTCGGGCTCGGAGCATCCTTCATCGATGTCCCGGCAGCGGTGCGCAACTCCAACATCATCCGATTCCACTGGTTTGGTGAAGACGCCCCCAGCGGCGTAGGGCCTGTCCATGCGCTCTACATGAGAGCAGAGAATCTCGATCAATCCACCGGACAATCGGTCAGCACCCTCTACGGCGTCGGCGGCGCAACGGCGCGAGATTGCGCGATCGCGCTGATGCAGACCCCAGAGACGCAGCTGATAACATTCTTTGAGCAGATCCGGATGCTCCAGCCTGACCCGAAGAAAGTCCTGATCCGGATCGCCTTCGGCGCGAATGATTTCACAGAAAACCTGCCCTCCGTCGGTCCTGACGGCCCGTTTCCCGCAGCGACCAATGAATCGGTCGCGGACAACATGCGCGAGATCATCCAGCAGATCAATGACGTGTGGACCTTCGCCGGATGGGACCACAGCGAGCTCGTGTTCCTGCTCGTCGGTCCGCACGCGAGGCTCTCAGCCGAACCGGCAGGGTACGGGTACCGCCAGGCGATCTCGGAGATCACGCAGGACGCCTCCAACATCTCGTTTATCAACCACTACAGACTGGCAACAGTCGCCCAGATGCTTGCGGACAGGTGGTACGAGTTCCCGTCGGGCGCTCACCTGAAAGAACTCGGATATGAGAGCATCTGCAGGCTCGAGATCGGCACGATCACGCAAGCGCTGCCATCCGACCTCAACGGCGACTGCATCGTGGACACCGCGGATCTGGGGCTGCTGATCGGCGCCTTCGGATCATCCGATCCGATCGCGGACCTCAACGGTGACAACGTCGTGGACACCGCCGACCTTGGCATCCTGATCGTACACTTCGGCGCTGTGTGCCCGTAGCCCGATTTTAATCCGAGGCGAGCCGCTCGTTCCGCTTGATCTCCCTGACCTTCAGGACAATCTGGTACTCGTAGATCGCCTGCAGCACGCAGTACGTCAAACCGGCGCGGCCATCGAGCACGCCGAACCTGAGCACGTACATGTAGAAGAACTTGAGGAACGGACGCCCCGGCAGCCTGAAACTCAGGTTCTTGAGCGCGTACCGACGCTTGATCCGATCCGCCGAGAACAACTCCAACAGGCGCACCGGATTCTCGCCGAGCGCCTTGACCGTCTCCACGGATTCATAACTCGAATACCGGTTGTGGCGTTCGAACCACTCGGTCAGCCCCTTGCTGAAGTTGTAGTGCATGAAGTGATGCTTGAGGTAGCCGTGCTTCCCGTCGATTGTCGGCGTTGGATTGGCGAGCCGCTGGAAACGGATGTGCTCGGGCTGGAAGAACCGCATGATCTGCCCTGGCGGCATCGCGTGCTTGAGCCACTTGCCCATGAAGATGTTCCGCCGCCCGCAGTAGAACGCGACGCGGTCCTCGTTGGGATCCGATGCGATCCGCTCGATCTCTTCGCGGAGTTCCGGGGTCATGTGCTCATCGGCATCCAGATAAAACACCCACTTGTGCTTGAAGTCGATGTTCTCCATCGCCCAGTTCTGGTGCGGGCCTCTCCCGTCATACGCGCGCGCAAAGAACCGGCAGCCCCTGGATTCGCAGATCGATTCCGTCCCGTCGGTGCTGAGCGAATCGAGGACGACAACGTCATCGCACCACGACACGCTGTCGAGACAGCCCGGGAGGTTCTCCTCCTCGTTCAGCGTCTGGATGAAGATCGACACCGGCATGATGCGGTTACCCGTCCTGGTTATTCGTGTTCTTCCCGGTCACACCCGATGTATCGACCAGATACACCCTCCGCCTCCCACCCATCGCGGAATCGATGCACACCGATTTGGAATCATCGCGGAACCTGGGGTGCAGATCGCAGCGGATCGGCCCGTCGAGCGTTGCAGGCGTCCGGAATCGCCCGATCATCACCGCCCGCTGCGACTCCATATCCAGCACGTACAACGGCAGCCGATTCAACCGATCGGTGTACCCGTCGGTGAGCATCCACCGCCCGTCGCTCGAGATCGTGCAATGCCCGTCGGTCGTCAGCACTCCTTTGCCGAAACGCTCATTGGCGCCCCCATCATCGCGGAGCAGCATGTACGAATCCCCGATCACCTTGCTCATCAGCCAGCGGGGCTTGCCCATCGCGTAATAGATCGGCTTGAGGCTGCGCAGCACGTGGCGCCGGAGCCCTTTCTTTGCCGGATCACCCGGCGCTAACAGTTTCCGCTGCCCGGCCCACGCCAGCAGCGTGTGATCGTCTACCCAATCAAAGTGCGAGATCATCCCCTCGAAAACGAGCCGCAAGTCCGACCCGTCGCTGCTGTCAGCGGTGAACAGCCTCGTGTGCATATTCCCGTCCTCGCGCCAGAACCGGTGCAGGAAGCAGAACCGATCACCGGAAGGATTGAACATGAGGTGGTTCACCCAGTGCGAGCGGTTCCTTGAGAATTCCGGAGGGTCGAACTGCGCGACCTGCTCGATCGAGAGGATCAGCCGCGCCTCACCGGTCGCCATGTCGACCCGGTACACCCCGTCGTCATCGGGCGCCGGGTCCTCGATCGTCGGATCAACCACGCCAACATGCCCGTAGTCCGGCCTGTTCTCGGCGAGCCTCGCGAAACTGAGCGACAGCGCACAGCTCCCGTCGGGCGCGACGGTGTACACCGGGCGTTCGAGCGAACGCCGATCGCCGATCGCGAGATCATGCACAACGCCCCCGCCGATCTGCCAGACGTCCAGGTCCTCCGTGTCAGGGTCACCCATGCGCACGTTGTAGACCGCGGTGTTTGTCGCGCCGGGGAGCCACTGGAGCATCGCCCCCTGCTGCCAGTTCCAGAGCGTTGATTGCGCGATGCGCGTGAACGGGCGCGCCGGATCGGTCAGATCTACGAATCCGAGATCAACGATGTCCGTTTCATTGGGAGAGCGATCGAGGATCGACGCGCGGTGCACGAGCAGGCGCGAAGCGTCGCCGTTCCAAGGGCGTTTGTCGTAGTACCCCACGAACCACTGCCCGTCACCTTCGGTGACACACTCGACAAGGCACCGCTCCTTGCGCATCAGCCTTGCGCCTCCGCGATGACCCGATCACGGATCGGTTTCGCAGGCGTCCCCACGCACACCTTCCCCTCGGGCAGGTCGTTGAACACCGACGAGCGCGCGCCGACGACCGTTCCGTCCCCGATCGTCACGCCCGGCGCCACAAACACATCCGCCGCGACCCAGCAGTTCGCGCCGATCGTGATGGGCATCGGTGTCAGCGGGAAGTTGGGCAATTCAAACCCGTGCGTAGCGCCGCAGAGGTAGCTGTATTGGCTGACCGTGGACTGCCTCCCAATCCGTGTTCGATCGACGCAGTAGCAGACGACTCCATCACCGAGCGTTGCGTAATCGTCCATCTCCAGGTTCCAGGGCGCCCAGATCGTCGCGCTCGGCATGATGCGTGCTTTCCACGAAACATCCGCACCGAAGAGCCGAAGCAGGAAAACCCGCCATCGCTTGCAGGGTCGTGGCGAGAACCGGAAGAGGGTCGCCTGCACCGCGCCCCACGCGAACCGGCCCAGCTTGTTCTTGAGCCCGTGGGGGCTGGGTTTGTTGGAGATGTCGAGACGCTCACCGGTCATGCCGAGTCGCCTTCGGAATCTGGACTCGGCTCGGGCGCCTCGTCGGTGTTGGGATCGAGCCGCTCGCCGGTTTTGTGGTCGCGCAGGACACGCGGACGGATGGGCTTCGCCGGGCTCCCGACACAGATCCTCCACGCGGGTAGATCCTTTACGACGTTCGATCGCGCGCCAACGATGACACCGTCACCGATGTTGACACCCGGAGCAACGTAGGCATCGGCGCCGATCCAGACGTGATCCCCGATATTCAGCGGAACCCGGATCAGCGTGAACGATGTTGATTCGTGATCGTGGGTGCCCGCGCATAGATGCGCGTACTGGCTGATGACCGCGTGATCCCCGACACGGATCTTCCCGAGCGAATAGAAGTACGCGTCGTCACCGACCCGCACGCCCTCGCCGATCTCAACGTTCCAGGGGATCTCGAACCGTGCCGTATTCCGGAGCACCCTCGGGTTGCCGATCTTCGCGCCGAAGAGACGCAGCAGCATCGCCCTCCAGCGGTTCGCGCGCCTCGGGGAGCAGCGGAACAGGGTGGCCTGCACGACGCCCCACAGCACACGCCCGATCTTCTCCTTCGTCGAGAAGAAACCGATCACCGAGCCCTCCGGATAGACGGAAGGGTCGATCGACAAGGCCGCTCTTGGGTCAGCCGGCGCCGAGGCGTGGGGCGTTTCGGGTTGGGATGTTGTGGTAGCGCCAGTCACGAGATGAATACCTTATCGGACATGCAAGCGGATGAGCGATTCGGCGTTCCAAGGCGCCCACGTCTCCCTCATCGGCTTACGCCGACTCTGGCTCAATCGTTCACCCCCAAGGGCTATGCTCTTGGCCGACCCCTTGCCCTCAGCCGATAGAGCCTTTCCATGACCATTGCCGCCACGATCAAAAAGACTGTCAAATCCCGGTTCCCGGCGCCCGCTGCCAGGATGGTCAAACGCCTCGGCATCTGGCCCAGTTACTGGGTCCAGATGCGGAAATGCCGTGAATCCTGGCGGCTACACGGCGATCAATATGACCAGAACATCCTGTTTGTCGCCGGATTGCCCAAGAGCGGCACCACGTGGCTCGAGCGGATGATCGCCAGCTACCCAGGGTTCGAGATTCAGGCGAGGGTCCCGGAAGCCGAGTTCCATGAACTGCGCACCGGCGGGAGCCACGATTTCGAGCTGCCCGAGGGCGTCTTCGACCGGTTCGATCGGCGCCTCGCGGTGATGAAACTCCACTCGCACGGCTCTGAGCACAACAACCGGGTGCTCGCGGCATCAGGAGTCCGGTGCGTGTACCTGTACCGGGATCTCCGCGATATCGCGGTGAGCAACTATTTCTACGTTCGAAGGGCCCGCTGGCATCCCGAGTACAGGCTCTACAAGAACGCCGACCTGAACGAGGGGCTCCGGATCTTCGCCGACCGGCGCCTGGGCGAATACGTGGACTGGATCCGCTCCTGGAAGAGCAATGCGGACCCTGAAACCACGCTTGAGGTTCGGTACGAGCAGATCCTTGAGGAGCCGATCGAGATCATGACGAAGGTGGCCGCGTTATTCGGACTCGACACCGACGCGGATCGGATCGCGGAGATCGTCGAACGCAACAGCTTCAAACGGATGACCGGAGGCCGAACGCCGGGCCAGGAGAATTCGAAGAGCTTTGTCCGCAAGGGCAAGGCCGGGGACTGGAAAAACCAGTTCGATGACGAGACCAAAGCCATTTTCAAGGCCTCGATCGGGGATTTCTTGATCGAAACAGGCTATGAAAACGACGATACATGGTAGTCTCCCCATTCCGGATCTCCTTGGAATCAAAGAACATTGAGCACAACCTCGACCACAATCAACGAGTCCAACCCCATCGAATCCGGGGCGATCGCACACTCACAGACCGTTGAAGAGAACCTGGAGCACCGGGCAAAGATCCCGGAGCCCATGGCGCCGATCGTCATCCTGAACCAGTACTACGTCCCCGATGTCGCTTCGACCGGGTACCTCCTGCACGAACTCGCCACCGAACTCGTCAGGCTCGGCTACGACGTCAGCGCGACAACCTGCAGGCCCTCGTACGGCCCGAAGGATTCCTGGGTCGATTGCCCGCTGAAAGAAAAGCTCAACGGTGTCGATGTCCGGCGGATGTCAACCACCAGGTTCCGCAAGGACAGCTACGTGGGCCGGGGCATCAACTACATGACGTTCATCGTGCAGCTCGCCCTCCGCATGCTGTTCACGTCGAGCCCCAAGAAGGTCTACCTCTACACCACCAACCCGCCGTTCCTCGGTGTCATCGGCGCGTTCGTCTCGCTCTTCAGGCGCCACAACTACGTTGTGCTATTGCACGACGCGTACCCGCAACTCGCGGTCTGGGTCGGTGCGATCAAGGCCGGCGGGATGATCGAGAAAATCTGGCACAAGGCGAACCACTTCGCGTACCACCGCGCCATGGAGACCATCGTCCTCTGCGAAGCGGCGAAGGAGCTGGTCTGCACCGAGTACGGCATCGCGCCGGAAAAAGTCCACGTCATCCCCAACTGGGCAGACGGATCGCTCCTGAAACCCATGCCCAAATCAGAGAGCCAGTTCGCGGCGCAGGAAAACCTGACCGAACCATTCACCCTGATGTACTCGGGCAATCTGGGTCTCTGCTACGAGTACGAGACGATCCTCGACGCGGCGGAGATCCTGCTGGATTCGAACTTCCGGCTCGTCTGGGTCGGCTCGGGCGGCAACAAGGCGTGGCTGACGGAGCAGATCAAGAAGAGGGGCCTGACCAACACCACGATGCACCCCTACCAGCCCTTCGACATGCTCCGGGATTCGCTCGCGGCCTGCGACGCCTCGCTCGTGACAATCGCTCGGGGCGTCGAAGGGATGAGTTACCCCTCGAAACTGTATTCGTCCGTCGCGATGGGGCTCCCGGTGATCGCGATCTCCGAGAGCAAGTCCGAACTCCGAGACATCGTCGAGCAGCGCGACATCGGCAGGTGGTTCAACCTCGGCGATGGCGAGGGCATGGCCAGGGGCATCAAAGAGATGATGCAGGACCGGGATCGGTGCGTACAACAGGGCATCAACGCCAGGGAATTGTTCGAAGAACGATTCACCAGAGCGATCTCGGCGCAGAGTTACGCGAAGGTGCTCAACCGCGCCGCTCGGAAAGCAAAGATTAAAAAGGGCGCCGAACCGAAAACCGCCTGAACCCGGTGTTCGCAATCACGCGAGCACGGCTTCCACTTTCTTCGGCTTGCACGAACTGCGACGCTGGATCTCTTTCGGGGGTTGGCGCCACACCGCTTCCTGCACGTCTCCACCCGCCTTGTACCACTTGACCATCCGGTCGATCCCCGCTTCGAGTGAGCACACCGGCGAGTAACCGCTCGCCTGAACGCGCTCCGCCTCGAACTTCGTCTGCGTGCACATCTTCTTCAGCCGCATCGAGGAGATCGGGAAGTTCTTCCCGGTCAGCTTGATCAGGATGTCGAAGGGCAACCCTGCAAACAGCACAGCGAACCACAACGGCGCCTTGATCTTCGGGGGCTTCTTGTCGAGCGAACGGTAGATCGCCCCGGCGGTCTCGTGCGCACTGAAATCCGGCTTGTCGATAAAGTTCAGCGTCTCAATGCTCTTCCGATCGGGCTTGTTCCAGATGAACACGGTCAGGTCCACCAGGTTCTCAACGTAGGAGAGACTCTTGATGTTGGTTCCCTTGCCGACGTTCAGGTACTTGCCGCTGTCGATCTGCCGGATCAGCGAGTACATGTTCGCGAAGTTCCGCGGACCGAACGTGATCGTCGGACGGATGACCACGACCCTTCGATCACCACCCTGCGCGGCCCATTGCTCGAACACCTTCTCGCCGGCGAGCTTGCTGGCGCCGTACGGGTTGATCGGCGATGTCGGCGCATCCTCGGTGTGCGGCTCCGGCGCATCGCCGAAGATCGCAACCGTTGAATAGAACACGATGTCGGTGATGCCCAACTCGTCGGCGGCCTCGCAGACCATCTTCGAGCCGTGCTCGTTGACCGCGTAGAACGTCTCTTCATCGATCCCGAAGTCGTGGTGCGCCGCAGCGAGATTGAAGACCGCGTCGCAGCCCTTGAAGGCCTCGAGCATCGCTTCCTTGTCGCGGACGTCGCCGAAGAAGTACTCGCTCCCAGGCTCCAGATCCCAATCGGGTTCCCACAGATCAACCAGCACCACCTCGTGCCCGTCGGCGAGGAGCCGCTCGCACATCCAATGACCGATGAATCCGGTGCCTCCGGTGACGCAGATCTTCATTTACCTACTCCATTGCTCTCGTTCGCCGACGGCTTGGTGATGCGGCCTGCGACGATCAGGAGCACACGGGGGTTTTTGATGATGGACCTCTTGAACCGCAGCAGATGAAACAACGGCCGGAGCGGACCCCGCATGTAGGGCCGGGGGCCGTCGCTCTCAAGATACACGTATTCCGACTGCTCCATCCCTACTTCCCGGGTGATTTTATCGATCTGCCTGGGGGTGTTAAAACGGTACGTAACGGGGTAATGATAGTCTTCCAAGAGACTCTTGCGACGGATCACCCGCAGCGTGAATTCATCTATTCTCAACGTCTTGAGCATGTTCGCCAGGATCGTGAAGTAGTGCTTCCCGTTCGGAGTCACGAATAAGAAGACCCCCCCGGGCTTCAGGCACCGCTTGACGGCCTTCAGGAACGCGACCGGATCCGCGACATGCTCCATCACCATGTAGGCATACGCGATGTCGAAATAATCCTCCGGCAGGTCGGCGGTCTCCATCATCGCGTGCTGGTAATTCTTGAACACACCATCGGTCCGCTTGATCCCCTCGTCGGGTTCGACGCCCCAGAGCTCATCGCAGGAAGACGCGATGACCTGCTGCGGGAGGATCATCCGGCCGATCCCTTCACCGGCCCCGATGTCGAGCACGCGGGCAGGGCCCGGACATTTCTCGATCTCATCGAGGATCATCCGAACCATCGTGGTCCGGCGGTTGGACGTTTTGAGAAAGTTGTAACGGACCGCGAGTTCGTCGAAGGATAAATGATCGTGCGGGCCGAGCGGGCCGGTTTCCGCTTCCCACTCCGCAACCATCTCGGCGGTGCTCTTGCTCGTTGAAGTCGTGCTCATGTGCGGTTGCGGCAATCCGGAGAGGAATCGATCCCGGTTAGTTGGAGACGATGCCCCCGGCAGGTTGTACGCGGTCGCTGTTGCTCCGCCACCACTCGATCGTACGCATCAGCCCTTCGCGGAAATCCATCTGCGCTTCCCAACCGAGCAGGTCTTTCGCTCTGGTTGTATCGAGGCACCGTCTCGGCTGACCGTCCGGCTTCGTCGGATCCCAGCGGATTTCGCCGGTGAACCCGGTCAGCTCAACGATCAGCTCGATAAGTTCCTTGATCGTGATCTCCGCGCTCGCGCCGAGATTGATCGGGGTCGGCTCGTCCATCACCTCTGCCGCGCGGACGATCCCGCTCGCGGCGTCTTCGACGTAGAGAAACTCCCGGCTCGCGCTCCCGGTGCCCCAGCACTCGATGTGGTCGGCGCCTTCGTCGATCGCCTCGCAACATTTGCGGATCAGCGCCGGGATGACGTGGCTGGAGTTGGGATTGAAGTTGTCGCCAGGGCCGTAGAGGTTCACGGGCAGCACGTACGACGATTTCATCCCGTACTGGAGCTTGTACGCATCGAGCATCTGCCACGCCGCCTTCTTGGCGATGCCGTACGGCGCGTTGGTCACCTCGGGGTACCCGTTCCAGAGGTCGTCCTCCTTGAACGGGACCGGCGTCAGGTTGGGGTAGGCGCAGATCGTCCCGATCTGCACGAACTTGCCGGTCTTGCCCAAGCCCATCGCGCGGAACTGCTCGATCAGGTGCAGCGCCATCGCCATGTTCGCGTAGAAGTACCGCCCCGGGTTCTCCCGGTTCGCGCCGATGCCCCCGACCTCCGCGGCGAGGTGGATCACCAGATCCACCGGTGCACCGCCGAACGCGTCGTTGTACATCGCCTTGCACGACTCGACCTCGGTCAGGTCGTACTCAGGGTAGATGGGAACGAAGATCGATTCGTCCTTGACACCCTGATCGCGGAGTTTCTGCTGGAGCACGCGCCCCAGGAAACCGTCTCCGCCGGTGATCACGATCCGTTGTTTGCTCAGGTCCGTCACTCGTTGCTCCGCAGATGAGGTGGCGTCGTTGCTTCGTCAAGGAATTGAATGCTTACTGATCGTGCCCGGAATGTGCCGGCATCGCGTGGCCCGCGTCGCGGAGCGTCTTCTCGCGCTCAGCGAGTTCCATGTCGGATTCGTACATCATGCGGACCAGCTCGTTGAAGCTGACCTTGGGCTCCCAACCGAAAGCGTTCTTCGCCTTGGTCGGATCACCGAGGAGCAGCTCAACTTCGGCAGGACGCAGGTACCTGGGATCGAACTCGACGTAATCTTCCCAGTCCAGCCCGGCGGCCTCGAATGCCGCGACGCAGAACTCGCGGACGCTGTACGTCTCGCCGGTCGCGATCACGTAATCGTCAGGGGTGTCCTGCTGGAGCATCATCCACATCGCCTCGACGTAATCGCCGGCGAAACCCCAGTCGCGCTTCGCGTCGAGGTTGCCCAGGAACAGCTTGTCCTGCAGCCCCAGCTTGATGCGGCCAACGGCGC
>JAJDDA010000135.1 GCA_029260535.1 Phycisphaerales bacterium | reverse complement strand
TGCACGATGGGGGGCCCTGCGCCGTCCTCGCAGGGCCTGGCGCCGGCAAGACCCGCGTCATCATCCACCGCCTGATGCGGCTGCTCGCGCCGACCGAAGAAGGGGGCCTCGGCGCTGAACCCGAGTCCGTCGTCGCCATCGCGTTCACGATCAAGTCCGCCGACCAGCTCCGCGATCGGCTCGCCGGGGCGCTGTCGCCCTCCGTCGCGGCGAGGGTCAACGCGGGGACGTGCCACGCGCTGGGTCGGCGCCTGCTCGACCGCTTCGCCGACACGATCGACCTGCCGCCGGTGCGATCGGTGTGCGACAGCGCCCAGCGCCGAAGGCTGATGCGCGAGATCGTCATGGAGACCGGCGCTCTCGAAGGGCGCCGCGCCGAGGGGATCGAGAGCCTCGTTTCGCTCGCGCTCCGGTTTGTCGAGCGTTGCCAGATCGATGCCGTCGAACCGGAGCGGATGATCGATTGGCTGGAGCAGCGGACGGCGATGCTGACCGCAGGCGAACTGGAATTCAAGGATGCCGAAGAAGAGGCCGCGGAGCGGGCGAGGCTCGCACGCGATACCGAACTGGTGACCCTGTACGGCGTCTTCCACGAGCAGCGCCTGCGCAAGGGCATGCTCATGCTCGACGATTACATCAACCTCCCGGCGAAGATCCTCCGCGAGCAGCCCTTCGCCGCCGCGATCGTCCGCGACGAGGTCCGCCACGTGGTCGTCGATGAATTCCAGGACTGGAACCCGGCGCAGATCGAGTTCCTTGCGCAGCTCATCCCCGGTGAATCGGCGAGCGGTCTAACGAACCCTGACCTCTTTGTTGTCGGCGATGACGACCAATCAATCTACGCCTTCCGAGGCGCGGACGACCGCGCGTTCGTCCGCTTCGAGCGGCAATGGCCGGGCTCGAAGACGCTCACGCTGACGCGCAACTACCGTTCGGCGCCGATCATCGTCGCGACGGGCAACGCGATCATCGGCGAGATCGAGCAGCGTTTCGCGCCGGACAAGGAGATCGAGGCCAACCCCGACTGGGGTGTCGAGAAGGACCGGGGCGCCAACTCGCTTGAGGGTGTCATCGTCGATCAGAACGCGGACAACGGGCTCGTCATCGCCGCGATGATCATGCAGGATCGCGAGCAACGGAAGGCGGCCGATGGTTCTCTGCCGCCGTTCTCCGATTACGCGGTCATCGCACGAGGCACCGCGGAAGTCGACATGGTCGCCAACGAACTGGAGATCGCCGGTTTGCCGGTCGATGCGCGCCGGAAGCCGACACCGCTCGATGACGACGGCGTGCAGGACCTGCTCGCCTGGATGCGGCTGCTCGAAGACCCGACCGGACGCGCCGATATCCAGCGGTTGCTGCTCCGCCCTCCGATGGCGGCGGCGACAGCAGAAGTCGAGGAATGGACGCGGACGCACCAGAAACGCCGGACGCAGGGCGCCGAGGAGCAATCCTTTCTCGAATGGCTCGCCGCCGAGCACGGGGAGCACGAATCGGTCGCGTGGTTGCTCGAGCGGTTCGAATCGTTCCGTGCGCAGTCGGCCAAGGGCGACCGCGCCGATCGCGTGGTCGAATCGATCATCCGCGAGACCAGCGTCGCGCACGCCGAGGGGCTCGAGGGCAGGCAGCGCGCCAGCCGGATCGAGAATCTCGTTCGCATCCTGCGCTTCGTTCGGCAGGTGACGCCCAACCTCGATCAACCAAGAGGCCTTCGCGAGTTCTGGAGTTATTACAAGGACCTCGATCCCAAGGAGCAGGAGTTCGAGGTCAAAGGCGACGCGGCGGTCGATCGTGAGGACGGCGACGAGGGCGGCGCTGACGCGGTCACCGTGATCACGGCGCACAGCGCCAAGGGGCTCGAATTCGACACCGTCTTCCTGCCAAAGGTGCGCCCTCGGGGTTACCCGATGAGCAATATTTCGGACGGCGAGGACGTCACGCTCCCGCTCGAACTGACCGGGCGCGAGCCGTCTTCGCACGAGGACGAGGAACGCCGGACGTTCTACGTCGCGTGCACCAGAGCCGAGCGTCGGCTCGTGCTGCTCGCGGAATTCAGAAAGAACAAACCGAGGGTGCTCAGCGGACAGTACTTCGTGGAAATCACCGACATGCACACGGAGCTGGGCATGATCGAGCAAGCGGGGAAGACCTGGCTCGAACAGATCTCCGCGAGCGAGGCCTCCGCTGCATTCAGCGGCGACGATGAAGCGCCCTCCGTGACCTGGCTCCGCAGGCAGCACGAGGGCGCGATGATCGACGCGATCAACTGCCTGCACCGCGCTTCGTGCGCTGGCATTACCGATGCGGACCTGGATCGGATCACCTCGGATCTGCGCGCCAAGGCGACCGAGCTTGCCGCGATCGGTAACTGGCAAGGCGCCGGCGCCGCGCCGGGGTTGTCTGCCGACAACGAGGCGACGCGACATAGGCTCGCGGAGATTGATGAGCGTATGAGCCGGGACGACTTTGATGAAGGCGGTCTGACGCGCCGCATGAAGGCCCCGCTGCGTCTGAGTTACTCGAAGATCACCGCATACCAGAGCTGCCCCAGGTGTTTCTATGTCAAGTACGTCCTGGGTCTTGATGAATCGAAGACCTCGCAGTTGTACGTCGGGGACATCATCCATAAAGCGATCGAGGCGCACTCGAAGGCGGTCGCGACTGCTGAAGCGGAGGGGCAACCAGCGCCGGGTGTCGAATCGCTCGTCTCGAGAGGGCTCGCGATGGCGAGGCTTCAGTTGGTCGGTGACGAGAGCGATGAGGCAACGCTCGTGCAGGTCGAGGCGTTGCTGAATAAATACGCCGCCGAGTTCATCGACGATGCGCAACTCCTCGAAGCCGAGATGAGCGTCAACATGCCCTGGAGACTCGACAGCGACGAACCCAACGCGCCGATGCACACCCTGAACGCCAAGATCGACCGCGTGGATCTGCTCACGTCCGGCGCCCACCGCATCGTCGACTACAAAACCGGCAAGGCGACGAAGGCGCTGACCGAGCCGAAGAAGTACGACCTCCAGATGTGCATCTACCTGATGGCGTTCAAGCACGCGATGGGCATGGACGAATCCCCTGCAGGGACCGCGGAGTACTGGGTGCTCTCAACCGGCGACAAGGGCGTGCTCCCCTTCGCGGACATGCAGATCGACAAGGCGAGCGAGAAGATCAACAAGGCGGCGCAAGGCATGCTCGCCGGCGAATTTGAACAAGGGAAGCAATGCCGGGGGCATTGCGGGATTCTGGATGGCTGATGCTTCAACAACTTGCAAACAACGCTTGACCACTATCCGATTGATGCGAGGCATAGTAATCCTGTGGATTTCTATTGGCGCAAGCATGCTTAGTTATGGAGCAATGTTTCTCGGTGGCAACATCAGCCTTGGTTGGCCTGGTTATGGGCATTTCGATTTGTCGGATATTCAGATTTTCGTTGTGTTAGGTGTTTTTAACGGGATTGCTTTGTTTCCCGTCCTGTACCTTGGCTTAAACAGGCTCCCTTTGATTGCCGGTACTTTTCTGATTTACTTTCCAATCAGCCTATATGCATTTGCGATTGGTCTTTGGATTCGGTTTGGGCTTGGGTTTGCAGTTCTATCAATAGCCATTTTGTGCAGCGTAATGTGCATGGTGTCACGCCCAGTTTATGCTTGGCTAACCTACAGGTACCCGGAAGGATGTTGTCAACGATGCGGGTACAATCACACAGGATTGTCCAGTACTTCCAATTGCCCTGAGTGCGGCGATCCGTTCAAGCCGCCAGCAACCGAACCGGCTGATCCCGATCATTCATCGGATTGACACCGACCGTCACCGCGAGTTCGAGCGTAAGCGCATCGAGCGCAGCCCGCACCGCCGTGCGGGTGGCACCGGTCAGCCTCGAGATTGACTGCACCGATGGCGCTGATCGGCCGGGCGTGTCCCATCGCAGCGACGCAAGGATGCTGGCGCGGAGGTCGCCCTTGCGGATGATGCGGTCGCGCAGTACTGGATTCCGGTCAAGTACCCATGACGCGGGCCGGACGGCATCCGCCTTGAGTTCTATCTCTGGAGCCCAAACACCCCAGCGCAACGAGAGCTCCGATGCCGTTTCCTTCGCAATCCGCGAGAGGGAATCGTTGCCCTGCCGGACAATATGCAAGGGCCGAGCGGTGTCAGTTGCTTCGCAGGCCTTGGCGGCAACACGCAACCCTGCCGGGGCGCCTTGTGCAATCGCCGTTTCAAGGAGCAACCCGAGCGCCGGCTGATGCTCCACCGGCAATTCATCGCGGATCAACCGGGCGAGCCGATGCCGAGCCACCGAATCGCCGTACACCGTGAGCCATGTCGCGATGACCGGGAGCAGTCGTGCGTTCGAGGGAATCTCGCTCGCTGTCTGGAGCAGGAGGCGTTCGAGGTCCGGAGTTTCGCGGGACGGGTTGACACCGAACAGGGAGCCGAGGCGAGCCCAATCACGGAGCAGTTTGTCGTGCGTTGTGTTCTTCATGGCGATTCCCTCAGTGATTTCAGGATCGTGCGCTCGATCTCGTAAATCTTCCCGTCCAACGATTCCCGCTCCAGACGATCGAGGTTGTCTTCCGCGAAGTCCAACTCGCTCGGCGAAGGGCGAATCGCCTTGAGATCCTCGATGTCCTGCGGTCGCTTCGCTGAAGAAACAACCTTGGACGCGATCAGGTCGATCCGCGAGAGCGTGCATACTTCGAGCGGACCGAATCGATCAAAAGCCGCACAGCGTGACTCCCAGCCGGGCGGCAGGCAGTACGCAAAGGAGCGGCAGTCCTGATTCAGCCATCGTTCGGGCAAGCCGAATCGGATCGCCACTTTCTGGGCTGCTTTCTCGATAGCTGGCCATTGATCGTTCGGTTCCGTGCCGATCACGTCGCAGTCTCCTGTTACTCGGTCCAGCATGCCACCGAGCAGCCCGGCAGACCCGCCCGCGATCAGCAGGCGGATGGCGCCTGTGAGGTCCGTTGATTCCACGGCCTCCCCAACAGCGGCGAGTGCTTCTGCAAGTTGGTTGGGTTTCATCGTCATATATAGCTAGTAATACTATACGTAAAATAACCAAATATCTAAGGAATTATTGCAATATAGCCTTGATAGTCCGAAAATTACCTAGAGGGCTGTTATGCAGTGATTCTCGTTCGGTTCAATGGCGGTATCGCAGGCGATATACACCTCACCCCGCCGAACCCGCCGGCTGATTCAGCAGCATCTCCGCGTACGTGTTCATCGAATCACGCAGCTGATCGAAGCCCTCCAGCACGTACAGGATCGGCTGGAAATGATCGATCTCGAAACTCGTGCTGCACACCTGCTCCATATCGAAGGGGCGTCTCTCGACTTCCTTGCTCTCGAGCGCGTGATGACCCTCGCCCTCGCTCGAGACCAACCCGGAGCCGTACAGCTTGATCTTGCCGTCCTCGTGGATCAACCCGAACTCGACGGTGAACCAGAAGAGCCGCGCGAGGCGTTCGGTGTGGTAGGGGTCGTTCGTGTGCATCGCTGCTTTGCCGTAGGTCTGGAGGAAATCGCCGAAGACCGGGTCGGCGTGCAGCGGGACGTGCCCGAACACGTCGTGGACGATGTCCGGTTCGGGGAGGTAATCCAGATCCTTCAAAGGGCGGATGCTGATTGTCGCCGGGAAGACGCGCTGCGCAAGGAACGCGAAGAAACTCTTGGCCGGGATGAACCCGGGGACGCCCTGGCTCGACCAGCCGGTCAGTTCACCGAGACGCTTGTTGACGTCGCGCAGATCCGGAATCCTGTCCGGCTTCAGATTGATCGCCTTCAACCCGGCGAGGTACGTGTTTGATGCGAACTCCGGGAGCTGCTCCATCCGCTTGGCGACGAGCAGCCGCCAGACCTCGTGGTCGTCTTCCGAATATTTCTCGAAGTGCTGCGTGATCATCATCGAGTGGATGTCGATCTGATCGGGTTCGACGCTCTCGCTGCGCTTGGCCGCCTCGAGTGCTTGTTGGGCCTCTTTGCCATCGATCACGGGATGCCAGATGCTGCTCATGCGTCGCTCCTTCGGAGTTGAAGCCGGGACTTCCGTTCCCCACCCGCCATCGGACGCCGGCGCCTGATTATACCGCTGGCTCAGCCCGCCGTTGACCTGGGGTCTTCCGGGCGATCGTCCCACTTTTTCCGGTAGGAATCGAGCCGCTCCCGAAGCGAATCGTCCCGCAGCGACAGGATCTGGATTGCGAGCAACGCCGCGTTGATCGCGCCGGCTTTGCCGATCGCCAGCGTCCCGACCGGCACACCTGCAGGCATCTGGACTGTCGAGAGCAGCGAATCGTGCCCATCGAGGACCGAAGTCATCGGGACTCCGAGCACCGGAAGCGTTGTGTGTGCCGCGCAGACACCGGCAAGATGTGCGGCGCCTCCCGCAGCGGCGATTACCACTTGAACGCCGTCGTCCCTGGCGCTGCCGACACACGCGGCCACCTTGGTCGGATTCCGGTGCGCCGAGAGCGCTTTGCACTCATGCGCCACCTGGAAATCATCGAGCGTGCGCGAGGCGTGCTCCATGACCGGCCAGTCGGACTTCGAACCCATCAGGATCAGAACGAGGTTGGGATCAGCCATGGCGGAGAGATTACCGAGCCGAGGCCCTGCTCACCACCCGGCACATCAGCCAGGCTCACCACCTCGACGCGCTCCCGCCCCTCGGCTGGTGCATCCCGATGAACCCGAAGAGCGGGGTGAGGAAGTTCAGCACCGGGCCGACGACCAGCGCCGCGACCCCGGTGTACGCCGCGGACCCGAGCCTCGCGGCGAATTCCGGCCGCGCGTGGAAGACGAGCGAAGGGTCCCACCACGACCGCGCCGCGAGGCACGCGACAACGACGATCTGCACGATCACGCTCAGCAGCGTCGCGAGCATGAGCATGGTGATGGGGCTCCGCCGGTACACCATCGCGCGGAGGTTGGTGATCGCCGACGCCCCGAGCATGCACCCCAGCGCTGTTGGGCCGACGATCGTGAGCGTGCTCATGCCGCTGGACGAGAGCCGTTCGCTGGTGAGGTCCAGCACGATGCCGATGAGCATCGCCGCCCACAGCGCCGTGACTCTCGGCGCAGTCAGCGCGATGTAGGCGACGAGGATCAGCGCAAAGCTCGGCGCCATCCCGGAATCGCCGAGTTGGATCGAGGGCCGGAGGCCCAGTTCGAGCCCCAGCGTCACCCACGAAACGAGAAGGAAGACCACCCAATTCATGGCGTGCTCCCTCCCGAATCAATCATCCGAGGCGAGCGCAGGATGACCTCGCCGACTGTCGAGGCCGGTTGATCCGGTGTCACGACGATCCGGAGCCTCCCGTTCGGCTTGGTTTCGATGGCGCTGAGTCGACCCAGGATCAGCCCCTGCGCGCCGATCGGCCACGCCCGGTCCCGCACCGAGACGACCTGCCCAACGACCAATCCCTGCGCCTCGGCGACCATGTCGCCGACAAGCGTCCCATCCCCGGCGGGTTCGAGCTGGCACGCCCAAGGCCCCAGCCCATCGGCGGTGAGCACCACCGCATCGATCAATCCCGCACGCCGGCTCGTCACCGGGAGCACCGAGCACATCCCCCGGGTGGCCTCGACCACGCGACCAACCAGGTGCACCCCTCGGGTCGCGGCGACGGTCGATCGCTCTACCACGCCTCGGTCGAAGCCGGCGCGGACGCGGAGCAACCCGTCGGTCAGGTCGCTCGGCGCGCCGACCACCGGCGCCGCGATCTGCACCACGTCGAGCGTTGATGGCAGCGCCGCGCCGCTCTGGAGATCCCGGAGGAGGCGCTCGAGTTCGAGGATCCGACCGTCCGTCTCCGCGTACGCGGCGCGCCAGCGGTCGAGTTCGAGGCGCAGCGCACGGATGGTTTCGTCGTCGGAATCGCCGTGGATGCGAGGCGGCCTGAGGAAGTGTGCGATGATGGAGGTGGGGTGCTGCACCGGCGAAAGCACAAATTCCACCGGCGTCTTGATCCCGCGGAGCCACGAGGTCGTGCGGTGGGGGGCCAGCGCGAGCACGACCAGCGCCAGGGTGGCGACTGTCAGTGTGCGCGTTGGTGAAAAGAGTCCTCTGGGCATCCGTGCTCCGCCGGGCCTTCAGTGGTGTCGGCGAGATTCGCCGTTGTGATTCGGCGCCGCCGAGCGGTGATGGATCAGAAATCCATGTCGTTTTCGAGCGTGCTCTTCCACTCTTCGAGGTGCTCGAGGTAGATCGCCGTTCCTCGCGCGACGCACGTCAGGGGGTCTTCCGCGATCTGCACGTCCAGCCCGGTGCTGGTCGCCATCACCGCGTCCATCCCGCGGAGCAGCGCGCCGCCACCGGCGAGGGTGATCCCGTTGTCCACGAGGTCCGCCGCGAGCTCGGGTTCGACCTTCTCGAGCGTGCGCGTCACCGTCTCGATGATGTTCGCGACCGGTTCCTGGAGCGCCTCGCGGATCTCTTCCGAGGTGATCACGATTTTGCGGGGGAGCCCCGAAACCATGTCCCGGCCCCGGACCTCCATCGTTGTTTCTTCGCCGACAGGGGCTGCGGAGCCGATCTCGATCTTGATGCGTTCGGAGGTCTGCTCGCCGACCATCATGTTGTACGTTTTCTTCATGTGGCTGATGATCGCCTCATCGAGATCATCACCCGCGACGCGCACCGATTCGCACACCGCGATATCCGCGAGCGACATGATCGCGACTTCGGTGGTGCCGCCGCCGATGTCCACGATCATCGAAGCCGTCGGCTCAACGAAGGGCAGCCCCGCGCCGATCGCAGCGGCGACCGGCTCTTCGAGCAGAAAGACGCGGCGTGCGCCAGCACGCTCGGCGGAATCGAAAACCGCGCGTTTCTCGACCGCCGTGATCCCGCTGGGCACCGAGATGACCACGCGGGGTCCGAAGACCTTGCTCCTGCCGTTCACCTTGCGGATGAAGTAGCCGAGCATCGCCTCGGTGATCTCGAAGTCGCTGATGACGCCGTCCTTGAGGGGGCGCACCGCGGTGATCGAGCCGGGGGTCTTGCCGAGCATCTCTTTCGCCATCCAGCCGACCGCGTTGCCGTTGTCGAGCACGCGGTTCGTGCCCTTGTGCACCGCGACGACCGAGGGCTCGTTGAGCACGATCCCCTCGCCGCGGACAGCGACGAGCGTATTGCACGTACCGAGATCAATCCCCATATCGACGCTGAACCAGCCCAGGATGGATTCGAGATTGACCAGCGGGGGACTCCAGACAAACAAAGCGCTCAGCAGTGTGACGGGCGGCCATACGACAGGCGCACCGCGGATTGCTGCACAATGACTTAGGACTCAGATCGGCCTGACAAGCCCGACCTCTGGAAGATTATCGGATTCTCCCATCCCCTGCACAGTACACCATCACCCAACGCCCGGGAGGAGCGCAGCGATTCCCGGGATCTCCCAATGGAGCACGAGTTGGATTTGAGAAGGGGTCGGATGACCGGCGATCAGCCGGCCTTCACTTCACCTTGATGCGATTGGGATCGGCGTCCTGCAGCTCCGTCAGCGGAGCGAGGGCGCTATCGCCGGGGGTCAGCTTCATCCCGTTCATCCAGACGACGTAGCAGGCAACGCCCAGGCACACGACCGCAAGGAACATCAGCCCCGTGTACACGTTCATCGTTGATTTCCGAGCCCCCATGGAGCCCGGCATATGCATTCCTAAGTTGCTCATCTCGGCATCGCCCTCAATCGGAGTTGGCTGGTGTCGTCATCAGGGTCAAATTCAGCGGGTCACCACGGTGACCAGATCGCCGGGTTCAACGTCGATCTGCCGGTTGAGCGTGTCGACCGAGCCGACCGCCGTGTTCAGCGAGACCGAGTTCACAACGAGCTTGCCCACGAACGAACCCCTGCGGGAGATGGTCAGTTCCATGCCCTCGCGGATCCGATCGTTGGAGCCAGCGTCGATCGCCGCGAGCAGGCTCCCGCTGCCCGGATCACGCCGGACCTCGGTGACCCTCGCACGGACCGAGGTCGTCGCGCCGCCCTGGTTCGCGCCGGCCTGTGCCGGTGAGGCGCCGCCGCCGTAGGTGTCCTGCAGTTCCTGGAGCTGCTCCTGCAGCGCCCGGCTCGTTTCCATCGCGACTTCAAGCTGACCGCTCAGATCGCTGATGCGATCCGTCAGTTCGATCTCGCGTTGAATGAACCGCAGGCTCTCGGCTCTGCGGTCTTTGACCTCTTCCTGCAGGCTCTTGACGATCGACGCCTGCGTCGAGACCGTCGCGCCCAACTGGTCGATCTTGCTCATCACCGAAACCTGCGCGGCCTCGGCCTGCTTCGTCTCGGCGAGCAACCGCTGGTTGTCGCGCTCGAAGTCGGCAAGGTCGTCGTCACGCTCACGAAGCTGCGCTTCGAGTTCGTCGAGCCTCGACTGGAAATCGTTCTGCACCACGGCAACCTTGGTGTTGGCTTCCGCCGCGGTCGAGCTTGCTGCAGCGGCACGGGACTCGGAGTCCTTGTACCCGGCGACAATGCGATCGGCGTTGGTGCTGTACGCCACCGATAAGGCGGCGAGGAGAACACTGAGAATCGCGGCGAAGACCACGAAAAACTTGGTGATGATGTGCACGTTCTGGATCCTTCGGAGCTCTCGAAACCAATCAGCGAATTCAAATCAGCGGATTCATACGAAACCCAACCGCCGACCACGATACGACAGGCCGGCTGCAGGGGCATCATACCCCGGAGTCGGCCTCTGTCGCCGGTCATAATCGGCCTTTTCGTCGCCTCCGAGCGTCGATCGGGCCCCTCATCCTGCAATACGCACCGGACAATGAAGCGGATCCCGCCCATCGCCGGTTTGGGTTGTCGATCCATCAACGTCCCTGGCGAGCATACATTCGATACTCAGCCCCGTTCTGTCAAGCCGGGACACCCCGTAAACGCTGTCAATCTACGAGAATCAGCGTTCCAGAGCCCTTAACGCCCTTCCGAGAGCACCGAGGCCTGCTCGGTCGAACCCGTCGCACGCAAAGCCCCCGCCGCCGCGGCAACCCGGACCAGATCATTCGAGTCCTGGCTCATCAGCGCATCGAGCCTCGCGAGGCTCGCAGACCCCCCGATGAGGCCGTAAACGTAGGCGGATTGGGCACGGATCGCCGGGATCTGGTCCTGCCAGAGTGTGTCGGCGATAAACGCCCCGCCCCGCTCACCGAGTTTCGCCGCCGCCGCCGCCGCCCCGAGACGGACCTCCGCCGGGAGCCGCTCATCGCCCTCCTGATCCGCGAGGTAGATGAGTTGGTCCAGCGACCGTAAGTCCTTTATTTCACCGATGATCTGCACGGCGAGCGCCGAGATTTCCAGATCCTCGGGCCGTGATGGGAAGAGCGAAGCCCGGAGTGTCTCGACCCCGCTCTGATCGCCCAGTTTCACGAGCGCCTCGGCGACCTGGAGCCGGAGCAGGCGGACGTGGGAGATCGACGCCATCGGCATCGATTCCGCAGCGACCGATTTGAGCATCGGGATCGCGCTGGGATTGCCCATCTCGCCGAGGATGAAGACACCCTGAGCGCGGTGGCGGAGGTTGTCCGACTGGAGCAGCCTCGCGATGGGGGTCGGATCGACTTTCCCGCCGCACCGGTCGATCGCGTAGATCGCCGCCGCACGGACGACGGGGTCCTCATCACGGAGCAACGGCTTGAGCAGATCTCTCGATGAACGCAGTTGCAGCTTCCCGATCGTCATCGCCGCGGTGTAGCGGACACCGAGATTGTCATCGAGCAGCCCCAGCCGCGCGATGGACTCGACTCTGGCAGGTGAAAGGGCGATCGCTTCGATCGCGTTGGCCCTCATCTGAGGGAGATCGGAGGCTGAGGCTTCGAGCAGGATCCCGAGCGCCCGCTCGCGCACCTGTGAGCGGGCGATGGGGTTCTCGTAGGTTCTGGTGGGCTGCACCTCGATCTCCGCCTCACCGTTCGAATGGAACGAGGCGGACGAAGCGCCCTGTGCTCGGCTGGAGGACGACGACCCGCACCCGCCGAGGGCGACGAGCAGGACGCACAGGCCAACCCAAGGGGCGACAAAGGCGACCACAAGCAGCGCCGTCGACCGCTCCCGGTTCTTGCAGGTGATCCGGGTCTGTGCGATCCGCGTCTGGAGTGCGACAACGAGGTCAGGCGGATCCGCCGGGACGAGGTTCGGGATCAGTCGCTGTGTTGTTCGGTGCGTCGCTCGGATCGGCATTGGCAGGTCCCTCGGTGTCGTCATCGGGGTCATGGTCGGCGGCTCGGTCGCTCGAACGATCTGAGCGGGAGCCAACAGGGACCATCGGCACGATGACGGCGAGGGCTGTGAAAGCGAGGGTGAACCATGGAAAGTGGTAACCGAAGCGTGCATAGAGCGTAGTTGTTGGCTGCACGATGACATCCGCAGTGAATATTCCTTCAGACCAGGCGTCAGACTTGGATTCTTTCCGGTGGGCACCGTTCCAACCTGTACCCTGCCAGTGCATGCCGGTCACCGCTGAGAGGCCGGTATTGACAC
>JAJDDA010000134.1 GCA_029260535.1 Phycisphaerales bacterium | reverse complement strand
GCGCGCGATCCTCGCGAGCAGCCGCACATGATCCCAGGGCCGCTCCTCCGGACCAAACATCGCAAAGAGCACGTCCGATTCAGGGTGTCCCTTGACCCCGAAATTGATCGCAGGCTTCGAGGTCGCGACCACAACCACCGTCTCTTCCAGCCCCGGAAGCAGCGCGTGCGGGAACGCGACACCCTCGGGCGTCGAGGTCGGCGTCTTCGATTCGCGCTCGATCAAGGCTTGCAGCAACGACCCGGACTCCACGCCCGGGATCACCGGCGCGACAGCCTCGACGATCTGCTCGAAGAGCGCATCGCGAGACCGGATCCCGTTGAGGATCAGAACCAGATCGGGTTTAAGGAATTCTTCCAGACGCATCGCTCGGTATGAACCTCGTTTCCTACCGCAAACGATACCACCAAGAGCCGAAAACCGCTCGGATTTGTCAATCGGACAGGAATCGATCGGTTCGACGCTGGCAAAAACCCTGCCCACAACCCACAATGCAATTGTGATCCCGCATCAGCGATTCATTACGCCCTGCCGCACAGCGGCACTGCTCGCCTTGTGCCTGCTCCTCCCGGGGTGCAAGCCCAAGCAGTCGAACACCGCCCCTCAGGCGCCGATCAACAGGGTCACGATATTCGCCCCAGTGCTGCTCGAACCGATTATCCGCAGCGCCGAAGCCGCCTCACGGGAAACTGACATTCAATGGAGGGTCAACCTCCGCACCGGCGGCGCCCAGTCCCTCGCATGGACGATCGAAGATGGCGAAATCCCCGATCTCTACATCTCTTCGTCTGTGGCGATGGCACAAAACCTCATCCCTCAACCCACCTCGATCCAACCCTGGCTCCAGAATCGCCTCGTGGTCGTCACCCTCGCCTCGACTTCCAACCCCATCCTGAAAAGTGACCGGGCGCTCGAACGATCCACAGGCCCGGTCGGCGTCGGGCTCAACGGCAGCCTCCAGGGCGATTACGCCAGGCTCGCCCTCCGGTACTCCGACATCTGGGAACTCGTCGATCGGCGGACGACCCCCCGGCACAGCATCGACAGCCTGTTCGATGCGCTCCGATCCGGCGAGGTCGAACTCGCGATCGTCTTCGCGACAGACGCCAAAGCCGCGGGACCGGAATTCGTGATCTCGCAGCAACTCGAGCTCCCTGAGCGTGTCGGGATCGTCTACACCAAGGCCGCCTTCAGCGAGATGGGCGCCGGCTTTGCAGAATTTCTAGATCTCCCCGAGCCGCTCCGCAAAGCGGTCGAGGCCGGGTACCTACCTTCCAATCCGCCGATCCCGGACCAGCCCCTGAAAGAAGCAGACGCCGATCCCGAATGACTCCTTGTTGATACCCACACGCCTGGAGACCCGCCATGGATTTACTCACAAGCACCCTCGCCGGTGATTTCCCGTTCGATGAGGACCAGCTCTTCTGGGTTATCGGCGGCATCATCGCGGTCGTCGCGATCCTCTGTGGCAGCGCCTGCTCGATTTTCAAGACGCGCTCGAAAGAACGCTCCCGCAGCGAGATCGCGGCTTACATCGCCGAAGGCTCCATGACACCGGAAGACGGCGAACGACTGATGAAGGCCGGCAACGACGACGATTAACCCCCGCATCTGCGGACCTGAGGAAGCACCATGGAAGAAGCATTGATGCACATTGTCAAGAACGACACCGCGCTGCTCATCCCGATCATCCTGTTCCTCGTGATCGGCGTCGTCGGCGTCGTCGCTGTCGTTTTCGGCACGATGACCACCGTGGTGTCGTCCAAGGAATCGGAGCGCACCAGGCGAGAGATCGCCGCGTACATCGCCGAGGGCTCGATGACACCAGAAGACGGGCAGCGCCTCATCGAAGCTGGCCTCAAGGGCGGCAACAAAAAGCGGAAGCGCTGCGCCTGAGCCGAGCCTGGCATCCAGGACTCACTAGCCACCCTGTCCGATCACCGGCTAAAGAGAAGGCGCGTGCTGTTGCCCCATCGCGAACCCGCGCCTTCACTCGCCTGCGATGCCCCTCCGTGTTGAAACCCTCGAATACCCGCTCCCCGAAGCACTGATTGCGTGCGAACCTGTTAGCCCCCGCGACAGCGCCAGGCTCATGGTGATCTCCCGCTCCGATCCGAGCCTGCTCGAGCACCGTCGTGTGAGCGACCTCCCCGAATACCTGGTTCAAGGCGACCTGCTCGTGCGCAACCGCACCTGGGTCCACCGCGCCAAACTCACCGCGCGCCGCACCGATACAGGGGGCAACGTCCAGGGGCTCTACCTCGACCAGTGCGCCGAACCGGACCACTGGCTCGCGATGCTCAAAAGCAACGGCAAGCTCCGCATCGGACAGCAACTCGAACTGCTCGACCACACCGCCAACCCCGCCGGTGTTTTCGCAACGATCACAGATCGCGTCGACGACCACTGGCGCCTCCGGATCACCTCAGATGCGATCGACCCCGCCGATGCGAACCAGATCCTCGACCTGGTTGGCGCCACCCCCCTGCCGCCCTACATCACAAGGCGCCGAAAAGACCTGGGGCTCACGATCGATGACGACACCGACCAGGATTGGTACCGCGTTATCGACGCGATGAATCCAATAAACGCGCACGGCTCCGTCGCCGCGCCAACCGCCGGGCTGCACTTCACCAACGACCTGTTAGAGAAGATCAAAGCAAGGGGTGTCGAGGATACGAGCGTCCTGCTCCATGTCGGGATGGGGACCTTCAAACCCATCGAAGCCGAACTGATCAGCGACCACCCGATGCACACCGAACGATTCGCGATCACCGCAGAAACGATCGGCCAGCTACAGCAGGCGCACGCTCAGCGACGCCGGGTCATCGCGGTCGGGACCACCACAGCGCGCGCGCTCGAGAGCCTCCCTACCGACCTGACACCGATCACCAACGGGATCGATTCTGATACATCGATCCTCATCGAGCCCGGCTACACCTGGAAGCACACCGACGCCCTCCTGACCAACTTCCACCTGCCACGCTCGACCCTGCTCGCGATGGTCGCGGCGTTGCTCCCCGAGGGTGTCGACCGCCTGCTCGACGTGTACAAGGTCGCAATCGACAACAAGTACCGCTTCTACAGCTACGGCGATGCGATGCTCGTCCTGCCTTAGTTGTCAATGGAATGAACCGGCGTCGATCAGGCCAGCGCGACACGCTGGTAGTCGATGATCAGCCTGGTTCTCGGCGACAGCAGCACGCCCGCGACGGCGTTGTCATTGCTGCGCTGCATCGAAACTGAATCGGAGACCGCCGCAGAATCACCCGACGCAAAGACCACGACCGTGACGAACGCAATAGCGAACATCGCCCCAAAGACGCCGCGACCGGCGGTCCAGCCGGCGGTCCTGAATGTGTCTTTGGTTGTGTGGCGCATAGACGGTTCTCTTTGATTGACTGCGGCGATACCTCTGCAATCAAGCCTACCTCGCGGCGCGCACAATCCAAGCAAAAACACCGGGCATGTGCGCCGTCCAGATAAAACCAACCCTCAGAGGCGCGCCAACCGTGCTCGCGCATCTAATCGGACGTTCGCACGCTTTATGGCGCCTCTGCATATCCGGACTTAGCGGCGCAACCGACACAAACATCCCAACCCGCAATGGACCAGACGCCGCAGCGCAGTACGTTTGAATGCAGATCGTTTTGTTCCATCAAGCACCCCCACCAACGAACACCAATGCGAATCAAAGCCAACGTATCAACACTCTCGCTGCTCCTCGCCGGTCTCGCCTCACCCCTGACCGCGCACGCCTTCAGCGACGGCGCGCCGGAGGGCTTCAGCGGAAGCCCCGCGAGCGGCGGGTTGAATTGCGTCCTGTGCCACGCGAGCTTCGATCTCAACAGTGGACCGGGATCGATCACGATCCTCGACCTGCCAACCCTGTACGTGCCGGACCAGACCTACGCGCTGCGTGTCCGCGTCGAAGATCCGAGCATGGTCGGCGCCGGGTTTGAACTGAGCGTCGAGAGCAACGCCGGCGCGCCGCTGGGCGATCTCGCGATCGAGGACCCGATCAACACGCACAGCGCCGGTGGGCCGATCCCGCTCTTCGTCACGCACACCAGCGACGGCAAAGACAACTCGATCGACAACTGGATCGCAATGGGAAACGCCACCGAATTCACCGTCAACTGGCAGGCCCCATCGAGCGACGCCGGTGAGATCGGGTTCTACGCCGCCGGTGTCGCGATCAATGACGGCACCGCCAGCAGCAACGACAACGCCTACACCACCAGCGCCGCGCGACTCGCAGCAGCGGAAGGCGATCTCAACGGCGATGGCGTCATCGACACCGCCGACCTGGGCCTGCTCATCAGCGCCTTCGGCAGCAGCGACCAGGTCGCCGACATCAACAACGACAGCATCGTGGACATCGCCGATCTCGGCATCCTCATCGCGGCCTTCGGGTCCTAAAGACACGCACCGCCAGGCGAACTCCGCAGGGGTAAAACGGGTACCATCGGCTTCGGAAGAAAGCCCCGGTTAAACCCGCTCATGACCCCAAATGATCCCGACCATCCCGCGCCCGCCTGCACTGACGCCGACGTCGCCGCGCTGGCGCGGATCAATCGGATCAACCCCGAAGCGATCCCCGACCGGTGCATCCCCGATGTGCCGCCCTCGCGGATCCCCCGCCACATCGCGATCATCATGGATGGCAACGGGCGTTGGGCGCAGTCCCGAGGGCTCCCACGCACCGCCGGGCACGCCGCAGGCTCAACGTCGGTCGAGCGCGCGCTCCAGGCGATCTCCGATGCCGGTGTTGAAGTCCTGACGCTCTACTCCTTCTCCAGCGAGAACTGGTCGCGACCGAAGGACGAGGTCGACGCGCTCATGACGCTCTGCGTCGCCAAGCTCCAGGAAAAACGCGAGTTCCTCGTCGAGCACAACATCCAGCTCAAGCACCTCGGTCGCCGCGAGGGGCTCCCCGGGAGCGTCCTCGGCGAACTCGACAGCACCATCGCCGCAACCAGCGTTTGTACTGGTCCGACGCTCTGCCTCGCTCTCAATTACGGCTCCCGCGACGAGATCGTCGACGCCGTCCGCGCCATCGCTTCGAGCAACACCGCTCCAGACGACATCACCGAGCAGACCATCGCGGACAACCTGGGCACCGCCGGGCTCCCCGACCCCGACCTGCTGATCCGCACCTCGGGGGAGTTCCGCCTGAGCAATTTCCTCCTCTGGCAGATCAGCTACTCAGAAATCATCGTCACCGAAACCCTCTGGCCGGACTTCACCGAGCAAGACCTCTTCGATGCGATCCGCCAATACGCCTCCCGCGCCCGACGTTTCGGCGCCACAACCGAGCAGGCCGAACCTTGCTGAAATACCGCCTCACGCTTGGCCCGGTCCTCATTGCGCTGCTCATCGGGCTCGCGTGGTTTGATCAGTACGTGGGGGATGCGTCCGGTCAGCAATTCGCCGGGGTCCCCGTCGGGATCGCCCTTGCGCTGATCATCGCCGCCGCTTCCATTGAACTCGCAAAGATGCTCCGCGCCTCCGGATCGACAACCCCGATTGCGCTCCACCCGGTCTTCGCGTTGATCGGGCTCCTTGCGTGCTGGAGGCCGGGCCTATCGGGCATGCCATCCGTCGGCGCCGCCACCGCCGCGAGCGTCATCGTTGCACTGCTCATCCTCGGCCGGGCCGCACTCAGCAGATCCAATCAGGGCGCGATCATCAACCTCGCCTGCGGCCTGCTCACGATGGCCTACCTCGGGTTCCTCGCGGGCATGCTCATGCAGCTCCGGCTGGCCTACTCCGCGTGGGCCTTGCTCGGTGTGCTGCTATTGATCAAATCCTGCGACATCGGGGCTTTCGCCGTCGGCGTGAGCATCGGCAGGCACAAACTCATCCCCTGGGTCAGCCCCGGCAAGACCTGGGAGGGCCTCATCGGTGGTATGGCGACCTCGACCGGACTCGGCGTCCTCGCCGCGAGCCTGACAACCAATTCGTCAATCAACGCGGGGCTCGAACTGACCCTCGCACAGGGCGCCATCCTTGGTCTGGTCTGCGGATTCACCGGTCAGATGGGCGATCTGGCGATCAGCATGATCAAACGCGACGCCGGGATCAAGGATTCTTCCGCCGCGGTCCCGGGGTTCGGAGGCGTGCTCGACCTGCTCGATTCCCCGCTTTTCGCTGGCGCGATCGCGTACTGGACGCTGCTGCTGCTGACCGCCTGATCGCAGGAATTGAATTCCTGACGCGAAAACCGGAATCTTCGCTCCACTCGCACAGACGGCGCTGCTACACTTGAACTGACCCGGGGACACTGTGGAGGCTTACGAATTGTCGGTTACAAACAAACTCCTGCGATTGTACAAAGTTGATTGCCAGGTCCGCTCCCTCAGGAGCCGAGTCGATTCCGCCGAGCGCTACCTGAAGCAACAGGACCGCACGCTGGACGAACTCAAAGCGAAAAAAGAGGCCCTCGACGGGCAGGCCAGACAACTCAAGGCCACCATCGCCAACGATGAGAATGAAACCAATTCCATCGAAGAGCGGATCACGAGTCTCCGCGACAAGCTCAACAACGCGACCTCCAACAAGGAATACTCCGCCCTGCTCACGGAAGTGAACACGCTCAAGGCGGACAAAGAGGCCGTTGATGAGAGGGTCCTCGAATCCATGACGCGGCTTGACGAGATCAAGAGCGCGATCGATGAAATCAAGGGTGAGACGAAAGAGCGGACGAAAGTCCGCTCTGTTGCTTTAGGCGAACGCGATCAACGCGCCGCCGACGTCAAGGACCGCCTCACCGAGCTCGAATCCGACCGCTCCACCGCGGCGGGTGATGTCCCGCCGCAAGCGCTGGCCAAGTTCGAGGAAGAGGTCGAGTTCCGCGAAGACGAGGTCATGGCCCCGATCGAGGAGCACAGCCGGAAGCACATGGAATACTCCTGCGGCTCCTGCCAGGTCCTGCTCCCCTTCGAGTCCGTCAACCGCCTCCTCGGCAACGGCGATCTCACCTTCTGCGGCAACTGCGGCTCCATCCTCTACATCGAGGACGCCCTCCGCGAAGTCGTCACAGGCGGGAAGAAGTAACTAGGAATCAGTTTTAGATAAATTAACGCCCGGGATGAGTGAAGCGAATCCCGGGTTTTTTTATGCGCCGCGCCGGCTTATTCCGGCGCTTCAGCGGACACCAGCACAAACCCGATGTACCGCATCCCCTCGTTCGATCCGCCTCGGTGCGGGAGCGGTCGAACCGTCGTCGCGTGCACCTTGTCGTCCGCCGGATCGTGACCGAGCATCCGCGTCAGCGCGCCGATCCCGGAATCCACCGCCGCTCGCCTCGCCGAGCGGACATCCACCCCCAGCGCTTCGACCGCGAGATACAGCCTCCCCGACGCCTGCTGCGGCTGATCGATCCACCAAGCTGGACGCCCATCGGTTCGGCCTGTATCCGAACCGGCGACCTGCTCCGGATCGATCCTGGACTCCGAATCATCAAAGTCATCCGGCGCCTGCGGGAGCGGCCCGACCGAGATCACCGGTTCGACCGGCGTTGCAGGATCGGCATCCACCGCCGGCTCGCTCGCACAGCCAGCGCTCAACAGGACCAGCGTCCCAGCGCCAAGGATCGGAATGAGTGCGTGCATCGGCTTCATCACCGGCATCGTCGCACAGCAACGCGCGCCAGGCAACCGGTGATTCACGAGGATGCCTTCCGGGATTCTTCCTCATCAAAGAGCCGCTGCTGGTCTTTCGCATCGCGGACCCGCTCGGAGAGCTGCCGGACGGTCTCGAGGATGTCCCCGACGCTCTTGAACTCCTCGTACTCGCTCGCAAAGCGGATATACGCGATCTCATCGAGATCGCGGAGGTAGTTCGCGACGAGCCGCCCGATGTGGGTGGAATCGACCTCCCGGTCGAATTCCCTGTGGATCGCGTCATCGACAACCTCGACGAGCCGCTGCTTGGCGCTATCCGCGACCGGTCGTTTGCCGCAGGCCATATCCAGCGCCCTGCGGATTTTGGCGATATCGAACGCCTCGCGCCGGCCGTCCGCCTTGACGACCATCAGCTTGGCGCCCTCCTCGATCCGTTCGTAGGTGGTGAATCGGCGCTTGCAGTCGTTGCACTCACGGCGCCTGCGGATCGCGCTGCCGGACTCGCTCGCCCGGGAATCGATCACCTTGCCGTCGTCGCAGCCGCAATAGGGGCAGATCATGCTTGATTACTCTGTGAGGAGGTTGACCCAGAGACTCGCCGGTCTATGCCTTAGCGATCGGATCTGGATGACCCAAGACGCCGCGTTCACGGTATCTTGGGCGCCTGAATGTATGCCGTCAATGGAGCCGACCCCGGTTCCTCGGACAAGTCCCCTTATTCCCCTGTCGTTGGAGAAACGCCACGATGCCCCGCATCACACTGCCCGATGGCTCCACCCGAGACTTTGACTCCGCCGTCACCCCCTACGACGTCGCGGCGGACATCGGCGCGGGCCTCGCCAAAGCCGCGATCGGCGCCCGGATCAACGGCAAATTGTCCGATCTCTCGACGGTCATCACCGAGGACAGCGAGATCGGGATCGTCACGAGCAAGCCGCGCGATGACGAGGGCCGCAAGGACATGCTGTTCCTCGTCCGGCACTCGGCCGCCCACGTCATGGCCGAGGCGATCCAGCGCGTGATCCCCGGAGTCCAGCTCGTCTACGGGCCGCCGCTCGAAACCGGCTTCTACTACGACATGGCGGTCCCCGAGAATCGCCCGCTCTCTTCGACCGACTTTGAGCGCATCGAAGCCGAGATCGATTCGATCATCAAAGAGGATCGCCCGTTCACCCGGGTCGATTCCTCGATCGCCGACGGCATGGCGAAGCTCGAATCCGAGGGCAGCAAGTACAAACTCGATAACGCGCAGCGCGCGATCGACGCCGGCTCCGACGCGCTCTCCTGGTATGTCACCGGGACTCCCGGCGAGCACTGGGAAGACCTCTGCCGGGGCCCCCACGTCCCGAGCACCGGGCGCATCGGCGCGGTGAAGGTCATGTCCCTCGCCTCCTCCTTCTGGCACGGCGACGAGAACAGCGACCGCCTCACCCGCGTCTACGGCATCGCGTTCCCCTCGAAGAAAGAACTCGACAAGCACATCGACCTGCTCGAAGAGGCCAAAGCCCGCGACCACCGCGTCATCGGCAAAAAAATGGGCCTCTTCCACATCGACGACATGGTGGGTCAGGGCCTGATCCTCTGGACCCCCAAGGGCTCGGTCGTGCGCACGGAGCTGCAGAACTTCATCTCGGAAGAGCTCCGCAAGCAAGGCTACGAGCAGGTCTACACGCCGCACATCGGCAAGCTCGACCTCTTCCGCACGAGCGGGCATTTCCCGTACTACCAGGACTCGCAGTACCCGCCGATCATCGACCGTGACGCGATCCAACTGCTCGCCGATGAGGGGTGCTCGTGCGCCGAGCTGTCGAACAAGCTCGAGCAGGGCGACATCGAGGGGTACCTCCTCAAGCCGATGAACTGCCCGTTCCACATCCGGATCTTCAAGAGCCAGCCGCACTCCTACCGTGATCTGCCCGTCCGCCTCGCCGAGTTCGGCACGGTGTACCGCTGGGAGCAGTCGGGCGAGCTCAACGGATTGACGCGCGTCCGCGGGTTCACGCAGGATGATGCGCACCTGTTCTGCACCGAAGAGCAGATCGCCGACGAGATGATCGGGTGCCTCTCGATCGTCACCAAGATCTTCAACACGCTCGGGATGGAAAATTTCCGCGTGCGGGTCGGGCTGCGCGATCCGGACTCGGACAAGTACGTCGGCGAATCGGACAACTGGGACAAGGCGGAGCAGGCGTGCAAAGACGCCGCGGCCACACTCGGGAAGCCCTTTGATGCCGAGCCGGGCGAAGCGGCCTTTTATGGCCCGAAGATCGATTTCATCGTCAAGGATGTCATTGGCCGCGAATGGCAATTGGGCACGGTGCAGGTGGATTACAACCTGCCCGAGCGGTTCGACCTGAGCTACATCGGCGCGGACAACACGACCCACCGCCCGGTGATGATCCACCGCGCCCCGTTCGGCTCGATGGAGCGGTTCGTGGGCGTGCTGATCGAGCACTTCGAGGGCGCGTTCCCGCTGTGGCTCTCGCCGGATCAGGTCCGGGTGCTCCCGATCAGCGAAAAGAGCGCCGAGTACGCGAACAAGGTCCATCGCGCCCTCAAGGATGCCGGGATCCGGGCCTCGATTGACGACAGCAACGACCGGATTCAGGCGAGGATCCGCATCGCGGCGGGAGAAAAGATCCCGTATATGGCGGTTGTTGGTCCTCGGGACGCCGAAGGCGAGAACGTCTCGGTCCGCGCTCGGGGGGTGCAAAGAGACCTCGGGGCCATGTCTTTGGACGAGTTCGTCAGCGCGATGGCCAAAGAACGGGACACCCGTGGCGCGTTTACGCTGCTCGAATCGATGGTCCCCGCTGGCGCGTCAGCGTCGTGAGAAACGCCCGAAAACCGGGTATTCCGCTTGCCTGACCTGGAATCCTTGTGTATTTTCAGGGGTAGAGGGGCCGCACCGGCGGCCCTCGTCCGCTCCACCGGAGCCCTCGTACGCTGACCACGAACCGGTCATCTTGTCGCACCCCGCGCCCCACGGCGCGATGCTGTGCGCTCGCGACGTGTTCATGATCGTGCGTGCCCCGAAACAAACCTGATCCAGAAACCGCCACGTTTCAGCCGATGAAACGATGAGATGGCGCCGAACCAAAGTGGTCGATTGCGACCAAGCCAGCCCTAGTCCGAACAGAAGGAGACCTCCGATCGCTCGCAGAAGGATGTACAGAAACCCTGGTCCGGTCCGCAGGACCCGCACGAATGAGATGATCCGCATCTCACCGGTGCGATTAATCGATGAGAACAACAAGCAGGTCGGCATTGTCGAGACCGCCCAGGCGCTCCAGCGTGCGCGTGAGGTCGGGCTTGATCTCGTTGAGATCTCCCCCGACGAACGACCCCCGATCTGCAAGATCACCGATTACGGCAAGTACAAGTACGAGCTGTCGAAGAAGGACTCCAAGAGCCGCAGCGCCTCGAAGGCGTCGGACATGAAAGAGATCCGTCTCGGCCGATCGGTCAAGATCGATCCGCACGATGTCGAGATCCGCGTCAACCAGGCGCGCAAGTTCCTGATCGAGGGGCACAAGGTCCTCGTCGTCCAGCGCTTCCGCGGTCGCGAGATGATGCACCAGCGTCTCGGCATGGACCGGATGCGCGAGATCGCCGACAACCTGCAGGACGTAGCAAAGGTCGAGACGCCTCCCAAGGCTTCAGGTCGCGCGATGAACATGGTTCTCGCGCCGGACAAGCCAAAGATCGAGCAGTACAAGCGCAAGGTCGCGAAGGAAAAGGCAGCCCTCGAGAAGGAGAAGGCGGAAGCGAAAGCCCAGCAGGCGCCTCCCGCTGGTCAGACGCCCAAGGATGCTCCCGAGGAAGCCCCCAAGGAAACCGCTGCTGCTGCGAGCGAATCCGCAGAAAGCTGAACAGCGCTCTGAATTTACTGGCCCAGGGATTTCAATCCCTGGGCTTTTTTATTGCGCCACGCTCACGATTCCTCAAGCAGCAGTTCCATGAGCTCGACGTCGAGCACGCGCCCGAATTTTTCACCCACCCGGTGCATGACCCCGACGGTGGTAAACCCGAACGACCGGTGGACGTGGTTGCTCGCGGCGCAAGATGTTTCGATGCGCGCCATCATGACCTTGACGCCGACCGACGGCGCGCGAGCGATCAGGTCGGCCATGATCACCTTGCCGATGCCTTGTCCCTGATGATCGGGATGGACGTAGAACGAGTCCTCAGCAGCCCGGTTGTACGCGCATCTGGTGGACCAATCCGACAGCGAACCCCACCCGACGACATCGCCCGATCCAGTCACCGCGACGGTGACCGGCCTGCGCTCCGGCTGGTGCTTGTCGAACCAGGCGCGCACGGCGGAATCATCCCAAGGCACGGTGTCGAACGTCGCGACGCCGTGAAGGACCTCGTGGTTGTAGATCGCTGCGATCGCGGGCAGGTCGTCGGGCGTCGCCAATCGGATCGTTGGTGCTTGCATACCGCGAATGTTACACGCGGAGCCGGGTCCAACCGCCGTGGAGGTAGCGGATGGTGAACATCGACGCCCTGAAGACGTGCTCGGCGCACAGCCCGACCCAGAGCCCGATGATCCCCCACTCGTAGGGGTTGGGGTTCGGGATCGACCCGTATGACCCGAGCGGGATATCGACTCCGCACAGCAACCACGCAAGCGGGAGCCTGATGGCGTACGTCGAGACCCAGGTGATGTACGCGACGAACTTCGTATCGCCGGCGCCGCGGAGCCCGTTGCGGATGGTCATCCCGATCGCGAAGGGGACCTGGATCCACCCGCAGATAAAGATCAGGCGGGGCGCGTACTCGAGGTGCGTCGGCTGCTGCGTGAGAAGCCCGACGATCTGCTCTGGGATCAGAATAAACGCGACGCCGAAGAGCCCCATGATCACCGACGAGATCATCGCGCACCTTCGAACAGCGAGTTTGGCCTGCGCCGCGTCGCCCGCGCCGAGGTACTGCCCTGCGAGGGTCGCGCTGGCGAGCCCCATCGCGAAGCCTGGAGTGAACGAGATCGCCTCGACGCGGATCGCGACGATGTGCGTCCCGAAGAGCCCGGCGACTCCCATCCACCCGACGAAGAGCAGCGTGATGAGGTTGCCGGTCCACATCCCGACGGACTCGATGAAGTTCGGAATCGCCACCTTCAGGAGGCGCCGCATCGTGCTCGCGTGCAAGCGGAGCCTGTGCCGGAGCAGGCGGACCCCTGATCGGCCTCGGCACAGCACAACGAGCACGATCATCGCACCGGTCGTCCACGCAACGAGCGTCCCCATCGCGATGCCCTTGATGCCCATGTCGAAAGAGAACGGATTCTCGATCAGGATCCGACGGCCGACCTCACCGGTCTCGCTGACCGATCGCGCCGCGATATCGACCCCCGAGAGCGCCCAGCTCACGACGATATTCACGACATTCACCGACGCCATCATGACCAACGGTCGTTTTGAATCACCGGCGCCTCGGAGGCACGCGGCGCCGACCATCCCGATCGCGATCACGGGGACCGCGAGCGCGAGGATGTGCGTGTATTCGACGAAGAGCGGCCCGGCCGCCTCGTCCATGTGCATCAGCGAAGCAACCGGAGCTGCGACCAACGCGAGCAATCCACCAACGAGCACGCCGACGATTCCCGCCAGGATGACCGACTGCCCGACCGCGGCGTTGGCGACGGCGACCTTCCCCGCGCCCATCGACCGGGCGATCAGGGCGGTTGATCCGACACCGATCGCCATCGCGACCATCCCGAGGAACCAGATGATGTAACTCCCGACGCCGATCGCGTCGGTCGCGGCCTCGGAGATCCCGGCGCTGAGCATGGTGTCCACGAGACCAACGGAAACATTCAGCATCGACTCGATCAGGATGGGCCACGCGAGGACCCAGATCGCGGTCCACATCGAGAGCCCGGCGAGACGACCGGACTTGATCGAGCCGTGCTGCGGCGGAGGTGCTGACGACGGCGCCGAATCATCGGCGTCGTCATTCAATCGTTCGAGTGTTGTCGCCTCCGTGCTCATGCCGAGGATCAAAGGCGGACCGGGGGCGCATTACCACACCGGGACGAAAATGTTCGAGTCACCGGCGTCAACCCCGGCTTACCGCACCTTGATCGAGGCGAGCGCGACCGCGACGAGGATCAGCGTGACGATCCAGAGCCGAACGACGACCTTCGATTCCGGCCAGCCCCCGAGGTGCAGGTGCCAGTGGAACGGGGCGCAGCGGAAGATCCGCTTGCCCTTGGTCATCTTGAAATAGCCGACCTGGAGAACGACGCTGCCGATCTCGAGCAGGAATACACCGGACATCAGCAGGACGAGGATCTCCTGCCGGATGACGATCGCGATGTATCCCAGCAGTCCACCAAGGCAGAGCGACCCGGTATCCCCCATGAAGACCGCTGCTGGCGCGGTGTTCCACCAGAGGAACCCGAGCGTGGCCCCAGCCATCGCGCCGGCGACGACGCTCAGCTCATCGCTGTACTGAACAAAGGGAACCAGCAGGTACTGCGATGCGACCTGCCACCCTGCGATGATGCAAAGCACGAGCAGCGCGAAGCTGATGAACGAGGTGATCCCCGATGCGAGGCCGTCCATCCCGTCGGTGATGTTCACCGCGTTGGACATCCCGGCGATCATGATCGATGTGAGCGGCACAAAGACCCACCACGGCAGGTAGATCAGGCTCGCCGACGGCTGGTACGCGGTGGTCTCGTAGGTTTTCTGGAACGGGAGGTTCAGGACGTGCCCGAGCCGAGGCGGTGAGTCGCCGTGGCGGAACACGAACCAGCCGATCATCGCGCCGATCGCGAGTTGAAAGACGAGCTTCTCCCACGCATACAGCCCCTGCCTTTGCGAATCACCCCTTCGCGTCGCGGTGAGCTTGAGCCAGTCGTCGACCCCCCCCACGACCGACATCCAGAGCAGGACGACCAGACCCATCTGCACGTAAAAGTTCGTCAAGTCGGCGAAGAGCAGGCTCGCGCCGAAGATCGCGCCGGCGATGAGCACGCCGCCCATCGTTGGGGTGTTTTGCTTGGATTCGAGCGCCAGATCCAGCGCGGCATGATCGAACTGGGCAGCGTCGCCGATCTTGCGCGCCCGGAGCCAGCGGATGACCGGCTTACCGAGGACCACCACAATCCCGAACGCGACGAGCGCCGCGGCGAGCGCCCTGAAACTCACCCGATTCAGGACCTGCAACGCGGACCAGATCTGGTACTCCGCGAGCATGTCCTCGAGCGCATTGATGAGGTTGTAGAGCATCCGTGCGTTCGGTCCTGCGTGTCGTGGGTGGGGCGCCCTTGCGGCAAGGTGGGGAGATCAGGCGCCGGCGCTACCGGAATGATGGGCCGCGGTGGGATCGAGATCCTGCGCGATCAAACGATCGACGAGGCGTTCGAGCCGGACGCCGCGCGACGCCTTGAGCAGCACGGTATCGCCCGGGTTCAGTTGATTCAGCACGCGCTCGATCGCTTCATCGCTCGTCTCGTCGATCCGTGTCACCGATTCAACCATCGGCGCAGTTTCACAGACCTCGGCGATCGGGCCGGATTCGGGGCCGAACGTAACGACAACCGTCGGGGTTTCGAGGCAGGCGATGTGCTCACCGATCTCGTGGTGCGCAGCTGACGAGTGCTCACCGAGTTCGAGCATGTCTCCGAGCACGAGGATCAGTCTCCCCTTGCGAGGGATCGAGACCGCGGCGTCGATCGCGGCGGCCATCGAATCAGGATTCGCGTTGTAGGCATCATTGATGACTCGGATCCCCGCGATCGTGCTGATTTCGAGCCGCATCCCCGGTATCGCGAGGTTGCTGAGCCCCGCAATCGCTTCGGACTGATCCACACCGAGCTGCTCCGCAACCGCGAGCGCCGCGACCGCGTTGCGCGCGTTGTGCGCGCCGATCAGCGGGAGGTGCACCTCGCGGCCACCGCTGTAGGTGAACGCGATCCCGACGGTTTCGGCGCCATCGTCGCTCAACGAAGTCTCGATCGTCACAGGGCCGGCGACGATATCCGCATCGATCGCCGATCCGAAGGTGAGCACGGTCCCCGCTTCGACGTACGCGAGCAGGCCCTGCTCGCCGGCCGGGATGATCGCGACGCCTTCCGGACCCAGCGCCCGGAGCAGGGCGCCCTTCTCGGTGCGCACGCCGTCGAGGCTCCCGAGCCCCTGAGCGTGGCCGAACCCGATGCTCGTGATGACGCCGATGTCAGGACGGAGGATGCTCGCGAGATGATCGATCTCTCCCGGTGAGCTCGTCCCGATCTCGCAAACAAGGTATCTGTCCGTCTCGTGCGCGCGGAGGATCGTTAACGGCGCCCCGATGTGGTTGTTGAAACTGCGTTCGTTGACGCTGCCTGTCATGGACGAGTTGCAGGCGGCGTGGATCATGTTCGCTGTGGTTGTTTTGCCGTTGGTCCCGGTGACGCCGATGATCCGCGTTGAGTGCAGGCAATCGCGCCACGTCGCCGCGAGCCTCGCGAGGGCGTTGTTGATGTCATCGACCGCGATGACCGGCACACGGCGCTCCCCGATCGATTCGGGGCCGATGATCACGACAGCACCCGCCTCGATCGCGGCGTCAACGAATTGCGCGCCGTCGAAGTGCTCGCCGTGAATGACCAGGAACGCCTGCCCCGGCTTGATGGTGCGTGAATCAATCGAGACGCCCTGGATCGGCGCTTCGGGGTCGCCCTCATCGCCGAGGAAATATCCACCGGCGGCGGCGCGGAAGCCCTCGGTCGTCCAGAATGGGTGTGGCTTACGGTTACTCATGCCATCCTCTCCTGAGCGCGTGCCGCCATTGATTCCGATGCGACGGACACGTCGTGGAATGGCAGCTTGATCGTTCCTCCCCTTCCATCGGGGATAATCTGTGTCCGCTCGTGCCCCTTGCCGGCGATGCAGACAATGTCGCTGGGGCTCGCATCGATGATCGCCATCTCGATCGCCTCGCGGCGATGGACGATCGGGACGCACCGGGATGGATCCTTGCGGGGCTTGCTCGGGATCCCGGCCATGATCTCATCGATAATGGCCCTTGGCGGCTCGGTTCTGGGGTTGTCGCTTGTCACATAACAGACATCGGCCAACCGGGCTGCAACGGCGCCCATTCTAGGCCTCTTGGTCGTATCCCGGTCGCCTCCGCACCCGAAGACCAGCCGGAGTTTTCCACCGGTTGGCAACAATGCCCGCAGGGCGGTGCAGGTCTGCTCCAGCGCATCATCGGTGTGGGCGTAATCGACCACGACCGCCGGCGCCTCGAGGTCTGCCGGCGACATTACGCGCTCGAGCCTCCCGGGGGGCGCCGTGAGCATGGCGAGCGCCTTCTCGATCGCATCACGAGCAGCGCCGAGATGGTGCGCACAGACAACCGCCTGGAGCGTATTCATCGCGTTGTGGGCGCCGATGAGCGGGACGATCGCATCGATCGATCCCCACGCGCCGCTCAGCACGAGCCGGCAGCCGTCGATCGTCGAATCACTCAGAATCACGCTCGCATCACCGGCGCCGGTTGAGCACCGGCAGATCGTTGCGGGAGATCCCGCGACCATCCGCTCATGCGCCTGGTCGTCCGCGTTGACGACCGCGAGGGCGCTTTCGCCCAGCGACTCGAAGAGCCTCGCCTTGGCGCTCGCGTAGGAATCCATGTCGCCGTGGTAGTCGAGGTGATCCCCGGTGAGGTTCGTGAAAACCGCGATGTCGAAGTTGAGGGCGCCGGTGCGCGATTGATCGAGCGCGTGGCTGGAGACTTCCATCGCGCAGGCCTGATCGCCTGCTTCGACCATCTTCGCGAGCAGACCGCTGATCATTGGCGCCGGCGGTGTGGTCATCACCGCTTGCCTGCGCTCATCACCGGCGATGGTTTCGACGGTGCTAATCAACCCGCAGCGGATCCCGGCGTGCGCGCACAACTGCCGGATCAGCCACGCGACGGTGGTCTTCCCGTTGGATCCTGTGACGCCGATGAGTTTGAGTTGATCGCCAGGATTGCCATGGAATCGCTCTGCGATCTGTGCGGTCAGTTCCCGCAGATTGCCATCGCTGCAGATTAAAACGGGTTGATGATCCGTAGCGGTCATCTCTTGTTGTGCGATCTCGAGGCCTTGCTCATCGGTCAGGATCGCGGCGGCTCGGAAGGCGATCGCGTCGGCGATCCACGCCCTGCCGTCGGCGCTGACGCCCGACCGCGCGATGAAGAGCGAGCCGGGGGTAACGTCCCGGCTGTTGTCGGTGATGTGCGAGATCTCGACCTGTTCAAGATCACCGCCAACGCGGCGCACATCGAGTTCCGAGATGAGCGATTCGAGTTTCACGCTACACAATAGACACGGTGGATCACGCCCACGTCAGTGTTTCGGGGAGCGTGTTGAGATTATCGCAGCCCTCGGCACGGACGATGACCATGTCCTCGATGCGGACGCCGCCGACCTTGGCGCCGTACAGCCCCGGCTCGATGGTCAGGCAATCACCCACGACGAGCGGGGGACCGCCGAAATCGAGCAGCGGAGGCTCGTGGACATCGAGACCGACGCCGTGACCGGTGCCGTGGACGTAGCGGATGGAATCGTCGTCGGGTGATTCTGGCATCCCGATGCCGTAGCCCAGCTCGGTGAAGACATCGCAGGCCGCCTGATGGACCTGCTCGCCGGTCGCGCCGGCGCGGGTGACGGCGAAGGCGGCGGCCTTGGCTTTGGCGGTCGCGTCGTGCATCCGCTTGACAATGTCGGGGATCTCGCCGTGGACGACCGAGCGTGTGCAATCGCCGAAGTATCGCGACGAGGGATCCATCGGGAAGATATCAACGATGATCGGCTCACCGGTGCGGAGCCGGCCCTTGCCTCGGTTGTGGCAATCAGCGCCTTCAGATCCGCCGGCAACGATGCTGCCGCTCGTACCCATGCCGTGCTCAAGGAGCCAGGCGTTGATCTCGTTCTGGACGCGCTCGGAGGTCAGCGGCTCGCCTCTAACAGACAACTCGCCCTTCGCGTCGGCGTCGGCGCTGGCGATCATCTCGCAGGCGAAGCGGATCGCGCCCTCGGTCATGCGCTGCGCCTGCGCGAGCGCCTTGACCTCGTTTTCGTTCTTAGCCCTGCGTTCGAGCACGCCCAATTCCGGGTCGCACTTGACCTCGACGCCTCGCTCCTGGAAGAAGTGCGCGAAGATCAGCGGCATCGACCTGCCGGACCAGACTTCTTTGAGTCCCCGCTGCACCGCAAACTCCGCGGCGGCCTGCGCGGTCGCCGTGTCGCGATCGCCGCTGAGCCCGCCGCTCGGGGTGAACTCTTTGGGCGCGTGGATGTGCCTTGCAACGCCGGACGCTCTGGCGCGGTCGCACTCGATGTCGCGGAGGATCAGCGTCGTCCCATCGCCCGGGATGTCGAAGAACACCGCCGCGTCGCCGGCCTGGAACGGCACGCGGTGGAAGAGCCAGGGGTTGCCGACTGGGCTACCGGCCTGGACGACGACTCGATCGGATGTGCTTGCGGTCATGATTCGCCTTTCGTCCCGGCATCATCCCCGAGAAGCAGCGCCGCCGCCAGTTCGATCGGATGGACCGCGTGTCTCTGGGCGCCGTCGCGGAGCTGGTGCCGGCACGAGGCGCCGGTCGCGCAGATCGTCGTGCCCGATGGCGCGGCACGCGCCGCGGGGAGCAAGACACGCTCGCCGATCGCTGTTGAGAGATCGAACCTGCTCGAATCAAACCCGAAAGCGCCGGCCATCCCGCAGCAGCCGGCGTCGAGGACCTCGCAATGCTCGGCGCCCAGGATTCTCCGGAGGAGATTCGATGAAGATTGATCACCGAGGAGCGCCTTCTGGTGGCAGTGTGAATGAAGGATCGCGTCGGCTTGCGTTTCAGGGGTCTCCAACCGATTCGGGTGCTCGTCCCAGCGGTCGTCGATGAACTGCTCGGGGAGGAACGCCATGC
>JAJDDA010000133.1 GCA_029260535.1 Phycisphaerales bacterium | reverse complement strand
AAGCCGGAGATCCCGACGTTCGAATCACTGAACCTCCCCGACATCTACCGGAAACTCGCCGAGGAAACATTCGAGGGCCTCATTCTCGTTGTCGGCGTCACCGGGTGCGGCAAATCAACCACGCTCGCGAGCATGCTCGAGCACGTCAACGAGACGCGCGCGTGCAACATCGTCACGATCGAGGACCCGGTCGAGTACCACTTCCATCCACGCAAATCCATCATTAGCCAGCGCGAGGTCGGTCTCGACGTCGGCTCCTACCGCGATGCGCTCAAGTTTGTCGTTCGCCAGGACCCCGACGTGATCTTCGTCGGCGAGCTCCGCGATCACGACACCGTGCTCGCCGCCATCCAGGCCTCGGAGACCGGCCACCTCGTGTTCGGCTCGCTGCACACCGCCGACACGGCGCAGGCCTTCAGCCGGATCATCGAGTTCTTCCCGCAGAGCGAGCACGCCTTCGTGCGCTCGGCGCTGTCCGGCTCGCTCCGCGCCGTGTGCGCCCAGCGGCTGATGCCGGCGAACAAGGACGCGACCGGAGGCGTCGGCGTCGTTCCGGCGACCGAGGTCCTGCTCAACAACGCGGTGGTCCGCGAAAAAATCCGTGATGCGGAGGATGCGGACCTGCCGGCGATCGTCGCCAACTCCCGTGAAGAGGGCATGCGCTCGTTCACACAGAGCCTCGGCGAACTCGTCGAGAGCGAGATGGTGACGCTGGGCACGGCGATGGAGTTCGCGCCCAACCGCGAGTCCCTCCAGGCCATGCTCAAGGGTGTGCACGTCCGTGCCGACACCGGCGTGGGCCGGATCAAGGGCTAAACAAACAGGCAGCCATCAGCCGCTCGATCGATCAGGCGTCGCCGTCTTCCGCTGGCGCGGGGACGACAACATCGGCGCAGCCTTTGTGCATGCGGATCTCGTTGTGCTCGATCTCCAGAACCTTCTCAAGGAACTCGAGCGCCGGGTCTCTGGCGCGTGCGAGCCTCGCCTGCTTCGTCTGCCTGAACGTCCGGTCGAGGAACCCTCTGACATCGGCGCTGGGGAGCAGCGACGTGTAGCACCCCTCGACGATCACCGCGTCCCATTGCTGAGGGTCAACGGTCTCGGTGCGGATCTCGTCATCTTCAAAGTGAACGAGCGGTTTGATGAGCGGGTGCTCGGGGTGCTGCTTGAGCGCCATCGCGTGCGCATTCATCAGATCGAGGCGGACCTCGCCCGGCCCGACCCATGAGATATCTTCGATGCGGTGCGCGTGGTTGGTCTTTGGAGGGAGCCTGAAATAATCGTCCTGGCAGAGCACCACCGACCGCTTGCCGCGCTCCGTAAGCAGCTCTTGCAGGCAGTGCGCCGTCTCCGTCTTGCCGCTGCCCGATTCGCCGGCGACGGTCACGATGACCGAAGAGCCGGTCTGCTCCATCCGGCTGATCACCGCGGGAAGGATCAGGCGCGCGGCGCCCCGGTGGAAATCGGTAATAAGCATCTTGTCACCGATCATGTCGTCGCTCCTGCAGGTTCGGTCAGTCCCTGTGCGATATCGAACCCCTGCGAGCGGAGCCTCGATAAAAGATCCGTCGCCGCGGATTCCCAGTTGAGCAGCCTCGCGCCGGCTTCGAGCCTCGCGGCGCGCTGCTCGCGGTCGTTGTCGTCGGAGAGCAACCCGGAGATCGCGTCCGCCATCGCTGCAGCATCCCCTGCCGGGAACACAACCGCATCCCCGCCGGCGAAGTCCACGCAGTACGGGACGAGGTCCGACCCGACCACCGCGGTCCTCGCGACCGCCGCCTGCGACGCGGACATCCCGAAGCCTTCCATCTCCGACGCCGTACCATAGACATCGGCGAGCGCAAACATCTTCCCTATGTGCTCGTCCGGGACCGGCTTGAGCAGGAACGCCCTCCCCTTGAGCCGATCGCTCGCGTCGATCTGCCCCTGGAGCGCGTCGAAGACGCCGTTGGTTGGGCCGCCCCCGATGAAGCAGTACGTATCAGGATGCGATTCGAGCACGCGCTCGAAGGCGCTCAGGAGCAGGTCTTTGCGCTTCGTCTCGTCCATCCGGCTCGCCTCGAAGATGACGCGTGCACCCCGGATGTCGCCATCGGCCAGCCCGGTTGTCTCGGCGAGGTAGCGGTACGTCCCATCGAGTTCGTCGCCCTCGTACGGGCGGAACATGTCGGTGTCGAGGCACGGCGGGAAGAACGCGATGTGCTCAGCGAGCACGCCGTACTGTGTGCACAGGCGCTCGGAAATCTCCGGAGATGTCGAAGCGAAGGCGGGTGTGCGGTCGCAGACCATCCGCTCGTGGCTCCGGCGTTCGCAGAACTTGAGATCACGCCGAACTTCGACCGGGCGCCCCTGGTAATTCGCGTCCTTGAGTTCACCCAACGAATGCGGTGTCCAGCAGTGCCGATCCGCGAAGCAGAGCTGATCGGTCATCGCCGCCTCGAAGTCTTCCAGCACGAGGAGCACCGCTTCGCCGAAGCACGCCGCCATCCAGGTCGGCCTGACCGCGTGATGCACTTTCTCTTCCGCGTATCCGGCCTCGGTGCGGATCGCGTTGGTCAGTTCCGCCGCGAGATGATTGGGGATCGACCGGGCCTTGACTAACGCATCCGCGGCCTTGTGCAGCGTGTCGTTCAGGGGCGCGTTTGGTGCGGCGTGCGCATCGATCAGCAGCCTGCCGATCGCGTGGCCCGGGTCCGCACCGATGGAACGGTTGTGCCGCTGCGCGTGGAGTTGCTCGATGGCTTCGTTGGGGACGGCGCCTTCGACGATCTTCGCGATCGCGTCCATCGCGATGTCGTCACGCCACCGCTCGATCAGACGCACACCCATCACCGCGGCGTCCCAGTAGTGCGTGTTGATCAATTCGTACTGCTGCCACGGCACGACTCCAAGGGTGGATGCTTCCGATTCGATGAACCGCTCGAGCCATTCGACCTCTTCATCGAGCGCGATCGCGATGTCCTCCTTCCGGATGAACGAGTTACCGCCTCCGGGGATGTACACGTACCGGACGTGCGGCGTCAGGTACTCCGGCTGATCGCGCATCGGGCCGTTGTCGAACCCGGGGAAGCCGCCCCTGGCGAAGACCGTGACCCGGTAGCCGAGGTTATCGAGGGCCTTGGCGAGGGCATTGACGTACATATTCTGCCCGCCGGTGTCGGGGGCGCCCCCCATGGGGATCTCGACGCCGCCGTAGCCGTGGTTGGTGATCAGGGCGATCGCCGGCCTGCTGCAGTGGTGGTAGGTGTGTTCGTGATCGGTCATTTCGGCTCACCCTTTGCAGGAAATATTGCGGCCATAAGCTGCCAGTTCGCAACAAGATACAACATCTTGTGTGTGGCTGAAACTTTGGGTCGGCATCCGATATATCGGTCGTCTTGGTTCGGCACTCTAGGCCTAGGATGCTACAGCAAGCGGGCGCCGATGGGTTCCATCGGTGCGTGTTGGTTGAGGTTCATTTCGTTTTTTCCCTAGAGAACGGGCCCGGACGTGCCGAACAGTTGGCCGGACAAGCAGTTCGAATGGAACCACCGCTTCGTGCGGCCAAACGATACAAGGACCGGTGAACGCTATCGATGCTACCAGAGCAATCGTGAGCGACGTGGACAATACACTCCTGGGAAACGACGAGGCGCTCGATCGCTTCGCGTCGTGGTATGCGCAGACCGGGAGCGCGTTCAAACTCATTTATGCCTCGGGCCGTTTTTACGATTCGATCGTTGAGTCGATCGGATCGACGGCGCTCCCTGAACCGGATCTGATCATCGGCGGGGTCGGGACGCAGGTGCGCGATTTCCCAACAGGGAAACCCATCGGCGCCTGGCGGGAGCGGTTCGCCGAGCGTTTCGAAGCGCCGACGGTGGTCGATGCGCTCCGCGATTATCCCGGTCTCGAATTGCAGCATGCCGACTGCTGCTCCGCGTTCAAGGTGAGTTATTTCCTCCGCGATGCAGGCCCTGGCGAGTTGCACGAGGTGCGCTCGCTGCTCGCCGAGGCATCAATCGATGCCGAACTGATCTACAGCTCCAACCGCGATCTCGATGTGCTCCCCGCTGGCGTGAACAAGGGCTCCGCAGCGCGCTGTGCGATCGAGTCCATGGGCATCAAGCGCAAAGACGTCATCGCCTGCGGTGATTCGGCGAACGACCTTTCGATGTACCGGCACGGCTTCCGGGGCGTCGTCGTTGGTAATGCGCACGATGAGTTGCGGTCGCTGACCGACAAGCACATCCACCAGGCGGAGCGGGGCTACGCCGACGGTGTGCTCGAAGGGCTCGGACGCTGGGGCGCGATGATCACGGCTACGATGGCGCCGGCGCTCGTCTGATCAGGCAACGTCGTCGCATGCCCCTTTCGCTATTGAGTTGGCGATCCATCGAGCGTGATGTTGTCGAAGTACCACATCGAAGCCGGCGGGGGCTGGATGTACGGCGGGATGGCTACGTATTCCGCCCAGGCATGGACGAATGGCGATAGCCCGGAGTCGGTATCGATCAATGTCCATTCGCCCTCGCACTGACCGGTGAGCAGGTCGTCGTTCCAGATAAATCGCGGAGAGATTGGGCAATGCTCGACGACGCCCCCGTTCGGCCAGTTGGGCAGCGCCGCGTTACGCCGAATCGCGATAGTGTCACCCAACCGGAACACACCATCGCAAGGAGCCGGGAGTGTCCCGAGAGTCTCGCCATCCACCGATTCGAGCCTGTAGTAACAGAAATCATTCGGAACGCCCCAGGCGCCGGGGAGAAGCGAATTCTCGATGACCTCGATCGGATCCCGATTGAAAACACCGTCGCCGCCGGAGTCGTTGCCGACCACGGTGTCGAAGCCGGAGATCGCATCGGCGTCAGCATCGATTGGCATCCCGGACGCCATACTGCCCGCGCTCGCGGTTGAGATGCTGGTTTCGAAAACCCCGTCACCGCCTGGGATGCCGGACTGATCCATCGCGACGGTGTACATGCCTCCATCACCGACCGCCACCCTGATGCGGAACCACGAGTTGAGCGGAACGGCGACACCGGTGTCATAGAACCACACCGGCGAGCCAGCAAAAGGTCCCATGTCGGGGTTGTTCTCAAAGATCGAGAAGTTGGCCGACGGAACAGCGGAATCACCGGGAGAATTGAGCGGATTGTTGTCAGGCCCGCCGAGCTGAATACTCATGATCGAGCCCTTCGAACCCTTGACCTCAATCGCCAGCCGCGAGTTGTTGTCGGTGACGAAGCAATCGAACTCAAGCACCGAGTCGGTCCCGACAATCGCAAAGGCCTCCGGGAAAGTCGAATCGACTGACACGAACAGCCCTCCGCCCAATTCGAACCCGTCGTTGTTCGCCTGACGGAGCACATGCCCCCTGCCGCTGCCGGTGGGGTCATCGATGACGGTGGACTGCCCATTAACCTCGGCGACGTAACGCGCGGTGATCCGGAAGGCGTAGTTGAAGTGCGGGATGTCTGTGCACTCAAGCGCCGTCGCGTCATCGCCGCCGACCCCGTCACCGATCAGGGTCCACATGCCGCTGAGGATGAGTTCTCCGCAGGGATCAACAATCTTGAACTCCGCGGATTCACCGGGCAAGCCGGGGCTCGGCGTCACGCCGGTGTCCGGATCCTCGTCGAATGCCGGATCCACCGCGATGGTGTTACCAACGATCACCTTGCCGCCGATCGTGTTGTAGTAAGGGACATTCCTGGTGGGATCACCGTTCACTCGTCGCGGGGTCTCGATGTTCTGCTGTCCCGGCGAATCGCTCGCATCATTGATCGAATCGATCAGGTACCTGCCGAAAACATTGGTTGGGCCGTAGGTGTCCCACTCGAAAGTGTCAACGATGCCGAGGGCCGGCGGGTCGAACGCGGTGCGCAGCGCAACGAATTCGACACGAGCCCCGACCGGAGCGAACGTATCGCTCGGATCGAACAGCCCGACATTCGGGAAGAACTCATCGGGGCGGTTGGGATTGGTGAAGCATTGCAGGTCCTTGCACGCGACCGCGCCGTTGCAGTCGGCTTGCCGAACCCAGATCAGGTCGCCATCGCTCAGGCCCCAGTCGTTCACCGGGTCGATGCCGCCGATCGAATCAGACTTGATCTCGTACTCGCACCAATCACCGGGGCCGGTTGCAATCGCGTTCAGCGCCTGCGCACCCTGCCCGATGCAGAGGCTCTCATCAACCAGGGTGGCGGCATCCACAAACGGTGTTTCACCCTGACCATCGACCGGCGTGTTCACTGCATAGTCTTCGAAACCGTCGGCGTAAGGCAACTCGAACACGGGACCCGGCGAGTAGACCGGCGCGAACCCATCGAGAAACACATCGTCGACGTTCATCGTGACATTCGGAGCAAGCGGCTGGTTTCCGGATTCGAACGACATCCTGGTCACTGAAGTGGAGCCGGCCTCCCAGCCGTTTTTGTAGAGACCTCCCATCCCGTCGGTGTACCCCGCGGCGATCGCGCCGACCGGGTCGGGGAGGATCAGGGCGCCGTCACGGCGAACGATCAGATTCCTGTCTGAATCCACCTCGAAGGTGAAGTGGTGGTAGATGTTCTGATCATTCCAGAATGTGTTCGTGGGCACGTTGATGAACGGTGAGTTCGTCGGTACCGCCGGAGGGTCCCGATCGGTACCCCGCTGCGTGAATGGCTCGATGCTCGGATCAAAGTTTGGATTGGCCACGCGCATGTGGAATGTTGAAAAGAACAACTCATTGATTGATGTGTTCCCTTCATCATTCTCTGAACCGGTCAGCATGTGCGCGACCGTGCTCTGGGACGGGTCGTGCGAAAGGGTGTCATCGTGGAGACGGACCGCCCTGACCACGGTGTCGTTGCTTGTCGAGATGCTCACACCCGCGGTCCAGGTCGCGGTTTCGGCTGACGCAACAGGCAGGTCCGTCTCGAACTCAAGGCGGTATCGCCCATCAAAGTTATGGTTCGACTGCCTGATCGATTGTGATCCGGAAACAGATGAACTGTCGTCGATGACCGCGTCGGATGTCATGGCATCGAACCAGCGGTCACCCTGCATGCGGAGGCCGGTGTCAGCAAAGTACATCTCGATGTCATCAAGATAGTTCAGCGCAAACTTCGGCAGGTCAGGAAATGGAAAAAGAACACCCTCGACGTGCAGGTTGTCATAGAAGACCGTCCGCGGTGCGTAGCCGGGAGGACCACCGCCGAGCGATGGATCCCCGCCGTACACCCAGCGGAACGTGTCCATTGAGTATGTAATAAGTGAATGCGGGATCTCAGGCCGCGTTGCACCAGCTCCACTATTCGTCGATGTGACCCCATAAGGACCGAACGGAAAAACCTTGGCGAAGCCTTCCTCGATGTCGTCCGAGCCATCAAAGAATGTCCCGTCACCAGAATCACCTGGCAGCGGATCGGCAAGGGTGATTGTTTCTGAATCGCGGAGCCAGATAGAGAGGTCAGACGATGTCATCCGGATCCTGAGCGTGAACCATTCATTCAGAAGGATCTCCTTCCCAATATTGGGGACGCCGCTATATTCAGGTATTGCATCGTTAGGAATCGTCCCGAAAAGCGTGGGCAGGAAGCAACAATTATTCGGAAAAGTTCCAAGAAACACGAAATGATTTATCAACCCATCGCCGCGCGAAGAAAAAGGCAGCCACGATGAAGTGATCGCTGGCGCATAGCCACCCATGAACAAGCGCGCCGCCGTCCGGCTCTCGACGCTCGAAGTGACGTCGAACCAGATGAACGTTTCGTAAGAAGTCAGAAAGAAATCGCAATCCATGATGATCGGCTGCGTTGATGTGGGAGTCATTAACGGAACCAACGATCTGGCGCCGAGATTGAAATTCTCTCCCGACACTGTGGATTCACCCCGAGCATCGGCAAAAACGGTTTCGCTGCCCCATCCATCGCAAGAGATCGCATCAACATCGGCTCTGAACTCAATGCCGCTCAGATCGGCCAGCGCCGAATCCTGGAGTGTCCAGTCGCCGTACAGGCGCTCGCCGCTCACAGCGCCATCGACCAGGATGTTGAAGAAATCGCAATCGGGACACCCGTCCAGATCCGCATCGTTGGCGGAGCTCCCCGAATTGAAAATCGCGATCGTTTCCCCGACCTCCGGGGCGTTCGCGATCGTGGTCGGATCAAGCAGGAAGCCGTCAGGGTCGCCCGCGTTCACCTTGTCGACGACATACACGCAGAACGGCGCGATGCCTTGCCCGAATTCGCTGATCAGCACCCCCAGATCCGCCGTGTCAACGACGCCGTCGCCTCCGGGGATGTTGATATCCGACCGAGGATTCGAAGTGCCGAAATCGGAGATCAGCACGCCCAGGTCGGCGGTATCAACAACACCATCGCCGCCGGGGATGTTGATGTCCGCGGTCAGGATGCCGAGGCCCTGGTTCTCTGTCAGCGATACGCCCTGCCAACGCGGGAGCGGATCGAAGAGCGATGGGTCATCCGCATCGATCTGCCCCTCAACGAAGAGCGTCGGGATGTACCAGAACTGCGAAAAATTCCAGATCTCCCCGGATGGATTGACCCGCCCTGCCATATTTATCTGGAACCGATCGAAGACCGGATCGTTGGAGGTCGGGTAACCCGAAAAATCGTCGTCGAACACGGTCACCGTCACCCCACGGCTGTTAATCGTGGATGAAACTCTGTTCCCGAATGAGCCACGAGCATCAGGGCCGCTCACCGTCGTGAGCAGGTGCTCGGGGACAGCATCTGCCCTGATTGACATCAGGGCTTCCGCACTGGTCACAGGCGTATGGACACCGGTGGTGTCTTGTTGAGCGGTCCCGAGTGCTGAAAACAACAGGGCGGCCGACGCGGCGAACAGCAATCGGTTGGCATGAAGCGGCGATCGTAGCACAGCTCATCTCCCGGATTGGAGCGCCGGCCAGATTCACCCGTGAATTCGTGGCCGAACGCCGTTGATAACCGAGCGGTGGTTATTTCTTAGCCTTCGCACAGGCGGCTTGATGGGTTCCACAAATATTTACAGTTTCAAGCATGGAAAGCGGGGATAAAAAAACGCCGCGGATGTTTCCATCCGCGGCGCCAGAAGTAGCAAAGCTAAATCAAGTCGAAGTAGTGCAAGTCAGGTGACTTACTCAACATCGGACCCGTTGAGGGTGATGTTGTCGAAGAGGAACGTAGAAGGAGCACCGGGAGCCGCGAACGGCGGGATGACCAGGTACTCGGCCCAAGCGTCGACCTCACCCGCGTTGAGCGGAAGGTCACCACTCACGGCATCGTTGTCCGGATCCAGGTAGGTCCAGTCACCGGTGCACGTGTCATCCATGGCATCGTTGTTCCAGATGAAGTTGTCCGACTCGGGGCAAACATCAAAGTTGCCGCCCTCGGGCCAGTTAGCGATACCAACATCACGGAACATACCGATGATGCCACCCAGCGGGAATGTGCCGTCACAACCCGAGGGGAGCGTGCCAAGGACTTCACCGACGACCAGATCGATCCGCATGAAGCAGAAGTCGGTCGCGAATGAGAAGCCGCCGGGCAGCGTCACATCGTGGTGAACCTCGATCGGATCACGCAGGAACGTACCATCGCCACCCTCGTTGAGGCCGGTGTTGGTATCGAAGCTGTTGATGCCGAAGGTAGCAATGCCTGTCGAGAAGGGCTCGCCCGAAGTAGAGCTCGGGCCTTCGTTCTCGTTACCGGAATCGGTATCGATCGACGTCTCGAAGACGCCGTCGCCACCAATCATGCCGGACTCGTCCATCGCGATGTTGTAGGTGCCGTCAGCAGCAACCGTAATCTGGAGACGGAACCAGGCGCCCAACGGAACCGCTTCACCGGTATCGTAGTACCAGGTCTGCGGCGAAGGTGTGCCGAACGGACCACCGTCACCGGCGTCCGGGTTGATCTCGAGGAGACGGAAGTTCTCTGCAGGAGACGCAACGCCACCGGGCGAACCGGCGGTCGCTGACAGTACGAAGTCCACATCCGGGCCACCAAAGACGATCTCCGTGATCGTGCCGTTGTTGCCGTTGTATTGGATGGTGTACTCCGACTTGTTGTCCTGAACCCAGATATCCTGCTCGTAGACGCAGTCGGTGCCAATGATGGCGAACGCGTCGGGGTAGGTCGAACGAAGTGAGATGAAGAGGCTGCCGTCATCCGTGTTGCCGGCGTTGTTGATCGCCTTGAGCACGTTGCCGCGACCGGAACCGGTCGGGTCAGCGATGACGTTGATCTCGCCGCCGAGACCGCCGTTGTACATCGGGAAGCCTTCAAAGACCATGTTGAAGTGCGGGACATCGGTGCAAACGAGCGGCAGAGCCGTGTCGTTGCCCATACCGTCACCCAGGTAGGTCCAGGTGCCGGTCAGGATTTCGAGCTCGCAGGGATCAACAATCTTGAAGTTGGTCTCGGTATCGAGAACGCCGGGCATCGAAGCGAAGCCGGTCATCGCGTCAACGCCGAAGACCTGATCAACAGCAATGATAGAGGTATCAGTAATCTTGCCAGCAACACCGTTGTAGTAGGGAACGTTCCTGGAGGCATCACCGCTCACGGGCAGCGGATCGTTGATCGCCTGAACGCCAGGCGTCACACCGTCAACATCGTTGAACGAGTTGACCTGGTAACGACCGTAGATGTTCGCGGGATCGTAGGTGTCCCACGTGAAGACATCATCGCCAACCGAGACGATGGCCGAACCAAGGATGGTCCCGTTGGCCTCAACACGGGCGCCGATGGCGACGCGTGTGCCGGCAACCGGCTCATCGAACAGGCCGACGTTCGGGAAGAACTCATCGGGACGGTTCGGGTTCTCGAAGCAGTAGAGTTCCTTGCACGCCACGGCGCCGTCGCAGTCAGCCTGCAGAACGTAGATCGAACCGCCGTCAGCAAGACCCACCCAGTCAGTTTGGGCCGGGTCGATGCCGCCGATGGAGTCCATCTTGATGTCGTAGACGCAGTAGGTTGCCAAGGGATCAACCGTTGCGATGACCAAGGCCTGGAGGCCCTGCTCGATGCAGAGGTTGGTATCGACCAGCGTCGCACCGTTGGCGAAGGGCGTGTCGCCCTGGCCGTCGATGGGAGCGTTGGCCGGGTAGTCCTCGAAACCTTCCGCGAAGGGGATCTCGAAGGCGGGGCCGTCCGCGATGAGCGGCTCGAAGCCGTCGAGCGAGACATCATCAATATTCATGGTCACGTTGGGCGCCAGAATGTTGTTCGCCGACTCGAAGGACATCTCGTCGACCGCGACCGAAGAGGCAACCCAGCCGCCACCGTTGGCGAGAACACCGGGCATACCAGGCTCGAAGTAACCGGCGGCAAGGGCGCCAACCGGATCGGGGTTGATGACCACACCGTCACGACGGACGATGAGGGTCTGATCAGCCTGGACCTCGAACGAGAAGTTGTGGTACACGTTCTGATCTTGCCAGAAGGCATCGGTCGGAACGTTGATGAACTCGTTGTTCTCGTTCGGAATCGCCGGCTCAAGGCTCAGCTTGCGGCCGACAGGCTCGCCAGCGGGGTTGAAGTTGGGGTTCTTCACACGCATATGAAGCTGTGAGAAGAACGAGCCATCGATAACAACGTTGCCCAGATCGTTCTCAACACCTGTGAACAGGCGAGCAACGGTCGGAGTCGCGTCATCGAGCTCGAACGTGTCGTCGCCCAGACGGATCGTGCGGGCCACGGTGTTGTTCGACATTGCAACGTTGACGCTGGCGGTCCACAGGAGCGTGCCCGGTGTAACACCATCGCCGTTGGCCGAGGCCAGGGGCAGATCGGTCTGGAACTCAAGACGGAACGAGCCGTCGAAGTTCGAGTTGCTCTGCCTGATGGACTGCGAGCCGGAAACCGCGCTATTGTCATCGATGACAGCGTTGGACGACGTCGCGTCGAACCAGCGGCCACCCTGCGTGCGGAGGCCGGTGTCCGCGAAGTACGTCTCGATGTTATCGAGGTAGTTCAGCGCAAACTTGGGCAGTTCCGGAACGGGGAACAGCACACCTTCGACGTGGATGTTGTCGAAGAAGATGTTGTTGGGGGCCCAGCCGAGCAGCTGCTCGGGTTGGGGATCGCCACCGTAAACCCAGCGGAACTGATCCGCCGAAACCGCGGCCAGCGGGGGCTGCGGGATCTGGGGAACCTGGCCAGGCGAGGTGCCGGGCGAGATGCCGTAGGGGCCGAACGGGAAGATCTTGACGAAGTCGCCATCGATGTCATCAGAGCCATCAAGCGGGGTGCTCTTGCCCTCATCGCCAGGGCCTGCGCCCGGGAAGTCGGCTCTGGTCTCGGAATCGTTCAACCAGATCGAGACGTCGCCCTGCGTCAGGCGGTAGCTCAGTGTGAACCACTCGCCGGGAAGGATTTCCTTACCAACGTTGGGGACGCCAGCCATAACGGGCAGCGCCGGATCCGGCGCGGTGCCGAAGACCTGACCAAACTGGAAGTTGCCCTGCAGGTTGCCGAGGACAAGGAAGTGGTTGACGAAGCCGTCACCATTGGTCGAGTACTTCAGCCAGTCCGGATCGATCGCGGTGGCGAAACCACCCATGAACATACGGGTGAGCGTGAAGCCTTCGACGCGGGACGTGGTATCGATCCACGTCAGCGTGTCGAGCGTCGACAGGAACACGTCGTACTCCATCTTGAGGTCGATGGTGGACGTGGGTGTCATGAGCACGAACTGCTCACGGGCGCCGAGGTTGAAGGTGCCGCCCTGGAAGATCGTGGTCTCACCACGAGCCTCAGCGAAAACCTTGTTCGAGCCGAAGCCGTCGCAGGTGTCATCGCTGACGGTTGCGAGGAAGTCGACGCCGGAGAGGTCGGTCGCACCAGAATCGTTCAAGGTCCAGTCGCCGTAGACGAGCTCGCCGTTGAAGGTGCCATCGGTGAGGATGTTGAAGAACTCACAATCGGGGCAGCCATCAGCGACATCAGAGTCGTTGTTGTACGTGCTGTTCTCGATCGCGATCTGCTGCAGAACGACCGGGCCAGCCGCGATCGTAACGGGATCCAGCGGGAAGCCGGCGGGGTCGCCAGCGTTCACGGCGGTCACATCGTAGATGCAGAACGTCGACCCTGCTGTCTGGCCGAACGCGGCGAGCAGCACACCGAGGTCGGCGGTATCAACCACACCATCGCCGGCGGGATCGGCGTTGAACTTGTCCTGGTTGATGTCAGAACGTGCCAATGATTCCGCAGTCAGCGAACCGAAGTCGCCAAGCAGCGCGCCGAGGTCGGCGGTGTTGACGACGCCATCAGGCGGACCCATTGGGAGCGTGTTGATGTCAGCGATGAGCGCGGTGCCGAGAGTATCGGCCTCGACCAGGATGGCGCCTTCCCAGCGGGGAAGCGGGTCAGCAACGCCGGGCTCGTTGAGCAGATCCGGGTTGTCGGTCACGAAGAACGACGGGATGTGCCAGAACTGGGCAAAGTCCCAGCCTTCACCGTTGGGGTCCGCGGGGACCTGGCCACCGAGGTTGATACCGAGGCGGTTGAAGATCGGGTCATCGACGACGGGGTAGGACTCGAAGTCATCATCGAACGTCGCGAGCACGGTGCCACGGCTGGTCGTGTTGAACGAGATCGAACCACCACTACCCATGGGGTTGTTGTAGCCGTCTTGATTGTTCATGCCCGGACGAAGGCGCTCAGGGAGCGCATCATCGATCAGGACGTAAAGAGGCGAAACTTCGCCGCTCTCAACGCGGTCGCGCAGATCACGGACAATGCTATCGCGTTGGTGTGAGCCGGGGGCGCCGATCGCGCGATGCATCGCATCGATCGAACGGTCCTCGACATTGTTCGTAACGGGCGCCGTGGTAGCGACGTCCGCCTGGGTGGCGGCAGCGACCGCAAGGCCGCATGCGCCGATCAAAATCCCAATTCTCATTGCAAGGTCTCCTCGCATACTGACGCGCCGGCAATGACGCGCCGTAAGATTGTGTGGTTTCCCACACCCGAGACAATGCCTTCCCCGCGCCATTCGCGGACAAGGAATTGATTAAAAACAACTCGTCGGTCCGGTTCCTTCAATATTTCGCCGCAACTCATATCGCCGTACTCCCATAAAATGGGAGCAAGC
>JAJDDA010000132.1 GCA_029260535.1 Phycisphaerales bacterium | reverse complement strand
GTTGCCCCTGAGTTCATCGTCGATCTGTCCATCGAGATCAAGATCGCCGCAACCCGAAACGGCGATGAACAGCGTGCCGGAATCATCCGCAGCGCATTCGACCGCGCCCTGTTCTCCGCCGGTACTACCGATCCGAGCGCCCGATTCATCGACGCACACGGCCTGTGCGCACGTGAACTCCAGGCTCTGGTTGACACCGCCGATGGCTCGGACGCGATACACCGCGCCGGGGTTCAGTCCCTCGATGCAGTAGAAATCGACATCGTCGCCGGACGGGTCGAGATACCCGTGAACAAAGAAGCCGCACTCGACGCTCTGGCATGCTCGCGCATCGAGCATCGTGCAGAGCGCGGGCTCGTTGTTGGGCTCCTCCTCGGCACAGCCAGGAGATCCGCCGCCGGCGATGACGAGCGTCTCGCAGATCGATGATTGGCCGTTGCCGGTGTCGGTGACGAGGAAACGGACAAGGTATTCACCGGGTTCGCTGATCCCGAACGTGCTGCAGGGGAGGGTGGCGCAGAGTTCCTCGCCTGGTTCGCTATCGAGGATCCCGAACGAGTCGCAGAGGATTGTCGGTTCGAGCGGCTCGATCGTGACGGAGCTGGTGCTGCAGAGGGAAGAGGCGCAGATCTCGATATCGAAGGGTTCGTTCAGGCCGACCTCGATCGTGTCGCCCTGCGCGATCTCGCAAACGGGAGGCTCGTCGCAGACGCTATTGCCGAGGACCCGGATCGGGATCGAGCACTCGGAGGCCTTGCCGTTGACGAGGTCGGTCACCTTGACGCGCATGTTCCACGAGGTTCCCGCGTGCTGCGGCCCTGGGGTTCCGGTGATCGGCAGGCAGATTGTTTCGTTGATGTCACCCTTCTGGTGCCCCGCGGGGTCGATGAAGGGCGGCCTGCTCGGCATCTCGATGCGCACGCGGTGATCGGCGCACGCGGGTTCGCCGCAGAACTCGAAATCGATGAGTTCGCCGACCTCGACCTCGATCGGGCCGCTCTCGGTGAACGAGCAGATCGGCGGGTCGGGGCACAGCACGATGACGTCAACCGAGCACTCGGTCAGGTTGCCGTTGACGGAGTCCTCGACGAAGAGGTTGATGGTGTAGGTCCCCTCGGATCCCGCCGGGGGTGTTCCGCTGTACGACCTGCAGAACGTGTCGCCCACCATCCCGCCGGCGGAGTCCATGAGCCACGCCGGCAGGGGGCTTGAATCGAGCGTGATCGCGCCCTCACAGAACGACGTGCCACACACCTCGAACGAGACTTCCTCGCCGACAAAGACCGTGATCGGGCCTTCCGGTGCGACGGTGCATTCCGGTGAGATGTCGCAGGCCTGGACATCGATCAGGAACTTGCACACCGACGACTGCGCGTTGACATCGTCGGTGATCAGGTAGACCAGGCTGAACACGCCGAACTCGGCTCCTGGGGGATCGATCAGGTAGGTGATGCACTGGTCGTCGTCGAACGTATCCTGCGGCGTCACCCAGGCGGGCAATCCCGCCGGCGTATGTAGGGAAACCGTGTTGCCGCACGCCGACTCGCCGCAGATCTCGATCAGCGCATCGTTGACGCCCCCGCGGAGCGTGATTGTTTCGGTGGTTGAAGGGGTGCAGATCGGGAGGTCGTCGCAAGGTGGGGGGCCGACGACGATGTCAAAGGAGCACTGCGATGTGGCTCCGGTTTCCTGATCGGTGACAACGTAATTGACAGTGAAAGTCTGCCCCGCGGCACTGAGCGGGGGGCTGCATACCGCGGTTGCGCAGCCGCCGCCCTCGCCGACAAACCCGTCGCTGCTCGCGCCGGATCCCGAGCACCAAGGCGGCGCATCGGTCGTGAGAAAATCGACCGGGCCGCGGAGCGCCTCGACGCAGATCTGGTACTGATCGGTGCCGCCAGGCGGGATCGTGATCTGACCCGAAGGCATGAACGAGCACAGCGGGGGTGGTGGCGCGATCACCACGAGGTCGATCGAGCACGTGGACTGGAGCCCGGAGGTCTCATCGGTGACGAGGTAGTCCACCGTGAACGTCTGGCCGATCGCGGCCAGCGGAGGTTCGCACACCGCGGTGGCGCAGCCCCCGTTCTCTCCAACAAACCCGTCGCTGCTGGCGCCCGAACCGGAGCACCAGGCGGGCGCATTATTCGTGATGAAGTTCACCGGGCCCTGGAACGACTGGACACAGATCTGGTATTCGGTGGTGGCGCCGCCCTCGATCTGGATCATGTCTCCCGGCATGAACGAACAGAGCGGAGGGTCGTCGAAGGTCCCGGCGTTCACAGGGAACGAAAGGAACATCGCGATCAGGCAACAGCTTGCAAACGATCGGTTCAGGAATCCGGATTTCGTGCGCATCACAGATACTCCCATTGGGATACCTGCCCTGCGCACCGAACCACGACAACAGCCCATCTTGCGCTGGACGGGAGTATCCCGCTGACCGCAAGCCTAACAGGACCAGCGGAGCGGATGACTATTATTTATCTGTTTTTCATGCCGGTGGCGTGTCTTACGCGGCTAGTGCCAGCGACTCAGGTTGGGCCGATTCGCGCTCGCACGCGACCAGCGCCAGGTCCATGCCCTCGGGGGTCACGCGGGTCACCCGGTACGACATCGGGTCGCCGTGCTTGTCGGTGCGCACCTCGACGGTTTCGCCCTCGCTCGGCTTGCGGCGTTGCTCGATCAGGAACGAGACGCCCTGCGCGGAGACGTCGTTGAGCCAGCCGCGGCGGTTGCGCCTGGCGTTCTCGCCCTTCCACAGGAGCCGCTCGCCGCAGCAGCGGACGCGCTCGTTGACGCGCCGGTTCCAGATCAGATTTTCCGTCTCGTTGCTTCCTTGCATCAAACTATCCCCCGATAGTGCGTGATCCATCACGCCAGTATTTCCAGGTAAACCTTCCGCCGACCCAACGCTTCTTCCGCGCCGCGGCGGACCACCACCGCGCATCGGAACCCGTGACGCACCGCCATCTCGCTCGAGTCGGGCTTGAGGTGCTCGCCCAGCTCCGGCGCGCCGAGCGCGTCGGCGAGCAGGACAATCCCGTTCAACGACCGCTCAACAACCACACCCTCGCTCGATTGCGATTCGCCCCGCAGCCGCCAGCGCAGCGGCTTGTCCGTCAACCACCGCTCGGATGAGCGCCGGTCTGCGCTGCGTGTTGTTTCGCTTGTTGACTGCATCCCGAGCCCTTCCCGGATCGCCCGCGCAGTGAGCCGCGGGGATCATCCCTACTTTCGGGCGTTCCAGGCCGGATCTTCAGCACAGCCGATCGACACGGGATCAACAGGTTGTTCACGCTTTGCACGTCCGCCGCTGATATTCGTGCAGCGAGCGAGCGATCAACTCTCCAGCGCCGCGATCACGCGCGAGGCAAGATCGGCGCCAACCGTGTGGTCGAAGTCGCCCGTGTTCCAGATAACGCCGAGCCCGTCTGCGTTATTGGCCCGGTCTGGGAAGCGCG
>JAJDDA010000131.1 GCA_029260535.1 Phycisphaerales bacterium | reverse complement strand
GTGATCCTGATACTCGAAGCGTGGCTCGTTGTTGAAGTGATGATCCGATTGCGCACCGGAATCGAACCGATCCCGGAAGTGAGCAATAAATTGAGCGGGGCGACACCAACCGACAACCCAAACGACAACGAACCGACAAGTTGTCCACTTTGCTGAACTGTTTCGCACACAATCGTGACATGCATGACATGCGCGCAGAAAAAAAGCCGATCGGGCGCTCCGAGGACCCGATCGGCCACGTGCTACGGGAAACCGCAGCGTGATTCAGTCGTGTAGTTGTATCGGCGACCTCCGAGGCCACACCTGTAGCGTACCCGGATTCCTCCGCCGGTCAACGCCGATGCGAGCGGGTCTTTTAAACAACGCTATCTGCCTGTTATTCAACAATTTACAATGCAACCAACACCCGACGAACACCCTGTTGACAACCCCGACATCACCGAAGTGGGCCTCGGCGCCATCCTCCGAAAGGCTGTCGATGTTCGTAATACGATAGGTAATCCAACCCAGCTCCTGATCACCCGACGCACCCCTGGGGCAATCATGGGGGGTTTCTGGGAATTGCCGGGTGGGAAGATCGAGCATGGCGAATCCCCAAGAGACTGCGTGATCCGTGAATTGCACGAAGAGCTCGGCGTGCAAGTGCAATTGACACAGCATCTTGCGCCGATTGTCCACACCTACGACCATGCCACGGTCCGCCTCCACACCTTCCTCGGCGTCCTCACGGACGATTCACCGCCGCCGCAGAATCTTGAAGTCGCTTCGCACCAGTGGGTTACCGCCGGTGAATTGCCACAATTCACATTCCTGCCGGCGAATGAGCCCATCCTGCGGTTGATCGTCGATCAGTCGATGACCGGATAACGGCTGTTAGTCGTTCTTATCAAGGAACTTACGCAATCGGTCCTCGTCAACCCGCTCGGAGATGCGGCTGATCGTCTCGTCCAGATCCGCCGGGAGCGATGCCAACGGCGCGTTGGCCTTGGCGTCGATCAGGGTCGCCAGCCCCGATTCCACCTGTGCCGGGTCATCGGATTCGATGAGCCGGTTGGCCTCCGCGATCCGTTGCGACCAACTGCCCTCGACGATCGGCGCGATGGGCTCCTCGATCGGCTCCGGAACTGGCGCGGCTGTGTTCGATATCGGCTGATCCCCCACCGTTGCCGATGCGGTTCCCTGCTGGAGGACCAACGCAACAATCGCAATCACCAGCGCGATGATCACGAAGACCAGCAACCCGATGGCCATCTTCATGCGTCCGTGCTGACGCTCGCGGCGGGTCGCTTGCGCCTGCGTCAGCTCGGGTGATTCGTCGATCGTTTCGTGGTTGCGTGCCTGCCGATCGGAGGTGACGCGTTCGGCGTACGCCGTCGCGGCCTCGACGTTCGCGGTGGCGAAGGTCGGCGCGACCGGTCCGTAGTCGGATTCCCCAGGATCGCTGTGCAGCGCTGACGCCGCGACGTTCGAGGCGTCAGCCTGACCGGGGAGCAGCCGCACCGGCGCCAACCCAAGTTGCTGGCGGTCCTTGAACCCGGGGAACGCGGCGCCGCAATGCTCGCAGAGGAAGGCGTTTTCGGTGGCCTCACTCCCGCAGTTGTGGCACAGCCCCATCAGGTGCGCGACTCCAGGCGCGTTCCTCGCGTACACCCAGAATTGGTTGGTGCCGGGGCCCCGGATGATCGTCTCACCAGTGACTCTGCCCTTGTTAATCAGCTTGCGGAGCGTCTCGTATGAGCAGCCCGGACGGAACGGGACAGCGTCGTCGTGGAAGAACCAGGGCCCCATCGAGTTCTGCGAGGCCTGCCTCGAGAGCGGCTCGAACCAGCCCTTGCATTTGGAGCACTGCTCCTGCACACCATCGTTCTCACCAAGGTGCCCGCAGTAGGGACAGGGGCGGAGGACAGGCTGTGGAGCATCAGCCGCGCAAGGCTCGCCGTTGGAAGCGGGCCTGGCTTCGGTCTCGTCCGTCTGGATTGGAGGTTCGTTGGAGTTCATCAGGGAGGATTCGGAGAAATACAGCACAAACCGCGATGGATCGGCCTTCAGGATACGTCACCGCGGGGGAATCGGTTCCGCCGTGTTGACAGGGACCCCCCTTCCGGGTTCGATCCGCATCGTGAATCCATTCCCCTCAACAATCGTCCATCCGCCCGCACGATCGCGGCTCGTCCTCATCGCGACGCTCGCTGCGGCCATCGGCGCCATCAGCGGCTGCGCCTCGCAGGGCGGTTCAACCACGTTCGAGGATGGCCGGCTGGTCATCCGCGGCGATCGACCGCACGCCGCGATCGCGGGCTCATCAACGCCGGCGACGATCGACGGCGTTCCCGTCTCGTGGGACGAATTGCTCCCGATTCTCAGCGAGGTCGGCGGCGGGACCGCGCTCGAAGAGCTCGCGTTCGATCGGCTGCTGGGGCGCGAGGCGGAGCGCCGCGGGATCGTCGTCACCGACGAGGATGTCGAGAACGAGCAGGCGCTGCTTGCTCAGAGCATCGGCGACGCCGCCGGCGCGAACGCATCGACGATCGATCGCCTCGTGGACGACGTCCGTCGCGCAAGGGGCCTCGGCTCGGCGCGGTACGCGGCGCTGCTCAAGCGCACCGCCATCCTCCGCAGGCTCAGCGCAGATGATGTCCACATCACCAACGCCGCGGTCGAACAGATGCACCAGATCCGTCACGGCGTCCGGCTCCGCGCACGGATCCTCACCGTGGCTTCTGAACAGACCGCGAGCGATGTTCGGCGCAGGCTCGAATCCGGCGAGCCCTTCGGCGAGATCGCCGCGGAGCTCTCGACCGATTCGAGCGCCGCAAGGGGCGGGATCATCGAACCCATCAGCCCCGCCGACCCGACGTACCCCAGCGGGATCCGCGCGGCGCTGCGTGTGCTGATCCCGGGGCAGATCAGTCCCATCGTCTCGCTGGATTCCGGCTACGCGATCCTCCGACTCGAAGAGCGCATCGAATCGGACGGTGTCGATATCGAATCGGTCCGGGGCGACCTCGAACGAGCGGTCCGGCTCCGTCAGGAGCGGCTGGCGATGAACACGCTCGCCGAGCGGATCCTCGACGCCTCCGATATCGCGGTTTTCGACCCGCACCTGTCCCAATCGTGGCGTTACCGGCAGGGCCGATAACAACACGACTGACCGATGCTTCCACCGGTTTATTAATGAACTGAGGGAATCACCCCAGGCGACATGTAGTGGGTCTGCCATCGATCCGATGAACAGGCGACGGGGGGCTGACGTACTACTCGGACGGTCCCATTGATTCCCCAGTCGCAAGGACGCGACGCTGCTATCGGTGCAAAGGCTTTATGAACGCAACGCAGCGCCATCCCGATCCCCCGCAATGCCGGACGCTCATCGTGTTCGGGCAGGACGATCTCCTGCGAGCGGTCGCCAGCGCGATCGAGGGGAACGTCAGCGCCGGTGAATGCCGAGCGATCTCGACCTTCGCGCAACTCGAACAAGAATCAATCGACGAGTTCGGCGCGTTTATTGTTGGCGAATCCTTCACCGACGCATCACCGACCGACATCGTGGGATTGATCCGCGAGCACGCCGACGAGGCGCCGATCCTGGCCGGGCTGGTTGACGACCCGGAAGGCATCGGCAAGGCGATGCTCACTCACGGCGCCGACGAGTGCGTTGATCTGAGCGCGAATCACAGCATGTACCTGCTGATGGCGACGCTCGACAAGCACATCGAGTTGTGCCGGATCAAGCGGGAGAACCTCCGCCTCCAGGCGGCGCTCGCGCGTTCGCTCGCCGAACTCAAACGCAAGAACCGCGAGCTCGAAGAGCAGACCGAACGCCTCGAAACGATCGCCTCGACCGACCTGCTCACGAGCCTCGCCAACCGATGGAGGCTGCAAGAGCGGATGAACCCGATGTTCGCCGAGGCCTCGCGGTACAGCGACGATCTCGCCTGCCTCATGATGGACCTCGACGATTTTAAATCCATCAACGACACGCTCGGTCACCAGGCCGGCGACGACCTGCTGACCACCGTTGGACGCATCGTGATGGAGCAGGTCCGCGCCTCGGACATCGCCGCACGCATCGGTGGTGATGAATTCGTGATCATCATGCCCCGGACCACCGCGCACACCGCCGCGGCGCTCGCAGAGCGGATCCGGAACCAGTTCAGCCGGCAGTCGAAGCTGATCACCGGGGACGGCCGCACGTGCGGGATGTCCATCGGGATCGCGAGCATCTCGCTCAGCAAGCCGCTCGACGCCAAGCAGCTCCTCTCGCACGCCGACAACGCGCTGTATGCGGCCAAGCGTTCCCGCTCCCACGGCGTGATGCTCTGCGGCGCAGACGGTGTGACCGCGCAGCCGATCTCGGGGATGCCTCGATAAATTTCTTGTAGGTCAGACGCGCTTCGACATCGCCCGATCGATGTCACGCTGCGCTTCGCGCTTCTTCAGGTCTTCGCGCTTATCGGACTTGCCCTTGCCGCGCCCCACGCCCACAAGCAGCTTCGCGT
>JAJDDA010000130.1 GCA_029260535.1 Phycisphaerales bacterium | reverse complement strand
ATCCTGGTGGGGCACTCGCTCGGTGGTCCCATCGTGGCGCAAGCGGCGGCGGAATTCCCCGAACGAATCGGCGGGATCGTCATCATCGCCGGGGCGCTCGATCCTGATCTGGAGAAGGTGCTGTTCATTCAGCACGTCGGGAATATCCCGATGCTCGATCTGCTCATCCCTTCGCCGCTGCGCAACGCGAACCGGGAATTGATCCCGCTCGAAGGCGAATTGATCAAGCTCGGGGAGCGGCTCGACGAGATCGCGTGCCCCATCGTGATCATCCACGGCACAAAGGATTCGCTCGTTCCTTACGAGAATGTCGCGTACATGCGCGAAGCATTCGATGGCAACGAGGCTGTCGAGGTGATCACGCTCGAAGGCGAGGATCACTTCACGATCTGGACATCACCGGAAACCGTGCGCGGAGCGATCACTTCGCTCCGGCGCTGATCCGATTCTGTGATTCAGAATCAGCGGTCTCTAGCTGTTTTACCGAACGAGCTGATCATCAAGCCGAGGTCGGCGGTGTCGACGACACCATCAAGGTTCATGTCTGCGGCTTCGAAATCGCCTTGCTCGCCGAATACTCCGATCAGCAGCCCAAGATCACTCACACCGACGATGCCGTCGTTGTCGAGGTCCTCGGCGAAGTCACCGGTGCCGATCCAGTAGCGGTGCGCGAGGCGGACCGACTTCTTGCCGCATTCGCTGCCCATGATCCGACCCGGACCGTCATCGACCGGGACGTGGATGCCACCGTACAAGCGGGAGATCCCCGCCTCGTCCGCGGCGTCGTAGTACGTTGCCCATTGGAGCGTGATATCAACGGATGGCCCGTCCTCGAATTCGAGGAAGCCGTGCGCCGGGAAGGTGTATTCGCCGAGTCCACCCGGGAAGTAGGGTGAACCGGTCATCGAGGTCAGCACCTCAGCGCTGGCGCGGCTGAATGTCGAGTGACCCGAGACATACCCTGCGAACGCGGGCGTGACGAACGTCGCACGCTGGTAGGGCAGCCAATCCTCACCGAGGATCCAGTCCACGCCTCCGAATTCGGTTTCAGGATCTTCGGGTTCGCCGGCCCACGCGTAGATCGCGATCTCGCCTACGTGAGCCGCGAGATGTTCGTGCCGCTCACCGGGCATGACTGAATCTGCGGTGATGAGTTCGACCAGACCGGCTTCGAGCGGAATGCCGTTGGAGTTGTATGAGGGCAACCCCATGTCGGACGATTGCCCGAGGCCGCACAGGTGACGGATTGAGGAGATGGGACGGACGTAGTCGTAGTGGTTTTTGCATCCCCACGCAGCGACCGCGGCGTCGTGGACCGCGCCGTTCATCGCGAGGTAGAGTTTCACGTCCCACTCGAGCCGGTTCACTTCTGCGCCTTTGCCTTCGATCTTCCGCTCGAACATCGGGTGCTCGTGCAACTCGTTCGAGAGCACGTTCCAATGGCCGGGGGGTGTTTCCGATGAAGGACCATCTGCCCAGAATTCCGCGAGGCAGCGCCCGTAATCGGCGAGCGGCACCATCTGCTCGACGTAGTCCATCCCGGTGACCGGGTTGACGCCGTAACCGGTCCCATCGTTGGTCCCGAGCGTGCTGTTGTGGTGCGAGTAGGGCGAGATGTCGAGCATCGCGCTCTGCGTCGGGTCGAGGTAACTGGAATACCGGATGACATCGAGCGCGCCCGATTTGTACTCGGCGTCACCGATGCCGCCGAGTTGCGGAGGCAGCCCAGGATCGATGTGGAGCTGCCCCGGCGCGGGGGGCTGGACCGCGAACGATGTGACCTGTCCCCAGTGCGGACCGAGGAATTCCTGGACCAGCGTCCCGATCGGGATGCCGTTTTGTGTGACGAAGAAATCGAAGGCCAGCGGCTGCCAGCGGTTGGGCTGGAAGAGGTTGGTGCCGGAGATTTTGATGATCAGAGGCACATTGACCGTGTTGTAGCCGTTGTCCGGCTCGTAGTCGTTCGCCTCGTTCGAACCGTCGGCCAGCCCCCAGTCCCGGATGGCCTCGAAGATCCGGTTGCCCAGCGCCGATGGCGAATCACCGACGGTGCTGTGGTCGTCGGGGTTGTAACCGAGATCGATCATCTGCTGCCGGAGCGCAGCAAGGGTTGTTACCGAACCAACCGAGTTGGTGAACCTGAATGCCAGCAGGTTGTACGTTGCGTATGAGATCGCCTCGCGCCGTGCGGCTTCAACGTCTGTCGCGGTCAGTTTCTCGTGCACCAGGTAGCCGCTTGCGACCTCGTCGTACGCGGCCCACGCGTCCCACATCGCAAGCGACGAGTGCCACAGATTGCGCGCATGCACCGCGGGGTGCGGGAAATCGATGCGGATGGCGTCGAGCAGTTGCTCGTTCCATTCCTGAGCAACAGACGGCGCTTCAACCCCTGCTGAGACCGGAGCCGCAGAGGCGCCGGCAGCGATTACGGACAGCGACAGTACGTATTGACGGATTTTTCTCATTGCTCTCATTCCCACACGAGATCGTTCATGCGTGCGCAGACGCTCTGCGCGACTTCGAACTTGTGCATCCAAGAATACCACAACCCGTATCTAAGTCACTATAAAAACTGAGCTTTGGAGGTCCTGTGCCCATGAACAAGCCCTCCAGGCGTCACAGGCGATCCAGAAATGGGCCCGGTGGGACTTGAACCCACACTGAGATTGCTCCCAAGCGGATTTTAAGTCCGCCGCGTCTGCCAATTCCGCCACGGGCCCGGCGGGTCTGCACCCATTAGAGCAGGTTTTGTGTGCAAGGGCTCGCCACGATTCGAGCCATTCGCACGCGCGTTGCTGTCACTTATGCGGATGGTTCAGACGTGTCGCAGGTCACAATCAAGCATAGTCCCATCCTCGCCGCATCTGGCATCATACCACTCTCGATGTCAGACCAACCCCGGCTCGATGCCACCCGACTGTCATGGCAATCCATGCTAATCTGTACGCATACTCGCATAAGGATGGCGAGTGTCGGCGGATTGTGGGCACGAGGGGCTACCAGGCGATGGATGAGCTGCATCCTGCCTGGTATGGGGGGCGTTGATATGAATGAACAAGACATTGTCGCTGCGGCAATCGCAATGACCGATGAAGGCGCTCGCGCGGAGTATCTGTGCGAAGCCTGCAGAGATAACCCTGCGCTTCGACGACGGGTCAATGAGCTTCTTGATCAACAGAGCCCGAGCGATTCTTGCCGATCTGAACGCATGGAAGAAGCGGAGACCGCCATTCACGGGAGCGATCCGATTCGCGCCTCCGTTCAAACAGGGAAAGGCAACGCAAAGACGATCGTAATCGAGCCTGTCGGGGAAAGCGGACGGGTGATCGATCGCTACAAGCTGCTGCAACGAGTCGGCGAAGGCGGCTTCGGCGAGGTCTGGATGGCGGAGCAGCGAGAGCCGGTGACGCGGAGGGTAGCTCTCAAAATCATCAAGCTGGGTATGGACACGAACCATGTGATCGCCCGGTTCGAAGCCGAGCGGCAGGCGCTGGCGATGATGGACCATCCGAACATCGCCAAGGTGTTCGATGCTGGTGCGACCGACACCGGACGCCCCTATTTCGTGATGGAGCTCGTCAAGGGCGTCTCGATCACGGAATACTGCAATAAGAAGTGCATGCCGTCACGCGAGCGCCTCAAGCTCTTCGTTCAGGTGTGCGCCGCCGTGCAGCACGCACACCAGAAAGGGATCATCCACCGCGATATCAAGCCGAGCAACGTGCTGGTGACACACTTAGGGGACGATCCCATCGTGAAGGTGATCGACTTCGGCATCGCCAAGGCCACCGAGCGGAGCCTGACCGAGCAGACCATGTTTACCGAGATCGGTCAGTTCGTCGGCACACCGGCGTACATGTCGCCGGAGCAGGCCGACCCGCTCGGCACGGACATCGATACACGCAGTGACATCTATGCGCTGGGCGTGCTGCTGTACGAACTGCTCACGGGTGTGACCCCGTTTGACGTCAAGACCCTGCGCGGAGCGGCACTGGACGAGATCAAGCGGATTATCCGAGAGGACGAGCCCAGCAAGCCGAGCACGAGGTTGAGCAGCCTCGGAAACGATCTCGATACCGTCGCGCGGCAACGCGCTACAGAACCAAAAAAACTCAGTACTACCCTGCGCGGTGATCTCGACTGGATCATCATGAAGGCGATGGAGAAGGACCGGACGCGCCGCTATGAGTCCAGCAATGGGCTGGCGATGGACATCGAGCGGTATCTGGCCAACGAGCCGGTTACCGCTGGTCCTCCCAGCGCCACGTACCGCATGCGGAAATTTGTCCGGCGCAATCGCGTCAGCGTGGTCACCGCCGCCGTCATTGTGTTGGCATTGGCTCTGGGTGTAGTCGGCGCCTCCAGCGGGATGATTGTCGCAATGCAGGAGAGGGACCGGGCCGACGCCGCTGCCCAAGCAGAATCGGTTGCCCGGATAGAAGCGCAGCGACAGGCGGACAGAGCGGAGGCGGTGAACAACTTCCTGACCGACGACCTTCTCGGGGCGGTTGATCCGACACGGACGCACAACCGCGAGATCACCATGCGCGAGGTGGTTGACGAGGCGTCCCTGCGCATCGCAACCCGATTCAAGGATCAGCCCTACATCGCGGCTTCTATCGAGCGAACACTCGGTGATATTTACACCAGGCTTGGTGTCTTCGCAATCGCGGAAAACCATCTTCGCCATTCCCAGGATCTGTTTCTCGATGCGCCGGGTGATTACGAGCGTGAAACGCTCGCTATCCGCGGCGATCTTCACAAGCTGCAGTTCCATGCCGGTGACTACGAACAAGGCATCAAGGACACCGAGGCATCCCTGGCAATCATGCTCGACACACTCGGTGAAGAAGACCTCGTAACGCTGAACACGATGTCTATTCTCGCAATGCTGTACACCTGGCACAACCAACTCGACAAGGCAGAGCCGTTGTTTCTTCGCGCCCTTGCTGCTCTCGACAACACCGTCGGCCCCAGGCACCGGGACACGATGAGCGTGCGAAACAACCTCGCGGTCCTTTACAGCGAACAACGCGAGTTGGATAAGGCTGTCTCGATGTTGGAATCCGTGCACGAAGCAATGAAATCCGAGTACGGGGAAGAAGACCCGGACACGCTTGATTCAATGGTGAACCTCGTGCACGTGTACAACGAGATGAACAGGCTGGATCAAGCGGAGGAGTTGGGCACGCAGATGCTCGAAGCCGCACACCGAACGCTTGGCGACGAGCATGTCACGACACTCAACGCGATGAACAATCTGGCTGTCACCTACGTCCGGAAGGGCGAGTTGGATCTTGCCGAACCGCTCTACCTTGAGGACTTCGAAACGAGCAAGCAAATCTTCGGCGCCGAGCACCCTGACACTCTTGTTTCGATGGCAAATCTCGGGCGGCTCTACATGCGGATGGAGCGATTCGAGGATTCGGCACGCGTCCTGTCCGAGTGCGCCGCGCTGAACGAAAAGGTGCTGCCGCCCGGCCATTTCGGGATCGGCATCACACAGCGCAGCCTTGGTGAATCATTGGTCGGACTCGACCGGACCGAAGAAGCCATCCCCCATCTGGTCGAAGCCTACGACGTGCTCGTTCCGCTCCTCGGCCCGGAAAACCCCGGCATCAAGGATCTGATCGAACGTATCGCAGCCTCGTACGAACGAACGGGGGTTCCCGATGCCGCTCTGGAATGGCGAGCAAGGCTCAATTAAACCTCCTTCCCTAGCATCACGCGGACTCGGCGCCGAGATTCACCGCGCCGAGTCACACTCGACTTTGAATCCCTTTCCCGGAGCACACCATGGCATCACTCGTGAACATCAAAGGACCAGACATGGGGTCGTGCTACCCCATCGCGGACAGCGGCCTCTTCAACGTTGGACGCGACGAAAAATGCAACATCCAGATCTGTGATCCCCGCGTCTCTCGCCAGCATCTTCAGATCAGTTCCGCCCCTGACGGCGCCGGACATCAGATCTCCGAATACCGAACCGCTAACGGCACTGAAGTGAACAACAACCGGATCACCGGTCAAATTCTACTCAGCGATGGCGACAGCATCCGCATCGGCGACACCACGCTCGTGTACACCACCGACGAATACCCTGACGCCGAAACAGCCATGACCGAAGCCAAGAAAAAGGGCGAGTGGAAAAATCCAACCCTGTTAGGGGACTGAAACCGCAAGGCGAACTACCTTTCGGCACTCTCAGCCTGCTCAAACTCGATCATCCAGATGTCCGCTTCATCATGCCGTGTGTTGAAAGCGACCCAGGAATCGTCCGACGCGATGTCGAACCTCCCTATCTTCTCCGCACCTGGCGGCGTCGAGTACATCGTTGTGGTTTTCCCGTTGTCCCGGTTGTATCGGATGAGCCCCGCATCTGTTGAGATCGCGATGCTGCGATCTGCAGCGGTGAACCTCGCCATGCTGAAGGCCGATGGCGCTTCGATCAGTTCATAGATCTCTGATTCCACGTTGTAGATTGCCAGCACAGGATTTTTCGTTTCCATATTCCTGCAGAGCACGAGCATTTCGTTGCTATTCGCGGACCAGTCAACCGGAACAGGGGACTCGATCCCTTCAGGGGGAATCGGGAACTGATCGATCGTCCATGCATCTTCCGAATCATTTTGGCAAAGCTTCATTGAGCCCTTGTTGAGAATCGACATCTTCATCGCATCGGGTGAGACCAACGGCGTCATCAGCGGCTCGTCGCTCTCGAGGAGCAGCTCAAGCCCACCTCCGTCAGTCCGGATGCTCCAAATACGATAAAGCCCGTCCCGGTCGGAGTAGAAGATGAGGCGTGAACCATCCTCGCTCCAGATCGGTCCCCGGTCTTTCGCGGCGTCATTGGTGACGCGCTGCCGACGCTCCCCATTGCTTGAGAGGATGAACAAGTCCTCTTGTCGTTCGCCGGTATTGGTGTAGGCGATGGACTCCCCGTCAGGAGAGATCGAAGACATGGCGATCTGGGAATTGAACGGCGTGATTGATCGTGGCTCGTCAATTGCTGCACCTGTCTTTGCATTCAGGTCCAAACGCATGATGCCTGTTTGATATGTCCCTGAAACAAAGACCAGCTTCGAGCCATCCGCCGAGAATGAAAGCCCGTTGACACCACCGGAGAAACTCGTGGTGATTTGTTGTGGCGCCCCGCTCGTGATGCCGGTCGATTCATCAATCGCGATCCGCCAGATCGAAAGCCCCCCGCCTCGATCGCTGCTGAAATAGAGCCATTCTCCGTCAGGCGACCAGACCGGGTTCCAATCGGTCGGCGGGTCGTTCGTAACCGCGACCGGGTCTGTTCCATCGATCGCGACGGTGAAGAGATCGCGCTGCCCGCTGGAAACAACATTCCAATATGCGATTCGTTGTCCGGATGGTGACCAATTCGGCTGCACCGCATCGCCCACAAAGAGTTGCTGTGATTCACCGGTTTTGACATCGACCGTCCACAGCGAGCTGATCGTCGTCCTCCCAAACGGGCCGAGAACGAGCTCGGTTGCGTAGACCAGCCGCTCTCCATCGGGTGACCAGGCGGGATTGAACCCTGAATCGGTCAGACGCCGGGGGGTCTCTCCCGTTGCGCCCATCACGAAGATGCCGCCGCCATCTCGATCCGAGTTAAACGCGATCGTCTGACCATCCGGCGAGAGCGTGGGGCTGTAATCGTTGCTGGAATACTCTGCGGTGAGGTTTGTTGCGTTGAGACCATCGACACGCCTGGTGTGAATGTTGGTATCGCCGCCTCGTTGTGAGAAATACACCATCGACAAGCCATCGGAGGAGAGCGAAGGCCACCCCTCGATCCCGGTGTCATCGGTCAATTTCGTCATCTGGAATCGAGGGTGCGGGTTCGGTGCTGCTTCGATGAATACACCGCCCGGACGCATGCTCCACATCGCACCGGACGTAATGACTACAGCAAGGACGACCAGCAGCATCGCCGCGAACCATGTCGGCCTGCTCTTGTCAGCACCCCCCGATTCGTTTGTCGCAAGACCGATCTCGCTCTGCGCCATCTCCAATTCGAGCATCGCATCGCCGAGATCGCGGAGACGCCGATCCTTGTCGCGTTCGAGGGTCCGCATCAGCAATTCACGAACACGAACCGGTGTCTCGCGGGGCAGCAATCCAAAGTCGATCTCTTTGTGTAAAATCGCGCCCATCGAGTCGGTCGCGGTCTCACCGGCAAACAACCTCGCACCGGTCAGGCACTCGTAGAGGATGCAACCGAAGCTCCAGACGTCGCTGCGCCGATCCACACGCCGGCCACGCGCCTGTTCGGGGCTCATGTACGGCGCGGTGCCCAGGATCGCGCCCGGGATTGTCTGGCTCTGAAAATCCGCGCGGGGCGTCGTCAGCGTCGGCATCTCGCTGTGGGAGGTTGACGAGGTCGGCTCGCTGGATTTGGCCAGCCCGAAGTCGAGCACCTTCGCCTTGCCTTCCGGCGTGATCTTGATGTTGGCCGGCTTGAGATCGCGGTGGATGACGCCACCATCGTGCGCTGAGGCAACACCGGCGGCGATCTGGGCGCACAGCTCAAGCGATTCATCGATCGGCAGTGGACCGCGCTCGAGAATCTCGTTGAGCGACTCCCCCTCGATGTACTCGAGCACGAGGTACCGCTGGTCCCCATCGACCTCGACGCCGTGGATCCCGGCGAGATTCGGGTGATCGAGCTGCGCGAGCGTCCGCGCCTCACGCTCGAAGCGGGCGAGCCGCTCGGCGTCCTGCGAGACTTCTGCAGGCATCGCCTTGATCGCGACGGACCGATCGAGCCGCGGATCGATGGCGAGATAGACCACACCCATCCCGCCGCGGCCGATCTCTCGTTCGATGTGATACTGGCCGATCTGTTGGGGCGTGTCAGGCATAGCTTCGAGATACTATCGAAGATTGATCGGCAGAGTAAGCAGACTGCCGATCGCCCGAAGCACCCTGACGGATTGGATCAGCCGGTTGAACTGATCGTATTTCGTGTCGGCGCCGCCGGTGACGGGATGTAGCATTCGACGCGGTTCGGCGCCTGCTCACCGCCGGCCTGACGCCATCGCACGACGGCCTCGGCCATCCGGTTCTTCTGGATCTTCCCGGTGACAGTCGCGGGGAATTCCTCGACGAACCAGATATGCGCCGGGACCTTGTAGTGCGCGATCTTGCCCTTCGCGTGCTCGCGAAGCTCGTCAGAGCCAGACTCCACGCCGGGGCGCATACGGACCCAGGCGCCGACCTCCTCGCCGTACGACTCGTGCGGGCAGCCGAAGACCGCGATCTGCTCGATCCCCGGATGCTCGAAATAGAACGCCTCGATCTCCGCCGGGTAGATGTTCTCCCCGCCTCGTATGATCATGTCCTTCAAACGCCCTGTGATCGAGATGTACCCGTCCGGATCCATCACCCCAAGGTCGCCGGTGTGCAGCCACCGGGCATCGTCGATCGCGGCTTTCGTTGCCTCGCGCTGCGCGTAGTACTCGCGCATCACGTTGTACCCACGGATGCAGATCTCGCCCTGCGCACCGATCGGCAGGACCGCCCCGGTCTCGTGATCGATGACCTTGACCTCCTGATGCTCGATCGGGGTCCCCACCGTGCGCAGCCGCCGCTCGACAGAATCCGTCGGGCGCGTCAGCGTGATGATCGGCGCCGACTCGGTCTGGCCGTACCCGATCAGGATCTCCTTGCACCCCATCTCCTCGATCACTCGTCGCATCAATTCCGGCGGGCATGGCGCCCCGGCCATGATCCCAGTCCGCAATGACGACGTGTCGAACGTGCTGAAGTCCGGGTGATCCAGTTCCGCCGCGAACATCGTCGGGACGCCGTGGATCGCGGTGCAGCGCTCCTGCTCGATCGCGCGGAGCGTCACTCCCGGCTCGAAATGGTCAGAGGGGATCACGATGCACGCGCCCTTCGAGAGACAGACGAGGTTCGAGACCACCATCCCGAAGCAGTGGTAGAACGGCAGCGGCACGCACAGCCTGTCGTGCTCGGTGAACGACATCGCCCGCGCCGTGAAGAACGCGTTGTTGACGATGTTGTTGTGCGTCAGCACGACCGCCTTGGGGAAGCCGGTTGTGCCTGATGTAAACTGGATGTTGATCGGGTCGTCCGGATCGAGTTCCGCGGCGCGTTCGGTCATCACCGCGTCCGTCACCGGGGCGCCCCGCTCGAGGAATTCCGCCCAGGTCAGCAGCCCCGGCGCCCAGCGGTCGGCTCTGGTGATCTCGTCCGGATCCCAGACCACCGCGAACCGGAGATTCGGGAAGAGCTGCGATCCGAGGTTGTCCGCCACGCTGCTACCGATCTCCGGGACGAGCTCTCGCAGCATCCCGACGTAGTCCGAAGATCGGAACGACGGGATCAGGAAGATCGCGTTGACCTCCGCTAATCGCAGCGAATGCCGGAGTTCCGAGACCCGGTACGCCGGGTTGATGTTGACCAGCACCGCGCCGATCCGCGCTGTCGCGAGTTGCAGCACCACCCACACCGCGTTGTCCGTGGACCAGACGCCGACGCGGTCACCCCGAACAATCCCCATCGCAAGCATCGCCCTGGCGGCGTCCTCGACACAACAGTCCAGTTCTGCGTACGTCAGCCGCTCGCCTTGCTGGACGCACACGACGGCGTCACTCTCAGGGAATCGCTCGGCGATCGTGCAGAACATCTCGTCAACAGTGACGCCCAGCAGCGGCTCGTCACCGCCTCGGTGAACATAGGAACGGAGGCTCGGCATCGGTGGTCCCTTTCTGGATCGGCTTGATCCGGAGTAATCGGACGTGCTAATCCGCATTCAAATAATACGCCCCCACTGAACCACGATCCACGAAAATGCCCCGCGTCGAGACGATTCTGAGTTCACCGTCGGGGAATGAAAAACGGATGCAAACGAGGGACGTTCTCCCCCGCTTGCATCCGCTTGTTTGGTCTCAACGCCGGTGTCCCGGCTCCGGGAGATTACTTGGATCGCAGCGCGTCGCGGATCTCGGTCAGCAGGACCTCTTCCGTCGAGGGCTTGGGCGGCGCGGCGGGCGCGGCCTCTTCCTTCTTCTTCGCGGCGTTCATCATCTTGATCACCATGAAGATCGCGAACGCGATGATGACGAAGTCGATCACCGTGTTCGTGAAGGCGCCGATGTTGATCGAGACGGCCTCGGTCACCGCGCCGGTTTCGGCGTTGGTTGACGCTTCGGTCAGCGGGATCTTGATCTGTGCGAAATCAACACCACCGGTGAGCACGCCGATCGGAGGCATGACCACGTCCGAGACGAACGAACTCACGATCTTGCCGAACGCGCCGCCGATGACGATGCCGACTGCCATATCAATGACGTTGCCGCGCATCGCAAACTCTGTAAATACACTCCTCATGCCCAGTATTCGATCTCCAGATTGGTGTAGATGGTCCCCGCGCCGGACGGCGCACCCTGTTCAAGAATGATGATCGCGGAATGCCGTATGCATGTACGGCTTTTCCCGGATTCTCGCGATTTCGAGCGTCCCGCATTCTGACCAGTACGGCGCCGATGTCAAACCCCTGGGTGCGCACTCGATGCCGTACTCCTCTTGTTCAGAGAGGAACAGCCAAATCAACCATTATCACTTGATTTTGGGCGATCTAAAGTGTGCCGAATCTATTCACGGAGAATTACGACCGATTTGAACATCGGCTCTCGGCACTGAAGCAGGATGGATCCAAACCGTGTTTGTTAGTCTTCCTTGACGTACGTGCTCTTGATGTTCAACTCGTCGAGCTGCGCATCAGCGGCGGCGCTGGGCGCCTCGGTCATCAGATCGGCGCCGGTCTGCGTCTTGGGGAACGCGATCACGTCGCGGATATTCTCCGTCCCGCACAGGTGCATGACGACGCGGTCCAACCCTGCCGCTATGCCGCCGTGCGGCGGGGCGCCGTGACGGAGCGCATCGAGGAGGAACCCGAATTTTACCTCAGCCTCTTCGTTGGAGATGCCGAGCAGCTCGAAGACCTTGGACTGGACCTCCGGGCTGTGGATACGGATGGAGCCGCCGCCGATCTCGGAGCCGTTGACGACGAGGTCGTACGCCTGGCTGAGCACCTCTCCAGGCGCGGTTTCGAGCTTGGGCAGGTCCTCGACGTTGGGCGCGGTGAAGGGATGGTGCAGGCTGTCCCAGCGCTTCTCGTCCTCGTTCCATTCGATCATCGGGAAATCGACGACCCAGAGGAAGTTCCACTTGCCCTCGGGGATGATGTCGAGGTCCTTGGCGACCTTGAGCCGCAACTCGCCCAGCCCGCGCTGCGCGACCTTTTCCTGGCCGACACCGAAGAAGACGACATCGCCGTCATTGATCGACAGACGCTCCTTGACCTCATCCGCAATGGGCGCGAGGAACTTGGCGACGCCGGTGGTGAAGGCGCCGTCGGTCATCTTCACCGTGGGCAACCCGCCGAGGCCGAACTGCTGGACGAACGGCGCGTAGCCGTCGGTGATCTTCCGGGTCATCTTCTCCGAGGCGCCTCGAGCGACGATCGCCTGGACAACGCCGCCATCAGCGACCGTCCCGGTGAAGACCTTGAAGTCGGTCTTCGCGGCAAGGTCAGAAAGATCGGTCAATTCCATATCGAACCGCGTGTCGGGGCGGTCGGAGCCGTACCGGGCCATGCACTCGGAATAGGGCATCGTCGGGATCTCGCCGATCTCGTGATCGAGAACGTCCTTCCAGATCGAGCGGAAGAGATCGGACGCCATCGAGATGATGTCCTCGACGCCTACAAACGCCATCTCGATATCGAGCTGCGTGAATTCCGCCTGCCGATCCGCGCGAGGGTCCTCATCGCGGAAACAGCGCGCGACTTGGAAGTACCGGTCGGCGCCGGCGACCATCAGGATCTGCTTGAACAGCTGGGGGCTCTGCGGCAGCGCGTAGAACTCACCTGGCTGCAGACGCGAGGGCACGAGGAAGTCGCGAGCGCCTTCCGGTGTGCTCTTGCACAGGATCGGTGTTTCGATCTCGAGGAATCCCATCGCGTCGAGGTAGCGCCGCATCGACTGCGCGACACGGTGCCGCGTGCGGATGATGTTCTGCATCTCTGGACGGCGCAAATCAAGGTACCGGCGCTTGAGCCGGATCTCTTCCTTGGGGAGGTTCTGCGTGTCCGTCGGCTGGTAAGGCAGATCGATCGCCTTGTTCAGGACCTCAAGGTGCTCGGCGACGACTTCGATCTCGCCGGTATCAAGTTTGGGGTTCGGGCCACCATCGCGCTGACGGATAGCGCCGTGGACCCGGATGACGTCCTCGCCACGGAGTTTGTCCGCCGCGTCGAGGATGGCCTGATCGGAGGTGTCTTCGAGATCGAAGACGATCTGCGTGATCCCCTTGTGGTCGCGGAGGTCGATGAAGACGAGCCCCCCGCCGTGGCCTCGGCACGAATCAACCCAGCCGCAGAGGGTGACCTTCTCCCCGACATTGGATGGCCGGAGTTCGTTGCAATGGTGGGAGCGCATCGTGGTGCTGATCTGATCGGGTTTGGTCTGGGTTGCGGTGGTCATGGTCACTCTGGCGGTTGAGGGTTGAGAGCCCTTCAGCGGGCTCAAGGGGGCGATGAGTATATCTCTCCCAATGCCTCTGGCATCGGCCTGTTCGGTGGGCTTTGGCCAGCGGAAATCGGCTCATTCCCGTGCCCGACCTCCAGAATCTCAATCGCATAGGATCGGCAACTTCCGAATCCCACCACCATTGAAAGGCGCCCCCTTGAACCGAGCCCGAGCCATCTGCGAAACCGTCCATCTGACTGCCCTGGGGATCTGGCTTGGTGCAATCGCCCTCGCCGGAGCCGCCGCCGCGGTCGCCTTCCCGACGATGCGGGAGCTGGAGCCGACACTGGCCCCCTACGCGGCATTCCCCGGTGAACACTGGCCGATCGCCGCCGGCGAGGTGCTCTTTAAGGTCTTCCAGATTTCCGACTTCGTTGCGATCGTGTGCGTTGTGCTGATCGCCGGGTCGCTCATCGGCGCGATCGTTGCCGGTCGGCTCACGATCAACCGGCTCTCGGTCAAGCTCCGCATCGCGCTCTCGGCTGCAATGGTCATCATCGTCGCCTGGAACATGTTCGTGCTGATGCCGAGGATGGTGCACAACGTCAGCGAGTTCTGGGAGGCGGCGAAGGTCGGCGACACCGAACGCGCTGGCGAGTACCGCGTGCTCTTCAGCAACGACCACCCGACCTCGCGCCACGTCAGCGAAACACTCATGATCTTCATCCTGATCTCGATGATCTCGACCGGCGCCTCCCTGACCGAGAAAAAGAAACAGGACCCAGCGAAGTGACACCCCCCGCCGCTGCCGAACCGTTGACACCGACGAACCCGAGAGGGATGCGCGACATCCCCTTCGAGCTCCCGAGCGTCGAGCCCGCGCAGAAGCGCCGGGCGAAGCGGATCCTCGATGCGCTCACCGAGCGGTACCCCGACGCGACGTGCGCCCTGACGTACACCGCGCCGCACGAGCTGCTCATCGCGACGATCCTCAGCGCGCAATGCACCGATGTCGCGGTGAACAAAGCGACCCCGGCGCTCTTCAAGAAGTTCCCCAGGCCGGCGGATTTCGCGAAATCGGATCCCGAGGCAATCGAGCCCTACGTCAAGTCGCTCAACTTCTTCCGCAACAAGGCCAGGGCGGTGCACGAATCCATGGCCGCCATCGTCGAAGAACACGGCGGCAAGACGCCGCAGACGATGAATGATTTGCTCGCGCTGCGGGGTGTCGCGCGCAAGACGGCCAACGTCGTCCTCGGCAACGCCTTCAACATCAACAACGGCGTCGTCGTCGATACCCACGTCAACCGCATCGCCAAGCGGTTCGACCTCGCCCCTCAGGACGCCAACGTGCAGATCGTCGAACGCCACCTGATGGCGCTCTTTCCCCGGGATCAATGGACCAAACTCAGCCACCTCATCATCTACCACGGCCGACAGGTCTGCAAAGCAAGGCACAGCTTATGCGCCGATGACGCGATCTGTAAGCGATACTGTTCCAACGCGAAGGAATCAGCATGAGCACCACCATGAATACCCCACGGATCGACCAACTCCGCAAACTCCACGCGCTCGACCCGGCGGACGCCGATGTCTCGTACATGATCGCGCAGGAGCTCGGCAAAGGCAATGAGCATGCACAGGCGATCGAGTGGTACGACAAGTGCCTCGAATCCGACGCGGCGTACTGCTACGCGTACTTCTTCAAGGCGATGGCGCAGCACGCTCTCGACCAGACACCGGACGCGATCAAGACTATCCAGGCGGGGCTTATCGAGGCCAACAAAATCGGACACCCCAAAACGATCTCCGAACTGACGAGCCTGCTCGAGCAGTACAGCGCCTGACCAACCGATGTACGCCAAGCGAAAAGAACCCGAATCGTTCGAAGACTGCATCGGTGAGTCGATCACCGCGTTCAAGCCCAACCAGAGTGACCCGATGCGCGTCTCGGTCATGGTCGGCAAGCGCAAGCTCGGCGTCATCGATCGCGGCGCGATCTCCGACCTGGACCTGCGCAAGGGCGCTGTCGTCGACGAGCCGATGATCCGCCGGGTGCTGATCGCGTCGACGACGCAGGCCGCGTACGCCAAGGCGATCCGGCTGCTCTCGTTCAAGCCCCGGTCCCGCAAGAAGATGATCGACGACCTCCGCCGAGCCGGGTTCGAACCCGAGCTGTGCGAGACCACCGCGGACCGGATGGTGGAGATGGGACTGATCAACGACGCGGCCCTTGCCGAGATTTTCGCGCAGGAGATCGTCTCGCGCAAGCCCGCCGGGCAGCGGTTCCTCGTCGGCAAACTCCGCCAGCGCGGCTTCGAGAGCGCCCTGGCCTCCGAGGTCGCCCAGCGTGTCGCCGGCGAGCGGGACACCCTCGAAGACGCCCTCAAACTCGCAACGAAAAAGGTCCGCACGCTGCCCCGGAACATTACACCTGAGGCAGCCAAACGCAGGGTCTTCGGCGCCCTTGCTCGGCGAGGGTTCGATATGCAGGTCGCCCGAACCGCCCTCGAACAGGCGTTTGATCAGCGCGAAACAGACGACTTCTAACCGACCGCTTCATCGATCAACTCCGCCGCTCGCTGCGCTGCGTTGCGGTTGCCGAAGCGAGTGGCGAGTTCACTCTGCGCTTGAATCTGCTTCTGCTGCGCAGCATCATCGCGAATCAACCGGTCCATCGCCTCGGTCAGCCGTTGAGGGCCCCCGTAGTACGGGATCAATTCCGGGATCATCTCCTCGCCCATGATGATGTTGGGCAGCAGGATGAACGGCGTGTTGAGCAACCACCGACCGAGCAGGTTCCACATGAGCGGCTTGATCCGGAACATCGCAACGAGCGGCCGCTGATGCCGGCAGGCGCGGAGCGTCACCGTCCCCGAGGTCGCCATCGCGTACGAGCTCCATCGGAGCACCGCGTTGGCATGCCCGGTGATTACGCGCAAACCGTCGACCTCGCCGCCGGCCTGCTCCTGGTTGATCTCCCCGATCCGTTTGGCGAGCCCCTCGTTGGTCGCCGCGACGACACCGATCAGATCAGGATGCCGCCTGCGCAATTCAATAAACGCGCCGAGCATCGTCGGGTAACTCTTCTCGATCTCGCCGGGGCGCGAGCCGGGGAGGATCGCCAGCCGCATCTCGGATTCAGGGAGTGTCTGCGCAACGCTGTCGATCGCGTCGTCGTCGTACACCTCGCTGAAGATCGGATGCCCGACATACTCCGCATCGACGCCGCGCTCCCGAAACCAGTCTTCTTCAAAGGGCAGGATGCACAGGAGCTTGTCGATCAGGCGTTTGGTCTTCCTGATCCGCCAGGGCGCCCACGCCCAGAGCTGCGGCGCGACGAGCTGATACACCGGGATGCCGCGCGCTTTGGAGAGTTTCGAGATCGGAAAATTCGCCGCCGGTGAATCGACCGGCATGTGCAGCGCTACTTTGTTCGAATCGAGCCACCGCTCGATCTGCTTGTTCATGCGCTTGTGCTCAAGGATCTTCCCAAGCCCGGGGATCCCCATCACCGCGTCGTGGGTTGTGTCGAGGATGATCTGCGCTCCCGCAGCCTTCATCTTCGGGCCACCGGCGGCGAAGATCGCGATATCAGGCCGGCGCTGGCGCAGCGCCGCGATCACCTGCGAGGCGTGCTCATCGCCGCTCGGTTCGAACGCGGTGAAGAGCACCGCTGCACTGGATGGAGAGGTTGAAGATTCCAAGGCTTCGGATCCTGTACTGGTTCAGGATCAAGCGTACGCGGCTTCGCGCTCTTCTTCCTCATCCGGCGCGAGCCTCGTGATGATCCGAGCCCCGACCGAATCGCCCCAGACATTCACCATGGTGCGGCACATATCGAGGAATCGGTCTACCGGAAGGATCAGCCCGATCGCAGCCAACGGCAGTTGCGGCGCCCCTTCTCCGGAGACCGCCAGCGTCGAGTTCACCGCGGCGATGATGATCAGGATTGTCGCGATGCTGCCCCCGGGAACACCCGCCGCGCCGACCGCTGCGAGCGTCGCGGTCAGGACAATCGCGAGGTACTCGGTAAACGAGAGATCAATCCCGAACGCCTGGAACAGGAAGATCACCGCGATGCCCTGATAGAGCGCCGTCCCGTCCATGTTGACAGTCGCGCCCAAAGGCAGCACGAGCCCCGCGGCGCGCTTCGAGCAGCCCGCTTCTTCGCTTGCGGTCTCGATCGTGACCGGGAGCGTCGCCATGGATGACGACGTGCCGAACGCGGTGAGCAGCGCCGCCCGCATCCGCCACATGTAGCGGTAAGGATTGATCCGTGTGAAGATCAACAACGCGATCGGGAGCGTGACAAACATGTGAAACCCAAGCCCGCCGATGACGACCGCGACGTAGGTCGCCACCGCCTCCGCCAATGTGCTCAGGCCGATCTTGCCAACAGCCCAGGCGACGAGCAGGAACACGCCGAGCGGCATGACCCAGATCACCCACTGCACAAGCGTCATAAGCACCTCGTGCAGTGATTCGACCGCCTTCGTGAATGGCTCAGCCTTTTCACCTATCGAAACGATGCCGATCCCGAGGAAGATTGTTGCGGTGATGATCGACAGCGCTTGCCCGTTGACAGCGGCCTGGAAGAAATTCCGAGGGATCATCTGATGCAGGATGGAGAGCCATGCCCCGCTCAACCCGCCACCCTCCGCAGGCGCTACAGACTTCGCGACTTCAGCGCCCGCGGCGCTCATCGAGGCCCTGAGTTCCTCCGGAAACCCTGCGCCGGGCTGGAATAAGGCGCCGAGCGAGACACCGAGGACCACCGCGAGAACCATGGTGACGACATAGAAAATTATCGTCGCGCCGCCGAGCAGTCCCAGACGTTTCGGATCACCGATCGAAGTGATGCCGGTCAGCACGCTGGTGAAGACCAGCGGGATGATCAGCAATTGCAATGGGCGAACAAAGACCAGATCGCCCATCGTCTTCCACGCGGCTACTGACTGCTCTCGAACTTCCAGCGATGCATCAACATCCCAGAGGAAGTAGTGCCCAACAACAACACCGAGCACCAGCCCAAGGAAAATCAAAAACGTCAGCAGGTTCGTCTTCTTACCCATCTTGGATTCGTATCCTCGCCGGTGGCTGGTGGGTCAAACTCAGAGCTGTGCCGCGTAATCGGCGAGGGAGGTCTCAAAGGCGCGGGGCTCGAAACCGAAGTGCGAAAACGCCTTGGCCGTCGAGCAGGTGTTCGGCTCGGTCGCCATCAGCACGTCATCCACGGTGAAAGGCAGCAGCGCCGAGACACCCAGCATCTTCGCGCCCTTTGCTTTCATCACGAACACCGGCTCCGGGAGCCCCTGCGGCTGGAGCGACGGCTTCGCGCCTGGGACGATGTCCCGGATTGTTCGGAGCAGATCGGGCCAGGGGTAAGCCTGCGGTCCACCAACGCCGTAGATCTCGCCGATCGCGTCGTCGTTGTCCACACTGTCAGCGAAGAGCGCGGCAACATCTTCAACATGCACAGGCTGCACGCTCGCCGGGGGCATCGGCTTGGGACCATCGAACGGGATGAAGTACGGCAGGAAGAATCCGGGGAGACCGACCCCGGTCACCCAGTCCTTGGCCATATGCATGAACTCGCCCTCAGGACCATGGATGATCGAGGGGCGGAAGATTGTCCAGTCCAAACCGCTGTCCATCACGGCGAGTTCGGCGAGGCGCTTGCTCTTGTGGTAATCGCTGCGCGCTTCAGGGCGGACACCCAGCGCCGACATCTGCACGAACCGATCGACCCCGGCTTCAGCCGCGACATCGAGGCATCGTTGCGTCGCCCTCACGTGCATCCGCTCGTAGGTGCACCCTCCGGGTTGCTCCCGGTGGATGCCGATCAGGTTGATGAAGCAGTCCGCGCCCTCGGCGGCGCGGTTCAGCGCGCCGTCATCGAAGACATCACCCAGTACAACCTCGACGCCCTCATCGGGCAGCACGCGCGGGGCGTTCCGGTCCCGGCTTAGCGCACGGACGGTGTGCCCACGCTCGATGAGCGCCGCGGCAACGTAACGCCCAACAAACCCTGAGGCGCCGGTCATCGCGATTGTCAATCCATTCGTCCCGCTGCTCATCGATGCATTCCTTGTAGGGTCATCATTGGGTGGTCATCGGCCTAATTCGCGAGTGTATCAGATCACCCCGTTTCGTCGGCGATCCCGGTGCGACCACGAAAAAACCCGCGATCCGGGATCGCGGGCGGTTCGTTCGGTTCAATCGGCTCGGCTCAGGCGCAGAGGTGCTTGGGGCGGGGCGTCGTCGAGTCGGCAGGGTTCACGTGAACCTTCCGGCCCTGGTAGACCACATCGCCGTCGCACAGCGCAAAGAGCGTGTCGTCCTTCGCACGCTGGACCATGTAGCCCGGCTTGATGGGTGTGCCCACCTGGCGGACGATGATGGCGCCGGCACGAGCGTACTCGCCGCCGTAGAGCTTCACACCACGGTATTGGGGGTTGGAGTCGCGACCGTTCTTGGTCGAGCCCTGTCCCTTCTTATGAGCCATTGTTCTGCATCCTCAGGTCTTTGGGCGCCAATCCGGCGCAAACAACGCGGGTCCTTCCGCGATCGGTCGTCGGGAATATAGCCACAGGTCAGCGCAGAATCCAGCGCTGGCTGATGCGGACAAGGGGCCGATCGCCCCTGCCGGTGATCTCCCCCGGGGTCTCGTGGACCAGCATCAGGGACTTGCGGAGCGTGATCGATTCGCCGGTGTCCGGCTTGGTAACCGTTCGGGTCTCGCCGCTGAATCCTTCGGCGAAGACCTTGATCTCGTCAACTTTCAGACCCTCTGCCGGCCAGAGGACCAGCCCGGATCGCCCGTTCTCCTCACCCTGGAGCAGTTCGCCGGAGGTGGCCATCGTGATCTGATCGAGCAGGTAGGGATCGCGGAGACGCGTCAGCATCTCGTTCGTCACCACCGTGGGGACCCCCTTGCCGGCGGATCGGATCTCGCCATCTTCGGAGGTCAACTCAAACGAAGGCGCGAAGAAGAGGTCCTCGCCGGTGTTGTTCACCACGTCGTAGGTGAGGTAGTAGTACGTGTGCGGCAGGCCCGTCTCGTCGACGACAGTGGCGATCCGCAGCGGCCCAGGGCGGAGGTCCAACTGCCAGCGCGAGGGCACCGGCGCGGGCTCAGGAGCCGCGAGCGACTGGAAACCGGTCGATAGAGCCAGGATAGCGAGGCTCAGGAGGATCAGGATCTGGCCTGTGAAGGTCTTCACGTGGCTAGCCTTTCTCGGGCGATCTCGATGGATGCTCGATGAATGATTGGGGACAGGTCAATCGCCGGGGTCGATCCCGGCTCGAAGGCGGTAGTCTAGTTGTGGGTTGAGCCCCGTCAACGCCGATGGCAAGCAATCAGCCCTCCCGGAGTTCTCAGCAGTGTCTTCTACGCACACAACCATCGCCCGGATCCCTCCACGACTCAGAGCGAGGGGCGCCGCCCTGCTTGTCTCTGAGCCGTACGGGAAGGGCGATGAGGCCGCTGGCCGGCAGATGCTCGAAGCCGCTGTTAGGCACGGGATCGATCTTTCCAACCTCTGGGGCTCGATCGAGGCCGGCGAGAAGAGCGTCCGCGAGGCGTGCCTGCTCGTCCCCGGCGCGGGTCGAACCGCAGTGGTGTTCCTCTCAAGCCCTACTGAGGGCGAGCAGGACCGCATCGAAGAACTCGGCGCCGTCCTCGATGCCGCGATCCGCAACAGCGCAGGCGAGATTGCGATCGCCCAGGCGATCCTCGATATGGATGAAACCGGGACCCGGCAGGCGCTGATTGCCGGCGGGTTCCTGTGCGCTGGGACGCTGCAATACCTCCGGCGTCCCCCTGATTCGATCGAGAATCCGCCGGACCCCGGATCAGGCTGGCCCGATGGGATCACCGTCACGCTGGCGGATCCTGCTGATGACGCTGATCTGGCTCGGGCCCTCGAGTGTTCGTACGAGCAGACACTCGATTGCCCGGAATTGTGCGGGCTCCGTGAGACCAGCGACGTGATCTCGAGCCACCGGGCTTCGGGGGTCTGGGATCCCGCGCTGTGGTGGGTGGTTCGGCACCACGATGAACCCGTTGGAGCCGCACTCTTTAACCACAACCCGTCTCAGGGCAACAGCGAACTGGTGTACATGGGATTGGCGCCTTCTGTGCGTGGAATGGGGATCGCTTCGAGGCTGCTCGACCTGGGGTTGCACACAACGCTCACGCGGCACGATTTCCCGGTGACCTGCGCGGTTGACGAGCGCAACATCCCGGCGCAGAAACTCTACGAACGCGCCGGGTTCAAGGTCTTCGAGCGGCGCGTTGCGTACGTTCGTCCTATCACACATTCAGCCTAGTTTTGTAGGTCAATATGGGATTCTTCCCCTATTTTTGTTGTGCACAAATGTTTTCCACGCCGATCAATTCTCGTGCACATCCTCGTGGATAAATTCTTTTTCAAATCGCTAAGTGCTGTGGATGACAGCGACACCGGCGCTGTCAACCCTCGCCAAAGAAAATCACCGCTTGTCGGGGCGCGCGTGCAGCCTTATCTTTGCTCCTCGCTGGTCACGGAACTGACCGGCGGGTTAACGAGTTCTTACCACCACTGGGCGCGACACCATCAGAGAGGGACGCCCAGCGGGTGAACGCCAAACCGGATGCGTCGTTGAACGACTGAATCGGCGGATGGATCGCCTGATACAGGGCTGTCAATGTGCGCATAACGAACCGGCTCGCGGGATCCCTGAGCAAGACTCGGTAACCAACTGTTGAACGGACTCGCCGAACGTGTTGCATTGGTCTGCCGCCACCTTGATTTAGTGGCGGCAACTCACGGAAGGGTCCACCGTGCCGAGTCTGTCCGCGCCTCCTGGCAATGTCTTCTCCGCTGCCCGCACCCCTGCGGATCGTCCGATCAGCCATGATCGAGTGGAGCACCTGATCGCCGATCGGTTGTCCGAGCTCATCGGCTCGGAGCGCACCACAAGGTATTTCCAGGAGTCACCACGGATTCGTCGCTGTGGAGACCGGTACGAGGTCGTCGTCAGCACCGCGTTCATCGCGGATCTGCTCGATCGTCGCCACGGACCGACCCTCACGAGGACCGTCCGGGAGATGACCGGTGAGCCGGGCGTGATTGTTGAGTTTCAAGTGGATCCGTCCGCTGAGACGATCGAACAATCTAGTGAAGCCACCGGCGGCAACTCCCCCCACGCCGTGTCAGGTGATGCTCCGCTGACCGTTCCCAACGTGCGGCCAGCGACGAATTTGCCTCGGGCGGTGGCGGGTAGCGACGGCGATCCTCCTCCCACGCCGAGCCCCGCCCCCCCGAGGCGATCTTCTGCCAAAGCGCCGAATCCGGTCCGGGCGACGGCTCCCTGGCGATCCAATGGCGGCTCCTCGTCGCTCCGGGTCCGCCCACGGTTCCTGCTTGACGACTTCATCGTCGGACCCAGCAACGCGCTCGCCTACGAATCCGCGATCTCGATCGGCGATGGCTCCTGCGAGCCGGCGTTCAACCTGCTGGTCGTCCACGGCGAGTGCGGGCTTGGCAAGACGCACCTGATGAACGGGATCGCGACACGATTCGCCCAGACGCAACCCGGGGCAAGGATCCACTGCACCACCGCTGAGGCGTTCACGAACGAGTACATCACCGCGATCCGGACCTCGAACATTGACAAGTTCCGGAGCAAGCGCCGGAAAATGGATCTCGTCTGTATCGATGACGTCCATTTCCTCTCGAATAAAACCGCGACCCAGACCGAGTTCCTGCACACCTTCGATGCGCTGGGGCTTCGGGGCTCGCGGATCGTGCTCGTCACCGATGAGCACCCCTCGATGATCCACCGGCTCTCGAAGGAGCTTTCTTCGCGGATGCTCTCGGGGATGGTCGTCGAGGTGGGGCTCCCCGATCTGCCGATGCGGATCAAGATCATCGAGCGGCTCGCGACCAGACGGGGGCTTGAGCTCGCCCCCGGGGTTTCCGAAGCCATCGCGGCCAGGTCCGATGGCTCCGTGCGGAACCTCATCGGCGCGATCACCACGCTCGATGCGGTCCGGCGACTCCCTGGGATGGGTCGGCTCGATCAACGGCTCTCGCTGGATCTGGTTGACCAGGCGCTGGGCTCTGCGACCACGCGGCGGACCCCGTTCAAGCCGATCAAGGTCGAATCGATCACCGCGGTTGTCGCCCAATCGCTCGGTGTGGATCTCTCCGAAGTGCTCGGGAAAGGCCGGCACAAGCGGGTCGTGCTCGCACGAGCTCTGACGGTGCACCTGGCGAAGCTGCTGACTACGCAGAGCTACCCCGAGATCGCTCGTGCGATGAACCGTCCCAACCACTCGTCGGTGATCACCGCGAGACAGCGGGTCGAGAAGCAGATCAAGAGCGGGCAGACCTGCGATATCGGGCCCGCCTACGAGGGCGTCACCGTCGCGGAGATGGCGGATCGGCTTGAGCAGTCCCTGCTCGAATCCGCCGAGCGGATCTGATTTGTTCGTGGTCGGCTCATCCGGATGGCTTGAAGTTGCCGATTGGGTATGCTCGAATCACCCGTCTTGATCTACGCCCTTCGTGGCGTCAATCCATTCCAGGAAGGCGCCTTGCCCAATGATCGATGAGATCCCCCTGAGCAAACCGGACATCACCGACGCGGAGATCAACGAGGTCACCCGCGTGCTGCGCTCGGATCGTCTCTCGATCGGTCCGGTGCTCGAATCCTTCGAGCGCGCTGTCGCCGATCGGGTCGGCACGACGCACGGCGTCGGGGTTTCCTCGGGAACCGCGGGGCTGCACCTGGCGCTGCTGGGGCTGGGCGTCGGGCCTGGCGATGAGGTGATCACGACGCCGTTCAGCTTCATCGCCTCGACCAACTGTATTTTGTACGTCGGCGCGAAACCGATCTTTGTCGATATCGATCCCAAGTCGCTCAACATGGACCCGTCCTTTGTTGAGGCGGCGATCACTCCGAAGACCAAAGCGATCCTCGCGGTCGAGGCGTTCGGTGATCCGACGCACATGGAGGCATACCGGTCCATCGCGGCGCGGCATGAGATCCCGCTGATCGAGGATTCGTGCGAGGGGCTCGGCGGCGAGGGCTCGGGTCGGAACATCGGCGCGTTCGGTCGTGTTGGGGTCTTCGGGTTCTATCCCAACAAGCAGATCACGACCGGCGAGGGCGGGATGATCGTCACCGACGACGACCGCCTCGCGGACCTGTGCCGATCGATGCGGAACCACGGAAGGCCGGTCAACTCGAACAGCGATCGATCGAAGCACGACCCGCCCCCCGGCGGGTGCGGCGCGGCGTGGCTCTCGCACGAGAGGCTTGGGTATAACTACAGGATGCACGAGCTCTCGGCGGCGATGGGCGTTGCGCAGATGAGCCGGCTCGATGAGATCCTCCACAAACGCCGCAAGGTCGCCGAGCACTACACCAGGCGGCTGATGGGCGAGCACCGCCTGACCCTGCCCAACGTCAACGACACCGAGCGGATGAGCTGGTTCGTCTACGTTGTTCGCCTGACGAGCGAGTTTTCCAGCGAGGAACGCGATCGGATCATGTCCGGGATGCGGCGCCACGACATCGGGGTCGCCGATTACTTCCCGTGCATCCACCTCCAGCCGCACATCCGCGAGGCGTTCGGGCACGACCGGGGCGATTTCCCGATCGCCGAGAGCGTGAGCAACCGGACGATCGCGCTGCCCTTCCACACCAATCTGGGGGAGCGCGAGATTGATCTGGTCTCGCAGACCCTCGAATTGATGCTCGCACGCGAGGGGTTGCGCGGGACGTAACGGCGGTTCTGGGACCTTCCGGATTCCGCGCACGCAACCACCGTCAAGTCCTCCTGCTCCGTTGACGATCAGTGCTGTGCCCGCGCCAATGCGGACTGAGGAGTTGCAGAATGATCGGACGACGTTTACGCGGATTTACCCTCATCGACCTGATGATCGTGATCGTGATCCTTGGTGTCCTCGCGGCGATCGTGCTGCCCCTGGTCAGCCATCACGTGGATACTGCCGCCCAGACCGCAGCAGAATCGAATCTTGCATCCGTCGAGAAAGCGCTTGAGCTCTACTGGATGCAGAACAATACGTATCCGACAGAGCTCTCCGAATTGACCTTCCAGACCAATGAGACGCTCGTTCTCCCTGCTGGGTACTCGTTCACCTACGACTCAGGCACCGGGACGGTCGCTCTCGTGACCCCCTGATGGTTCGCCTCAGGGCGTGAACCGCTCGATCCAGTCCGGATCGGGCAGGAACGTGTAGTCGTCCGTCGTGTGGACAGGGCCTTCCGGGACGCTGACTCCCAACTGAACATGGTTGTCGAGGTAGAGCAGGTTCGCTTTGACCGCGCCGTGGTGCCAGCGCTGCCCACGGTCACCACCATCATCGTAGTTGTAGATCGGCTGATCGCCACAGACCCAGGTCTTGCTGGTGTTCGCGATCGGCGGCATGACCCCGCCCTCTTGCGGGATGAGCGTCGGATAGATCTCGCCGTTGGGATCGGTGTCCGGCGCGTGGTCGTTGAGGTTGTAACTCGTCCCGACGAGGTCGTACATCGTGCTCTTGGGATCGATGTGCGGGAAGAAACTGAGGAACGGATCGGAGGTCCCGGTGTCGGAGGGGTCGCTGAAGTATTCGACCTCGTCGTCCTCACCGAAACCGCCGCCGCCGAGGTAGGTGTTCAGCGGTCTGCGGTCAGCGCCGACGGTGTCGATCCCGAAGACGGGGAGCAGCCCCTTTTTACCGCCGAAGAGCGAGCCGATGTTGCCCCCGTGCGGCGCATCAACGATCTCGCCGGTGCCGAAATCGATCCGGACCTGCGGGAGCGATTCGCGGTGATCGCCGAGGTACATCGTGATCGCGACCCCGATCTGGTTGAGATTCGTGCCGCACCGGAGCGATCGCGCGGAATCCCTGGCTGCTCCGAGCGTCGGGATCAGGATGCCGATGAGCAGCGCGATGATCGAGATTACGACGAGCAGTTCGATCAGCGTGAACCCGGCATTGCGGTTGAGATATTTGGTGCGTCTCATCGGGGCGAGTGTACCGGCGGGGTTTACTCCGGTTGCCCGACCGGCATCAATGACGTGGCATCCGGATGAAGCGAGATGAATGTTGTTTCATCGATCAGGTACCACCAGTCGGCGTACTTTTTCGAGAGCGTCAGGGCCGTCTCGACCGCATTGGCGTCCTGCTGATCGATCGCCTCGACGGTGACGAGCATCGCGCGCGAGCCCGGGATCGGATCGTCAGTTCCTGTCTCGAACCCGGATTCAAAGATCGCGCCGCCGCTGTTGGTGCGAGCGAGGATCTCGCCGAACCAGAGCGTGTAGCGCAGCCCTTTCGAGGTGTCGAATCGCAACTCGCCGGCGTTGGCGATCAGGTGGCCATCCTGCGACAGGAAGAACCCGCTGCGCGCCATGCGCTGAAGATCCTCGACGTCCAGTGTTGCGTCGCTCTGCTCTCCCGCGAGCAGGCTCGCGAGCGGCTCTGGTTTGCGCACAACTCCATTGATCCGGAGCCCTGCGAGATCATTCGCGAACCGGATTGATGCATGCCTGTCAGCGATCGATTCGCCCGGATCGAAGATCCAACCATCGCCGGTTGGGGAGCGAGCGATCTGGAAGCGTTCACCGGTTGTCCGATGCCCCTTCGCCTCATCAACGGAGTACGCATCAAGCCGGATCTGCGTGATTGTCTCTGCGGTCACGCGGAGCAGGTCGGTGTCGATCCAATCCGCGAGATCGATCGAGAGCGCCGAGGCGAGCCCCGTTTGGAAGGTCGTCCGGTACGCGCGATCGGAATCTGCCTCGCGGATGTAGCGCTGGTTGATGCGTCCGATCTCGTCGGTCTCGTGCCCAACGATCAGGTCGGCGAGGGTCCGGCCTGATGCATCGCGGATCGTGACCCGCACGCCTCTACCTGCCGGATCGCCGCTCTCATCGGCTGGATCCACCAGCCCCAGCGACGCGTGATCGATCTTCCTGTCAGTGACGATCGACTCGCGCTCAAGCCCGACGAACGCGGAGGCCGCCCCGGCGATCTTCGCTGAGGCATCGGCCGGGTAATCCGAGGCGGATGCGATCCGCCAGCGCTGCCCGTCGAAGGCGATCTTGAATGCCAGGTGCCGCGCCGATTCCTCGTCGTACGCGATCACTTCGAGCGATGCGACCTGCGCAGGGTCGGTCAGTTTAGGCGCGAGGGGTTGTCCGATCTGCGCGAATCTCGCGTCGTCGATCGGCGAGGGCCTCGTGAGCCAGGCGATCGATACCGCGACGAGCGCGATCGCAACAGCGATAAGTGTTTGCGTGCGTTGATTCATCGGAGCCGCTCCTGTACGATGCCCTCGCGCTCGCGCCTGCGGCGTTTGAACAGGACACCGGCGCCAACGAGGAACGCGGGAATCGGCGGCAGGCTGACCGCGGCGATGCGGATGCGGAATTCGATCGCACGGATGGCCTCGATCGAATCGGCCTGCGCCTCGGCGATCCGGGTTGCCTTGTCGTCGTCGATGCGCTGGGTCTGCGCGGTGAGCTTGCGCTGCTCGTCACGCTGGATGGACTCGATCATGATGCGTTGCGTGGTTTCATCGAGATCAGTGCGGGACTGGATTGAAGCGATGCGTTCGCGGATCCTGGCCTCGGCTTCGAGGAGCTGCTCCTGCGCCGAGTTATTGGCGGCATCGATCGCGGATCGGCTCTCACGCAGCAGCGCCTGCCGTTGCTCGTCGAGCCTGGTCAGCGTCCGGTGTGTCCTGCGGCGTTTGCGGAGTTCGATCAATGAAGCGTCACCGACGAGCAGGTCCACGCTGTTGAGGATGAACGTGACGTTATCGAACTCCAGATCACCGGCGCCCATCGCTCGGAGCGCAAAGAAATCGGGGGCGATCAGGTCCAGATCAGCGACCATGATCACACGCAACTGCTGCTGCTCGCTCTTCGCGGCCGCTTCATCTTCATCTACGATGCTGTCGATCAGTTCCATGCCGGGATCAGTGTCTGCAGGGCGGCCAAAGAGCCGAGCCGCGAGGACTTCCGCCTCGCCAGTCTGGTAGAAACCCCGCTGCGGGAGCGGCCACTGGGGACCCATCGCCGTCATCGCGACGGACTCCGCGTAGAGCGTGTGCCCACCCACCGGGCTCGTCTGCAGGAGCGGGATGATCACGGGAGGTTCACCGAGGGTGATTGTCGGGTTCGTGCGAAGCTCACCCGGCGCGAGCAGCACGACCTCCTGCAGCCCCGACGTGACGGGGTCTTCCTCGTTGATCGCGTGCGGTGTGCCGTTCTCAGGACCAATGAACACGATCTCAGGCGGGAGCGCGCCGAACTGCGGGTGCGGCTTGTACCCGTCCCAGATGATTCGGTCGGCGGGGACGATTACTCCGAGCACGTCCCACAGGGGCTGAAGGTCCGCCTTCGGCTCGTTGATGAATCCTTGCTGCTCAATGAACGGGTTCCGCCCGGCGCCCCTTGGCGCGGAGGTCGCGAGCCCAGGGTTCACCTGCGGGAACGGGTCTTCCATCAGCAGGGTCGCGCCGCCGTTACGGATGTAGTCGATCAGCCCCGGCAGCTGCGCATTGGTGAGCGTGCTCGGCTGCGCCACGATGAGGCAATCCAGATCATCCGGGATCGGCGCATCGGCGCTGATGCGCTCGACGGTGTGCTGCTTGCGGAGTTCGCCGATGATCGGCCAATCGCGCCCTGGCCGGAGCGCTGTG
>JAJDDA010000129.1 GCA_029260535.1 Phycisphaerales bacterium | reverse complement strand
GTCTTCTTGCGATGCCCTCACCGACGGAGGGGTCACCCATGGATTGGCCGTCGGAGAGAACGATGATGTGCTTGACATCGGCGTCGGCTTTGTTGAGCCACTCGCCGGCCTTGGCGAGCGCGGGGTACATGTTGGTGCCGCCGCCCGGCGCGATGGAGCGGACGCGGTCGGTGACGTGACCGGAGTTGGTGAGCGGCGCGAGTTCGACGACGGTGCGAGCGCTGGAATTGAACGCGATGACGCCGACGAGGTCGCGTTCGTCGAGTGTGCCGATCGCGAGGGCGGCGCCCTCGTTGGCGATCTGTTGCTGGGATCGGCGCGAGCCCCGGACGGGTGACGCCATCGAGCCCGAGGAATCGAGGACGAAGACGATGGCGGCGGCGGGGACGATGAGTTCTTCGGAGGGATCGAGGTTGACCGGGAGGAGGTCTTCGACGGGGGTGCCGCCCCACGCGCCGGCGCCGAGCGAGTCGTAGCCACCGACCATGACGAACCCTCCGCCGAACTCGTTGACGTAGGCGCTGAGGTGCTTCTGGCTGACCTGCGGGATCTCGTCTGCGGCGACGTTCTGGAGGATGATCAGGTCGTGCGCCTGGAGCGAGAGGAGGTTGTCGGGGAAGGCGGCGGGCGGGATGGTCTCGACATCGATGCCCTCGGCGCGGAGGGTGGTCGCGAGGATAGAGCCGGGGCCTGACGGGTTGTTGTCGCTGACGCCGTCAACGATGAGGACGTTGCCCTTTCCTGGGGTGATGGTGAAGGACTCGCCGGTGTTGTTGACGGCGATGGTGTCGGCGGATTGCTTGTCGGGGATGAAGCGGGCTTCGAAGCGGTGGATGTTGTTGTCGGGGAGCGGGACGGCGTAGGTGAGTGGGTTCGCTCCTGGATGGAGGCTGACACGGGCGCCGACACGCTGTACGCCGGGGGAGATGTCGATGGGCCTGCCCTCGCGGAGCAGGATCAGTTCACCGGTTGCGGCGCTTGTTGAGCGGATGACAACGCGCACGGGGATGGTGGATTCGCCGGCGGCGTTGGGTGGTGAATCGACGGACTCGACAAGGATCTCGTTGGGTGCGGTGTAGTCGATCGCCACAACATCGATCGGCGTCGGGGCGCCGGTCTCGTCGGTGGATTCGATGGCGGCGGCGAGGGCGTCACCTGCGGTTTCAACGCCGTCACTGATGAGGATGATGCGTCTCGCGGCGTCCGGCGGGAAGAGCGCGCCGGCGAAGCGGATGGCTTCTTCGATGTTGGTGCCCTCGACGATGGAGACATCGAAGGGTTGTTCGAGGATGTCGTCACGGGTGAGGTGCCGCGGGGTGGTCAGCGCGGTGGGCTCGCCGTCGAAGACGACGACGCCGATGAGGTTCTCGGTGTCGGCTTCGCCGGACTCGATCGCGTCGGCGACCCACCGCTGCGCGGTTGCGATCGCGTCGGCTCGTGCGCCGTCGGGGTCGAGACCGAGATCGGCGAGGCGGCGGACGGAATCGGAGACATCAACGATCGCGACGACCGCGAGGCGGTCGGTTTCGCGCCGGGTGACGGCGGTGGCGAGCATCATCGTCAGAAGGATGACGAGCGCGGTGCGGAGGATGATCGCGGACCAGCGGCGGAGCCTGCTCATGGCGGCGAGCCAGCGGAGGCCGATGATGGCGAGTGGGATGGCGGTGAGCGCCAGCAGCAGCCAGATCGGATCGAGGAACCCGATGCCGGCGTCCAGTCCCAGCGTCGTTGTTGGGATCACTTGGAGTCCTGGGTGTTTTCCGTGGTGGTGTTGGCGCTGGGGTTTGTCTTGGTGTCGGCGGGTGGTGCGACTTTCCTGGCGCGCTCGAAGTAATCACGGATCGCGCCTCGGTAGCGCGGGGAGATCGCCTGTTCTTCGATGGCCTGCTCGGCGGCCTCGGCGGCTTGCTTGATCGATGCGGCGCGCATCGGGGCGTTGCTGGCCCCTTCTTCCCAGTCGATGGGGCGCTCGCGTGTGTAGCGCATGGCGACCTCGCCCTCGCCTCCGCCTTGTCGGTTGTTGACCTCGTCGGTGAACGACTTACCAAGGCCGGTGGGGAGTTGTTCGTGGAAGTCGGAGCCCTCGCCGGCCTTGTTGCCGCCGATGCCGCTGCCATTGCCCGGCATCATGCCCTGGGCTTGCCCGGCCATCTCGCCTGCGGCGAGCTGCGCGAGCTGGGCGTCGAGCTCGGCCTCGGAGAGGCCGCCGAGCGCTTCACCGAGTTCACCCATCTCTCCAGGTTTGCCGCTTGCGGCGCCCTTGCTTGCTTGTTTCATCGCTTCGGCGAGTTTGCTTGCGGATCGGCAGGCGCCGTTCTTGCAGTCGCTGTCGCTCTTTTGTTGCGCCATCTGCTGGGCGAGTTTCTGCGCGGTCTCGGCGTCCATGCCCTGCTGCTGCAGTTGCTCGGCGATCTGCTGCGCATCACCGCTCTGGGCGAGCTGCTCGGCGAGTTCTTTGGAGAGGCCCATCTGTTGGAGTTGCTCCGACATCTGTTGCGCGGCGTCGTTCTGCGCCGCTTTGTTCTGCGCCGCCTGGCTGAGGCGCTCGGCCATCTCGCTCATCGATTCGGCCATCGCCTGACGCTGCTCCTCGGTCATCTCGCCGAGTTCGGATTGCATCTTCTCGAGCGCTTCGGCGGCGGCGTCGAGGTCGCCAGCTTCGAGGGCCTTTTCGAGATCGGTCGGGTCCGGGTTGTTGGGGTCGGCGGCTTCGGCGAGGAGTTCGTCGAGCATCTCGGCCATCTGCTCGGCTTCGGCGGCTTCCTCTTCGAGCTGCTGCGATTTCTCGTCCATCGCGGCGGCGGCCTGCGCGAGGGCTTCTTCGGGGTTGAGTTCACCCTGATCCAGTTGTGACTTGATGTCTTCGAGGATGTCGGCGAGTTCGTCCTCGCCCTCGTTCTCCGGTTCGAGTTCGTCGAGTTGGTCTTTGGTGTCTTCGATGATGTCTTCGAGGGTATCGGAGGCTTCTTCGATCTGGGTTTGTTGCTCGGCTTCTTTTTGAGCGGCCTTCTGCCTGCCCATCAGGTCGAGGGTCGGCATGAACATCACGGCGAGGATGAGCAAGCCTGCGAGGGTTGGCCAGGTGAGCCACGAGTTGCCCAGGCGGATGGGGGTGGCGCTGGCGATGTTGAGTTTGGCCGCGGCGTCTTCGGTGTCGCGCTCGAGGAGTTGGACGAAGGGGTCGTCGCGGTCGAGGGATTCGAGTTCGATGGAGGAGCCGAGGCGGTCGCGGAGGTTCAGCGCGGTGTCGACATCGGTCGCGGCTTCGAGGCTGGTCAGGCGCGAGCGCCAGGCGGCGGCGAAGGCGATGGTGATCCCGACGGCGACCGGCGGGACGACGGCCCACCACCATTGGAGGGGTTCACCGATGAGGCGGGTGATGATGACGGCGAGCAGGCCCAGCGCGAGGGCGATGCTCAGGGCGAGGCCGAGGCGATCGAGGCTGTCGGCGATCAGTCGCCGACGCCTGGCCTGTTTCGATGCTCGGTGGATTCGTTCCATATCTTATCTTATGCGGAATAATGGCCTGAAGTTCCACAGAAAATGTGTAACCGGTCCTTATTCGGTCGTATCGAAGCATCTAAGAAGGAGATCTCCCCCATGACGACGACTCAATCAATGACCGCTTCCGCTATTTGTGCGCCCGCGAGGGCTCTTCTGGGCCTGAGCGAGGCGATGCTCGCCGGTGTCGACGCCGATAAGGCGCGGTGTATGCCCGAGGGTGTGGACACGAACCACCCGGTGTTCATATTCGGGCATCTGGCGATTTACCCTGACATGGTGCTCGGCGCGATCGGCAGGGGCGACCTTGTGGATCCGAAATCGGAAACGTGGCACGACATGTTCATGCACGGCAAGGAATGCAAGGACGGGTGCGATTGTTACCCGCCGCTGGATGAGGTTGTCGCGTTCTGGAAGGACCGGTACGAGACGGTGATCGACGCGATCGCGGAGACGGATGATGCGGTCTTTGCGCAGGAGAACCCGATGGAGGGTCTGCGGAGCCGATGCGCGACGGTCGGCGAGCTCTGCAACTTCATGGTGGTGTTTCACACGAGCTTCCACTTCGGGCAGCTGAGCACGTGGCGACGGTGCGTGGGGCTCGGTACGGCGATGTGATATCGGAATACCCGGCGCCTGTCAGGCCGGGATCTGATCGATAAAACTTGTGACCTCATCGAGCGATGGGTGCTGTGCTGTGCGCACGAAGTGGCCGCTGGTTGCGATGGCGCAGGCGAGGGCGGTTGGTGCGCCGAGTTTGTGCGCGAGCGCGAAGCAGAGGCCGGCGTTGAAGTGATCGCCGGCGCCTGTTGAGGTTTTTGGTGTTGGTGTGAAAGCCGTTGGGGCGACGACACAATCAGAATTCTGCGCGATGGCCGCGGCATGGTGGCTGTGGA
>JAJDDA010000128.1 GCA_029260535.1 Phycisphaerales bacterium | reverse complement strand
GCAGCTTCGCGTACCCGTTCTTGAAGTACAGCTTCAAAGGAACGATCGTGACGCCCTTGGCGGCGCTGAGCATGGCGAGCTTGGCGATCTCACGCTTGTGCGCCAGGAGCGTCCGCTGACGAACCGCCGCGTGCTGGTTGGGCCCCGCCGGGGCGTATTCACCGATGTGCGCCGAATGCAGCGAGAGCGAGAGCGGGACCTGCTCGGCCCTGACGTACGCCTCTCCAAGCGAGATCTTCCCGGCACGGACCGCCTTGACCTCGGAGCCGTGCAGCTTGATCCCGACCTCGAGCGTCTCCTCGATGTGGTAATCGTGCCTCGCCTTGCGGTTGAGGACCTCCGGCTCGTTGTCAGGTTGTTTCTTTTTGCCCTTGGCCATCGGTTGCTCACTGCCCTGATCGGTCGCGGTCGGAGCCCCGATGCTCGTCCCCGGTTCGGGCGGTCACGCTACGCCGTGCGGCTTGCCCTGACAACGCCCCAGGGCGTTTTCTGCCCGATGACTCCCGCTCGGTGGCCCTTGAATACCCTAAAAAACGCTTCGGTTTTGGCGGGGTTGGTGTACGCTTGAGCGTTGTTTTCGTTCGGTGCTCATGCCCCGTCCGAGAACCGATCCCCCCATTTGTTGAGAGAGACCAGCATGCCATCGAATCCGTCCAGTGTGTTCATCGCCGCGAGCCGGTGCGCCCTCGGTGTCATCTCGCTGGGGATCGCTGCGTCCGCACAGGCCAGCGCGGTCATCGAATACCAGAAGCTCCTCGCGGGTGACGGCATGACCCCCGACCAGTACGGCGCCTCGGTCGATACGCACAACGAGTACATGATCGTCGGCGCCAAGTACGGCGATTTCGACTTCATCCTCGATTGCGGCGCTGCGTACATCTGGAAGCGAACCGCGACCAGTGAGTGGGAAGAGGACGCCAAACTCAACGCGCCGGACGCGGAATCGAGCGATGTCTTCGGGATCTCCACCGCGCTGGGCAACGACATCGCGATCGTCGGCGCGTACCACGAGGACGTCGATTCAGGGGTCAACGATCGCGCCGGGTCGGCGTACATCTTCCGCCGCGACATGGGCGGCGTGTGGTCATTCGATGAAAAACTCACAGCGCCGAGCAGGCTCCCGGGGGAGCGGTTCGGTTCGACAATCTCCATGGACGGTGATGACGCGGTGCTGATCGGCGCGTCTGGCTTGCCCATCGGTCTCCCGGCGGCGGGCTCCGCGTACCTCTTCGAGGAAGACATGACCGGTGATTTCATCTTCCAGCACCGCTTCGTCGCGACCGATACCGCGATCGGCGACCATTTCGGCGATTCGGTCGCGCTCCAGGGCGATACCGCGGTCGTAGGCGCCTGGGAGAATGACAGCAGGATGGGCGCGATCTACGTCTTCACCAGGGACAGCATGACCGGCGTCTGGGATTCCGGGACCAAAGTCACCCCCGATGTCCGCGTCGCGAATGAACGCTTCGGATGGTCGGTTGCGTTCGACGGCGCCACCATCGTCGTCGGCGCTACGGAGGAAGGCACCACGAACACCGGCGCCGCGTACCTCTTCGAATCCGATGGCGGCGGCGGCTGGACCCAGACGGCGCGGATCGTCGGCGCTCAGGCAACCTCGAGGCACCAGTTCGGCAAAGCCGTCGCGATCAGCGGTGATCACGCCTTCATCGGTTCTGATGAGATCGGCTTGTTCCCGAATCCCGGCGACAACGGGTCGGTGTATATCTACCGCAGAGGCGCCGGGAACACCTGGACGCAGATCGATCGCGTCCTCGCGGCGGATGGGCAGCCGGACGATCAACTCGGCGCCGCGATCGCGATTGATCAGGGCCTGCTCATCGCTGGCGCGCTGACCGAGGACGAGTTCGGGTTCTCCGCCGGCGCTGCGTATGTCTTCGATGTGCACGGCGTGGTGTGCCCCGCGGACATCAACCAAGACTTCGTCATCGACACCGCTGATCTGGGTCTTTTGATCGCCGCGTTTGGCAGCGCCGACACGGCAAGCGACCTCAACGACGACGGCGTCGTCGATACCGCTGACCTGGGTGTCCTGATCGCCGCGTTCGGTTCGGACTGTGACTGATCGGGACACGCGAGGGGTCGCCGATTTACAGGTCCGTTCTTGCTTAATAGTGCACAAATAGCCGATACTCCCGAGCCGGGTCGCTGGGGCGCCCTGAGCACGAAGCAGGCAGCACGATACGAGCCGGAGCCCATGTTCAAGACGAAGAATGAATCGATCCGGAGCCGATGCGCAATCGCACTCGCTGCGCTTGCGTTTATCAGCTTCGGCGCGAACACCAACGCTGCTGATCCGAGTTTCACATTCCACGATGCGCTCACCGGCGCCAACGCAAGCGATCTCGACTGGCGCCAGACGCCGATTCGCGAGGACGTCGTTGTTTTTTACGAGCACACCCTGGGGCTCTATCCCAGGATCGACCAGTATTCGAAAGAATGGATCTACGGCGGGATCCCGCAAGAGGTCGAACTGACAAGGCATCTCGAGAAGGCTCGGCTTGACATCGAGCGTTTGATCCCGGATCCGGACTGGGACGGCTACGCGGTCATCGACTACGAATCCTGGTCACCGTGGTGGGACCTGACCGAGCCGCCTTACCGGGATGGGACCCGCCAGGTCACCGAGCGCCGGTATCCGGGCTGGACCGACGAGCAGATCGAGCAGCAGTCGCGCCATATCTACGAGCTCTTCGCACGAGCGATCATGGAAGAAACCATCCGGCTTGGGAAGCAGCTCCGACCCGAGGCGAAATGGGGATTCTGGTCGTACCCGAGGATCTCGCAAACCGGGGTGGACGCTTCCTGGCTCTGGGATCTCAGCGACGCGTTCTACCCATCCATCTACATGCGGGACTCCCTCGTGCCCGACGGTGCTGAACTGGGCTTGGGCGAGGGGTACGCATCGGATTACATCGACGAGATGTTCAACGGGCGCCTCAACATGGCCAAGGCGCTCGCCCATGGTGACAAGCCGGTGCTCGCGTTCGCGTGGCCAAGGTACACCCAGCGCAATGAGAACCAGTGGCTCCGGTACCGACAACTCAAGGACGAAGACCTCTGGCTCATGCTCTACGGCCCCTACCTCTGGGGCATCGACGGCGTGATCATCTGGGACAACCTCTCCCAACCCGGCATTGCCGATTCGTTTCAACACTATCTCGACCAGCGGATCACACCCCAGATCGAATTTATCAATCGCGTCGTCCTTCACAACGATGCGCTCAATGAGAACCAAACCCCAGAAGACGTCAATCAGGACGGCTTCGTCAACACCATCGACTTGTCCTACGTAATCTCGTTTTACGGCACCGACGACGCCGCGGCGGATATCAACGACGACGGGATTGTCGACACCATCGACCTGGGCATGGTCATGACCGCGTTCACCAACTGATCCGGGTTGGCTCGGGTAGAATGCGCCCATGCCTGGCAAAACCAAATCTACCCACGACCAACGCCCCACCCTGACGCTCGGTCATTCCCCCGATCCCGATGATGCGTTCATGTGGTGGCCCCTCGAGAGCGCCATCGACACCGGGCGATTCCGGTTCAGCGCCATCCCCGAGGACATCGAATCGCTCAACAAGCGCGCCGTCGAGCAGGGCGATCTCGACATCACCGCGATCTCCATGCACACCTACGCCAATGTCCACGACCGGTACGCGCTGACCAGCAGCGGCGCCAGCGTCGGCGACGGGTTCGGCCCCAAGATCGTCTCCCGCGATCCTCACGACCGCGACTGGCTGAAGACTCCCGGCATCACGATCGCCATCCCCGGCGAGCGCACCACCGCGCACCTCGCGACCAGGCTCTGCGTCGGGCAACCGTTCAAATTCGTCGCGATGCCCTTCGAAACCATCATGAGCGCCGTCGCCGATGGCGACGTTGACGCCGGTGTCATCATCCACGAAGGCCAACTCACCTATCAGGACGCGGGGCTCACGCTCATCGCGGACCTGGGCGCGTGGTGGAAAGAGCGCACCGGGTTGCCGCTCCCGCTTGGCGCCAACGCGATCCGCCGAGACCTCGACGACCGGTTCGGCCCAGGGACCCTGCAGGAGGTCGCGGGTGTGCTGAGCAAATCGATCGAGCACGCGCTCGCGCACCGCGACGAGGGCGTCGCCTACGCGAGGCAGTTTGCAAGAGGCCTGCCCGAAGCGACGACGGACGAGTTCATCTCGATGTACGTCAACGACCTGACGATCGACCTCGGAACGGTCGGCGCCAAAGCTGTCGACCGCCTGCTCACCGACGGCGCCAAGGCCGGCTTGTGCCCGGATCCGGGCGAGATCGACCTTGTTTTCCCGGGATCACCGCTCGAAACCGCCTGAACCCCGGCGGATTGCACCGAATGTGCGGGGAAGCACCGGGAATGCCGTTTTTTTCGGCGTTTTCGCTGTCAATGCGCGCGGACAAACTGTACGTTGAGTATTGCGGGTGTCGGTGCGTCAAGCATTGACGCCGCGCGGGCTGCGTGCGGGGGCAGCGGTCCGCGATGAAGCCCCGGTTGCTCTCTCCGGTGCTGACGCCAACCAAATGGATTTTCCGATCGGACTCCCCCGCGCCCCGATCGGCCCGGAAGGACCCGGATGAGCCAGTCAAGCATCCCCATGCCGACGCAGCAGGGCTACGCGCCGCCGAGCGTGACACAGTTCAGCGTTTTCCTCGACAACCGCGTCGGCAAGCTCTACGACCTTGTCGAATCATTCGACAACGACCCCTCTACACAGATCTGCGCCCTGAGCGTTCACGAGGCGTCCGATCACGCCGTCGTCCGGATCATCACGAGCTGCGCGACCGCGACAAAATGCGTTCTCCGCGATCACCGCCTCGCGTTCTCCGAAACCGAGGTCCTCGTCGTCGAGGTCGGCCAAGGGCACACCCTCGCGACGCTCTGTCTGCACCTGCTCGCAGCCGAATTGAGCATCCGATTCGCGTATCCGCTCATGCTCCGGCCCAACGGCACGCCCACCATCGCCCTTGCGGTTGATGACCTGACCCTCGGGGGTCAGATCCTCCGACGCAAGGGTTTTCGCTTAATGGGTGAGGCGGACCTCCCGCAGCCCTCGCTGTAAGATCAATCCCTTGAAACCGGAAGCCGACGCCAACGCGCCTACGAACGAGCAGGTTCGCATCGTGCAGGAGATCGCCGATCTGGCGCCCTTCCGCGATGGCGTGTTCGTCGCGACCATGGGCGCCCTGCACGAGGGCCACGCAAAGCTCGTCGAGCAGGCCGCGACAATCGCAAGAGCGAGAACCCCCAACGCGCCGGTCGTCGTCAGCGTCTTCGTCAATCCAACTCAATTTGGCGAGTCGATCGATTACGACCGCTATCCAAGGATCATCGAGACCGACGCCGCGATCTGCGCCAAGGCCGGCGCCGACTGCGTCTTCGCGCCGCCGGTGGATCTCGTGTACCCGCCGGACGACATGCCGCCGGTCCCGCCGCTGCCCCGCGTCGCAACCGAGCCGGGACTCGAAGACAGGTACCGCGTCGGCCACTTCGCCGGGGTCTGCCAGGTCATCCACCGGATGTTCGCGCTGCTTGCGCCCTCGGTCGCGATCTTCGGCGAGAAGGACTGGCAGCAGCTCCGCGTGATCGACGCGATGACCCGCGAGCAGAACCTTGGGGTCGAGATCGTTGGCGCCCCGACGTACCGCGAGCCGGACGGTCTCGCGATGTCCAGCCGGAACCGGTTCCTGGTTGGTGAGGATCGCGAGCGGGCGCTGTCGATCAGCAGGGCGCTCCGATCCGCGAGCGAGCAGCCGACCGCAGCCGATGCGGAAGCGACGATGCGCTCGATCATCGAATCAACCGGCGCCACGCTCGAATACGCGGTCATCCGCGACGCGATGACCCTCGAGCCGATCGACCCCGGCCAGCTCCGCGATTCGCTCGATCGCCCTGCGAGAGCGCTCGCTGCCGCCCGGTTCGGAGAAGTCCGGCTGATCGACAATATGCCGTGGGGTTAGCCGCCCTATCGTGTGCCCCTTGACGCGACCAATTCTTTCCGGAGGCCCCGACGTGACCGCGACCGAAACCACATTGCACAAGACCCCGATGCACGAATGGCACGTCGCCGCCGGCGCGAAGATGGTGGATTTCGCCGGTTGGTCGATGCCGTTGCTGTACGACTCGATCATCGAGGAGCACAAGAACGTCCGCACGAACGTCGGGATGTTCGATGTCTCGCACATGGGCAGGTTCCGGTTCGAGGGCGCCGACGCCGGTGCACTGCTCGACCGCTGCTGCTCACGCCGCGTGGACAACACCCCAATCGGCGCCGCGAGGTACGGGATTGTCTGCAACGAGCAGGGCGGCGCTCTCGATGACGTGCTGATCTACCGCATCGCAGACGAAGAGTTCTTCGCGGTGGTCAACGCGTCGAACCGCGAGAAGCTGTTCGATCATTTCAATGCCGTCGGCGCGAACGATCGCTGCACGATCAAGGACGAGACCTTCGACACCGCGATGGTCGCGCTCCAGGGCCCCAAGGCGATGGAGCTGATCTCCAACTTCTCCAGCCAGGTCCCCGCGCTCAAGCGGTTCCGCTTCACGATGGTCGACGTCTTCGGCGCCCAGGTCATGGTCAGCCGGACCGGGTACACCGGTGAGGACGGCGTCGAGGCGATCCTTCCCGCGTCGCTCGCGACCAGCGCCGCGGAATTGCTCAGCGCGATGCCAGGCGCGGACATGATCAAACCAGCGGGCCTCGGCGCGAGAGACACGCTCCGGCTCGAATCCGCCATGCCCCTCTACGGGCACGAGCTGGGCGAAGAAATCCCGGCATTCGCAGTCGGGATGCCCTTCGCGTTCACCCTCGGCGACGACGAGCGCAAGCCGTTCATTGGTGATGTGGCGCTCCGCGAGCAGAAAGCCAACGGCACACCCCGCAAACTCGTTGGTCTGAACATCGAGGGCCGACGCGCCGCACGCCAGGGCATGACCGTGACCAGCAACGGCGCCGAGGTCGGCGTCATCACCAGCGGCTGCCTCAGCCCCACGCTCGACCGCTCGATCGCGATGGCGTACATCGATGCGGCGCTGTGCGAAGAAGGAACGCCGTTCGAGGTCGAGACCGGTCGCGCCACGCTGAACGCCACGGCGCAGGCACTGCCGTTTTATAAGTCTTCGTAAATGTAATCCGTGAGGCTTCGATCAACCCGCCAGCTTGCGCCCGGGATCGCTCGTCTTCTCCGAATCCGCCTGCTGCGCCGCGAGGTTCTCCTTGAAGAACCGGGTCGGCGTTTCGTCCTGGATCCGCGTGTTGAGTTTCTTCAGCGCACCGATCTCGATCTGCCGGACCCGCTCGCGCGTCAGGCCGATCTCGTCGCCGATCTGCTTCAGGGTCAGGGGCTCTCTCCCCTCCAAACCGAAGCGCAACCGGAGGACCTTCGCTTCTCTCTCGTCGATCGCTTCGAGCAGGCGCTCGATCAATTCGAGTTCTTCGTTGCGGAGCGTCGCGTCTTCCGGCTGCATCGCCTTGGGATCCGCGAGGATCTCGCCGAAACTCACCGCCTCACCGTCGTCACCCCTTGGCGCCTGCGTCGGTGAGTGGAACGCCTTGACCGCGGCGCGGATCAGGCGGATTTTCTTGACGGGCAGCTGCATCGTCTCGGCGAGTTCATGGACGGTTGGCTGGCGGCCAAGGTCCGCTTCGAGGTCCCGGCTCGCGATCTTCCACTTGGCGATCAGCTCGACCATGTACGCCGGGATGTGGATCGGCTGGACCGCGTTGATGAGCGCCCGCTTGATCGCCTGCTTGATCCACCACGAGCCGTAGGTCGAGAACCGCACGCCGACCGCCGGGTCGTAACCCTCGACGGCGCGGATGAGCCCGACGTTGCCCTCTTCGACGAGGTCCGAGAGCGGGAGCCCCCGGTTCATGTACCGCTTGGCGATCGCGACGACGAGGCGCAGGTTCGCACGCACCATCCGCTCGCGCGCCTCGGGGCACGAATCGTTCGTGATCAGCCAACCGAGTTCGCGTTCTTCGGTCGCGTTGAGCAGCCCGACCTCGTTGATCGAGCGCATGTAAGAGCGGAGTTCGGAGTTGTTGTTACGTACAGCCATAATTGAATGCTGGCGTTGCGCCCGAGGGAAGAAGCGGGCGCCGCCGGGGGACACTACGACTTCAACAGGTCCGATCACGCGGATTCCGCACACGTCAGCGGAATCCATGCGCACAACATCGGCCGATCGACCGCCCCACTGAAGGACCGGGACCGCAGCGAATCGCCGCAGTGCGGCCGATAATGGGTGTTTGGGGCGTCCGATACGACGCCGACCGTTGGAGCCGCGCTACAGTTCGCACGAATCCCTGTACCTGTTGCATCGACTCTTGATTAAGCGAGAATCCAGCCGATGAAGGGACAACGAATCCTAGTGCCCGATCGTGGATCAGCGTCTCGATAGAATTCCTGCCAGCGAATCACTCATTGCGAAACCAAACAATGTCCGACGACCTGACACAACTCCTGAGCGACTGGCCCTACGAACCGGGGCAACTCGCGGTCCGCCTGATCGACGGCGACGACGGCAGGACCAAGATCCAGCTGCGCGTTGATCTCGGCATCATGCAGATGGAAACCGACGGGCGCCCCGACGGGCAGCGCCCCAACGGGTACGAGAGCCTGCTCGAGTACGAAGAGTCACACCTGGACATCATGACCTACGAGGGTGTTGACCCCGGACGCTTCGCGCTCAGCGCCGAGACGTGCCGACAATTGCGCGAAGAGGCAGCGCAGTTCTACCACCGCTACGTCGCGATGTTCGTCCTGGAAGACTTCGATGCGGTCGTGCGCGATACGGCGCGGAACCTCCGCCTGCTCGATTTCTTCGCGGACTACGCCTCAGAAGACGAGGACCGCAACTCCGGCGAGCAGTTCCGCGCGTACATCCTCATGATGCGAACCAGGGCGCTCGCCACACAAGCCATCCGCGATGGCGAATCCAAGGCGGCCAAACTCCTCATCGACGACGGCATCGATCAGATCCGCAAGCACTACGAGGAGATGGGCGCCCCGACCGAGGTCTTCGAGCAATCGAAAGAGATCCAGCTCCTCCGCGGCATGCACGAGACGCTCACCCCCAAGCTCCCGACGAGCCCGATGGCCGAGCTCTCCGACCGCCTCCGCAAGGCGGTGATGGACGAGAATTACGAACTCGCCGCGATCCTCCGCGATGAACTCAAGGCGATGGACAGCAGCCCTCCCAAGGGGTGATCTCGACTGGGGTGGCGTGGCAATGCGAAGCAGTGCCACGGTTGCATTCAGTCACGCGAGTGAAACGTGGTACTGCTGCGCATTACCACGGCACCCGGCACACCAGCATGATAATCCGCAGATTGCCATTCCGCTCAATGACGATAGTTTTCCTGTTCTCATTCTCTTTTTCTCCTTCCGGCAATAAACAAGCTCATCACAGCCAACGGCACCGTGCTCGTTGGCGATGGCACTACACCAGCGATTCTCAATCCGAAGATGAATCCGGTGCCTGGGTCATCTCCGGTGCCAGAATCGATATGGTCGGGAAAGAATTGCGGTTTGCCGAAGTATCCGCCGCCTGCATACCAACCCTTTGCAAGCCGAGCTTCATTGTGCAGGGACTCTTCCGTCCATTCGCTCGCACCACCAGACAAATCCCAAAGCCCCCAGGGACTTCGAATATCCGTGTATGAGCCGAGCGGAAGTCGCCAAGCCGAGAGTCCATTTGAGGTCTCGTCGAGTTCGACCGACGATTCACCGCCCTCCTCAGGCGTCCCGGACACAGGCGCCGTGTCCGAGGTCGTCGGATACGCCCACCATCCAGGCTTATTCTCCCCGTGCTTGTTCGGGTCGTAGTACGCGGCCTTCATCCACTCGTCGAGTGATGGGATCCAGAACTTCGCATCAGGGTTCCTAGTGAGTTGATCGGAGAACGTCCCGTCCGGGTTGTCTCCGAACGATGACACGTCGTAGGCCCCATCCATGATCGCATCGAGCGAGGTCGCCTTGTCGTTGTGCAGCCAGTTGGCGTACATCGCGGCTTCGCGCCACGTGATGCCGAGCACCGGATGTAATTCTGGTGTCTCAAAGACCGGGTCCGTAAATAGGGTGTGTCGACCCGGACCTGTTTTTCGAGCGCCCCAAAAACTCGGCTCACCAAACGAACGGTCATCCATCTGCGGAGCAAAGAGATTGACGAATTCAAGCCACTGCCCAGTGGTAATCTCGAGTTTGCTGATTCGGTACGAGTATTCCACCGCGCCGCGACCAGCCATCATCGATTTTGCCGAAGGAACCTCGAAGAATGAACCGTCATAAGCAGTGTTGCCTGGCTCACCGATCACCGCCCAATCGAAGTCGTAATCATGAACGCCGCCACCGAATACCGCGGCGGGAGTCAGCGTCAGCAGCCCGGCAAGGCTGACTAGTTTCATTCCATGGCCGATCATCATCTTCGATGCTCCTTCAAACACCCGGGCAGGTCGTGGGGGATGAAACGGAGTGAGGCGTCCAATAATGCGCACGAACAAGCCCGGTGTTCCACGTGCGCAGTGATATCCAGCAACATCACAGCAAAATCATCGGTTGGGATGACTCGGCGTGGGGAGATTTGGGGGCGCTGAGAGCGAGCCGTGGCTCTGCAAAGCCATAGCCACGCCACTCGGTGCTCAATTCCCAAAAAATACCCCCTAATTACCGGTCACCCGGCGATCTCGGGGGGTATTGAAGCGTATGATACTGAGTCTCGATTAGAACGATTCTAAGTAAATACGACATCCTAATCCGCTTTCACGCGGTCAGAACCCCGATCAGGACCATTCCACGATGCCGATCAATCTCCCGATTTACTTCGACAACGCCGCGACGACCCGATGTGATCCGCGTGTCGTTGAGGCGATGCTCCCCTACTTCACCGAGAAATTCGGCAACCCCGGCTCGCGGAACCACAAGTTCGGCTGGGATTCCGAAGAGGCCGTCGATATCGCCCGCGGGCAGATCGCCGACCTGATCGGTTCGAGCCCCAAGGAGATCGTCTTCACCAGCGGCTCGACCGAGGCGAACAACCTCGCGATCAAGGGCGCCGCGGAGATGTACGCGAAGAAGCCCGAAGGCGAGACCGGTCGCGGGCACATCATCAGCGCGATCCACGAGCACAAGGCGGTGATCGATCCGGTCAAGCGTCTCGAGAAGCGCGGCTTCGATGTCACGATGCTCACGCCTGGCGCCGACGGCCTCATCACCGCGGCGATGGTCAAGGACGCGATGCGCGACGACACCATCCTGTGCTCGATCATGTGGGCGAACAACGAACTCGGCACGATCAACGAAGTGCCGCAGATCGGCAAGGTCGTCCGCGATGCGGGCGCTGTGATGCACACCGACGCGACGCAGTGGGTCGGGAAGATGCCAACCAACGTTGTCGAGGACAACATCGACCTGCTCTCGCTCAGCGGTCACAAGATGTACGGTCCTAAAGGTGTCGGCGCGCTCTACGTCCGCCGGCGCCGGCCCCGCATCCGGCTCGTCGCCCAGATCGAAGGCGGCGGCCAGGAGCGCGGCTACCGCTCGGGCACGCTCAACGTCCCCGGGATCGTCGGGCTCGGCATGGCCTGCGAAATCTGCTCCAAAGAGATGGACAGCGAACGCGAACGCCTCCTCAAGATGCGCCAGCGCCTCGAATCCACGCTCGCCGACTCGATCGACGTCACCCAGATCAACGGGCACGCCGACAAGCGGCTCCCCCACGTCACCAACATCTCGTTCGGGTTCGTCGAGGGCGAGGGCCTGATGATGGCGGTCAAAAACATCGCCTGCTCATCGGGCTCCGCGTGCACGAGCGCGAGCCTCGAGCCGAGCTACGTCCTCAAGGCGCTTGGAGTCGGCGATGACCTCGCCCACTCCTCGCTCCGCCTCTCGCTCGGTCGGTTCAACACCGAGGAAGAGGTCGATTTCGCGATCGGGAACATCCAGGAGGCCGTCCGCAAGCTCCGCGAACTCAGCCCCCTCTTCGATATGCACAACGAGGGCATCGACATCTCCACCATCGAGTGGGCCACGCACTAACACGTCAGCAACAAGCAAGCACACCTGATCGAGAAATAGAACTATGGCATACAGCGAAAAAGTCATCGACCATTACGACAACCCCCGCAACGTCGGCAACTTCGGCACGACTTCCGAGTGCAAGACCGATTCGACCGTCGGGGTCGGTGTCGTCGGCGCCCCCGAGTGCGGCGACGTCATGCAGCTCCAGATCAAGGTCAACCCCGAGACGCACGTCATCGAAGACGCCAAGTTCAAGTGCTTCGGTTGCGGCTCCGCGATCGCGTCGTCGTCCCTCGCCACCGAGTGGATCAAGAACCAGACGATCGACGAGGCCGAGAAGCTCCGCAACACCGAGATCGTCGAAGAACTCGCGCTCCCGCCGGTCAAGATCCACTGCTCGGTGCTCGCTGAGGACTCGATCAAGGCCGCCATCCGCGATTACAAAGCCAAGAACGGAATCGCCATCGAAGAAACCGCCCACTCGCACTGATCGCCCGACCTAGGATTCAGCAGAACAATTCGCACCACGAACCACGAGCAAACCACACCAATGATGACACTCACCGAAACAGCCGCACGCGAGATCAAAACCATCATCGAGCAGCAGGAGCTCGACGCGGAGAAGATCCGACTCCGTCTCGGCGTCAAGGGCGGCGGCTGCTCCGGGTTCTCCTACCTCCTCGATCTCACCGAGACCCAGAAGGACACGGACGAGGTTTTCGAGCAGCATGGCGTCAACATCATCTGCGACCCCAAGAGCCTCCTCTACCTCAACGGCACTACCGTTGATTTCAAGGACGAGGTCATGGGCCGAGGGTTTGTGTTCAACAACCCCAACGCAACAAGCACCTGCGGCTGCGGCAGCAGCTTCCAGGCATAAGCGGCCCGGCTACGAATCCAGGATTTTCTTGATCAACCGCGTGAAGTGTTCACGCGTTTTTTCATGCGCCGCGCCGGTCGCAGGCCCGCTGAAGCCGGAATGGATCGCCTCAACCGTGTGGTCGCGGTTCAGGAAGATCGTCGTTGGGTACGACTTGATCGCGGTCAGCGCCGGGATCGTCGCGGCGGTCTTCTTCTTGTTGCTGACGCCGGCGGGGATGATGTCCCATGTCGCGCCCAGACGCTCCTTGAAGCGGGCGATCTGTTGCAGCGAACGCGCCTCATCCTCGGTGTGCTCGTACGCGAGCCCAAGGATCTCTAAACCATCGTCGTGGTACTCGTCGTAGTACTCGACGAGGAGCCGCGTCGCGTCGTGGCAGTTGGGGCACCAGGTGCCCATGATTTTCACGATCACCGGCTTGTTCGCGAACTTCGGGTCGTCGAGTTGCGGGAGGTTCAATCGCGTCTCGCCGGGTATGAGGCCGACCTCGGAGAACGCATCGGGCAGCGTGTATTCCTCGCCAGCGCTCAGCCTTTCGAAGCCGAAGGTTTCCGACCAGGAGTTCCCGGAACGGAACCTGCCGACCGCGCCAAGCTGGCCTTCGTCGATGATCTCGGGGTTTGAAGTCTCGAAGAAATCGAACAGGAATGCGTGGGCGCCGTCGAAGACCGACAGGTAGCCGAGCATCGTTCCCGCGTCCATCTCGTGCGAGCCGTAGAGGTAGCGGTAGTCGCCGGTCGGCGTCAGGATCGTCCCCTTCCAGCGGTAGAGCCCGTCCTCGCCCTCGGTTGGTTTGCCGTGCCGGATCGGCCCTGCTTTCGCGATCTGGAACATCCCTTTCGCGACGCCGGACTCATCGAAAATCATCCGCGCGGTCTGCGGCTCCGCCCACTCCAGCTCGTCGGACGCAACAATCGCCGGGTACTCCACCGACACCGCCGGGTAGCACTCGTCGAAGTGATCGACCGGCTGCGCAACGAAATCCATCGTCGCGACCCCGCTCGGCCTGACCTTCCACCACACGCCCTCGAGTCTGCCGTCATCCGCAAGCGTTGCAGAGACCTTGGAATCGTAATGCGGGAAGGGCATATCCAGCGTGGTCCCGTCCCACGAAGCATCAACGTCAATGAACTCATCCCCGTTGCGGATGTACGCCGAACGAGTGTCGCCTTCAGACGGCAGCCACATCGCAAACGTGACGGCGCCCCGGGTCGCGTACACGTCGACGATCTCTTCCTGAGGCAGCGGGAGCGAACACGCCCACCACCCATGCTCATCATCCGCGATCGGCTGCATCAATGTCTCTCCCGGCGCGACCGCCTCGACCACCACGGATTGTTCAGACCGCTCGTCCATCGCCTTGTTCACATCCTTGCGCACCAGCACGATCACCAGCGTGCACATGAGCAGCGAGACGATCCCGAGGACCGCAAGGACAGCATTCCCGGAGAACCGGCGCCCCCCGGCGGGTGTTGGTGCGTTGGTCATGTGGTTGCTTCTTTCATGGTGTGCCCATTCTATCAGTCGAGGGGCGACACCACGCCGGGCGGGTCGCGGAATTCGACATCCTTCCCTTGGGGCAGCCGGGTGGCGGTGAAGCGCTCGCGCCAGTTGATCCCGGACATGAACCACCCGTCGAACCGATCCGAGTCCTCGCTCGGGGCGTATCCTTCCAGCTTGAGCGCCCGGCCCCCATCAAACGAGGAAAGCACGAAGGCATTGTCTCGGGTGGGATCGCCCGACCCGATGACAATGTGCCCCACGAGGTGACGCTTGACTCCATTGGGACGCTCGATCGTCACGTTGAGTTTGTGCTTTGTGCTCACGGACGATTGGGTCGCAGAAGTCCCATTTTGATACTCGAATCGTGGAACCAATGTCCTCGTAGAGCCATACCTGAACACTGCGCGCGCAACGCCGCCGTGATTGAAGTCGAGTTCCCATATCTCCACACGCTCAGGAACCTGCTCCGTGTCGTAAGGCCGCACGCCACAATTCAAGGGACCAGGCCGCAGCAAATCTGGCTGCCACGCCTTGAACCCCATGTATGAGATTCCCGCTTGGGTTCGGTATGCCCATGAGCCGACAAGCCCCTGTGTGTCTTGATAGAGAGTAATAGGGAAGTCGATAATGGTCCGTGTGGCGTTGATCGAACCACCAAACCGCGGAAAATCGAGCGTGAGATCATCACCATCCCACCGATGTTCGACCGGGACGAACCGGCTCCCGTTGCGAAGGTGCGCCGAGCGATCGTCGTGCGCCTGCGGGATCCAAAGATCAAATCCGATCCCCTTCTCGGCCTCCTTGATGTTCCATAGGTCGTGCGGCTGCAGCTCGGCGTTCACCTTTTTGAAAACCAACTCGCACCGCCACCACCCGGGCTCATCATCGCCGACCGGTTGCTCGATCACGACCGCAGCACTTTCAAGGGTGTGCCGCTCGTCTGTCGCATTCTTGACGCTGTGACGCAGGAGCGAAATCACGAGTGCGAACAGGAGCAACATGCAGATTGCTGCAGGCGCAACAACACGGCCGGAGAGTATTTTCTCTCCGGCCGGTGTCGGTTCGATGTTCATGTTTTTGTCCAGGTCTCTGATCCATCTCCATCTGGGAGTAAGGATCGCGTGGGGGTGGTTCAGATCACAATCGGCGCATCATGGCGCGATGGACTGTTCGTGAATAAGAACACCCTGGTTCCATTCGCCCTCTCCCCGGCCCTCTCCAGAGTGAGAGGGAGCCCGATTACTTAATCCCGTCCTTGCTCGCCATCATCCGCATCATGTCGACGCAGCGGTGCGCGTAGCCCGCCTCGTTGTCGTACCACGAGATGATCTTGAAGAAGCGATCGTTCAGTTCGATCCCGGCGGTCGCGTCGAAGATGCTGCTGTGCGGGTCGCCGATGAAATCGCTGCTCACCACGGCCTCTTCCGTGTACGCGAGCACGCCCTTCATCGCGCCCTCGGCGGCGGTCTTCATCGCGGCGTTGATCTCCTTGAGGCTCGTCGCCTTGCTCGGGCGGAACGTCAGATCGACGCACGAGACGTCGGCCGTCGGGACGCGCATCGACATGCCGGTGAGCTTGCCCTTGGTCGCCGGGATGCACAGGCCGACCGCTTTGGCGGCGCCGGTGCTTGCGGGGATCATATTCATGTACGCGTTGCGACCGCCGCGCCAGTCCTTCTTGGACGGGCCGTCCTGGGTCGGCTGCGTCGCGGTGACCGCGTGGATCGTCGTCATCAAGCCCTCGTCCAAGCCCCATTCATCGACAATGACCTTTGCGACCGGCGCGAGGCAGTTGGTCGTGCAGCTCGCGTTGGAGAGCACCGTGTCGGTGTCGGGGTTGTAGAGCTCGTGATTGACCTTGTACGCGTAGGTCGGGACCTCGTCCGGGGTCTTGGTTGGCGCACTGAGGAGCACGCGCTTGGCGCCGGCGTCAAGGTGCTTGCGCGCATCAGGACCGGCGGTAAAGAAGCCGGTGGCTTCGAGAACATAGTCCACGCCCTGATCGCCCCAGGGGATGTTGGCCGGGTCACGCTCGGCGAAGGTCTTGGTGGTTTTGCCCTCGCAGGTGATGGTGTTCTCGGTCGTCTGGACATCGCGTCCGAAACGCCCGTGGACGGTGTCGTACTTGAGGAGGTACCCGAGCGAATCCGCCGGGACGAGGTCATTGATCGCGACGATCTCGATATCGGTCCCTGCGCAAGCGCGGTAGACAAGCCGACCGATACGACCAAAACCATTGACGCCAATCCGAATGGCCATGCGATTCACCCTTTGGTTGGGGGGTTTGGGGAGTTCTGAGGTTGTGCTGAACACCCGACGGTAGGGCGTCGATGCCAGTTTCGCAATGCCGGCGGGTTCCGCCGGTGGACTGTCGGAATCAACGGTCGGTGGGCCTCGCGGAGACCTCCTATGAACGTGGACAACGATGTGCTGGATCTGATCTCGACCGGTCAGGACAACGACGCTCTTGAGCTGCACAAGCAGCGGACCGGCGCCGATCACGCCGAGGCCTCGGCCCATATCCAGGCCGCCAAACAGTTGACGCACGAGATCGTCGCCAACGACCCGGCGGTCGAAGAGATCGACGCCCTCCTCCGGGATCGGCGGAAGATCGAGGCGATCAAGGTCGCCAGGAATGCGTACCAGATCGGGCTCAAGGAAGCGAAGGAACTCATCGAGGAACGGCAGCTCTCGCTGGGGCTCCGCACCCCCAGCGCCGGGTTCAGCCTCTTCGGGTTCTTCAAGAAATCCGCGTGACGCCTACTTGCCCTGGAGCAGGTCGCAGAGGATCTCGATCCCCTTGGCCAGCTTCGATTCCTCGGTCGCGTAACTGATCCGAAAATGCGTGTCGCGCTGCGAGAAGACGTTGCCCGGGATCGTCAGCACGTTCTTCTCGATGCCGCGCTCGACGAACTGCTGCGCGGTGATCCCCAGCTCTTCGGGGACCTCTGGGTACACGTAGAACGCTCCACCGGGAGTCGCGACGGTGGTGTGCTCGCGGAGCGCATCGAGGACCATGTCCCGGCGTTTCTCGTACCGGAGCACCGTCTCGGTCTGGTCAACGCCGAAGGCCGCGACGCACCCCCACTGCGCGATCGATGGAGCGCACACGAACGAGTACTGCTGCATCTTGGCGATCTGCTCAACGAGCGCCGGGGGTCCTGCGACGTACCCCATCCGCCAGCCGGTGCAGCCGTAGGTTTTGCCGAAGCCACGAACCACCAGCACATCCTCGTTCGCGCCGGGGAACCGTGCGGGGCTCGCCGACTGCTTCCGTCCGGACTCGGTGTCGCAGTATTCGGGGAAGGTGAACTCGTCGTAGATCTCGTCGCTGATAAGCAGCACGTTCTTGCGCCGGCACAGGTCCAGCAGATCCTCGCATTCCTGCCTGCTGTTGACGACGCCGCAGGGGTTGCTCGGTGAGCAGACGAGGACGTACTTCGTGCGCTCGGTGATCAGCGGCTCGACGCGCTCGGCGGTCATGCGGAAATCGGGGTAGGTATCGCACAGGACAGGGGTCGCGCCGCACATGACCGGGAGCGAGGGGTACAGCACGAAATACGGATCGGGGATGATCGCCTCATCGCCGGGTCCGAGCGTCGCGAGCGACGCGAGCAGCAGCGCGCCGGAGGTCCCGCCGGTCACGAGGATCGACGCGTCGCCACCGGGGACATCCCAACCGAGGTCTTCCTTGAGGTGCGACGCGATCGCGGACTGGAGTTCATCGATGCCCTGCGTGAGGGTGTATCCGTTTTTGTCGTTCTCGATCGCGTCGATCGTGGCGCGCTTGATCGCGTCGGGGACCGGGAAGTCGGGTTGCCCGATCGAGAGGTTGACCGGGTCGGTCATGTGCGCGCCGAGATGGAAGATCCTCCGGATGCCGGAGGTGTCGATGGCGCGCGCACGATCACTGAAGAACTCGTTGAAATCCATCGCTGCAATGACTCCTGCTACGCCGACCTGAATTGGTCGGCGCTCATGCGATCATCATACGTTGGGTTGAAGCGGGCGTTCGCGGGTCGCGAGGATCAGCGTGCGCCGCCGCGGTTGCCGACTTTGGGCATGCCGATGACGGACTTCTTGGAGAAGTCGCGGCTCTTGGTGGCCTGAAGTTTCTCGACACGCTCGGCGCGGGTCAGGACGTTCCGGTGGCCGGTGAGGCCGCCGGCTTTCTTGAGGCTGGAGTCGATGCTCATCGCTGTGATCCTTCGTTCGTCTCTCGTCGTGTCGTATCGCTGATCAGGGGCTGCCAGAGGGGTTCCCTCGGCAGGCGTCAAGTGTAGGCGCCGGGGACGGGCTGAGCGACCCGCCAAACCGGCCCACCGGGTCAGTGGTCCAGACCCTTTGGCGAGGCATATCGGATACCCGAGCCTTCGCGGAGCCTCAGACTCAGCGTCCAGAAGACCCCAGAGCCAGCGGCTTATCCTTGTTCCTTCCGGAAAAACATCCCGCTGAAATTGTCCGAGCCCTTGTGGTCGCGTTCCCAAGCCCTGCCCAGTGCTTCGACCGAATCCCGGTACTGGCGGTGCTCGCCGGCCCGCATCTGCTCGCCGGTGTAACCGATGAGCCCGACGACCCGCCATGTCGCGCCGTTGTTGATCGGGACGACCGCCGCCTGGATGCCGTTGTCCATCAGGTACGCCGCGGCTCGCTGCGCCTCGTCCTGGTGGTAGTTCGCGATGACGAGGTAGTTCAGCCCCGGCTCGAACTCTGCGCGTGGGAGCACCGACGCCGGCTGGTTGGCCGTGGCGCCTCTCGAAGGCGTCATCCCGGTTCGCGCCGGGAGCCCGGTCCCGGTCGGCCCATTGGATGAAACACTCGGCGTTGGCCGGTTTGTCGTTGTTCGAGCCCTGAGCGTGTTGCTTGCCGCTCGCGGCTGATTGGTTGATGCAGGAGATGCGCTGCCGGTGCGCAGCGGGTCGGTCGTTGAGGTCAGCAGCGCGATGCGGTCATCCTCGAGCGTGCTCTCCGCTCTGGAGTACCCGATCATGTACATCCCGATCCACGACGCGATGACCAGCGCCGCCGCGATGAAGACGTACCCCATCGGCATGTTCAGCCTCCGCCCCGCGGCGAACAACTTGCCGAAGCTCGCCGCATCGAAACCGCCCCGCTCACCGCCGCCGCCTGAGCCGCGATGGCTCCGCTTGGGCTCCGGCTTGACGCGATCAACCTTGATCGGCGCCGAGGCCTGCATCGACGAGGGCCGATCCCGGATCAGTTCGATGAGCGTGGAATGTCTGCGGGGTGATGCCATTGCTCAGGGAGTATCGAACAAATGGGGGCGATGAGCAAATAATTGGGCAAACGAGCCCGATTTGGAGGCCAACGGGATCTCAATCGCTGGCCCGGCGCTATCGCTCAGGCAGAGGGCGGCATCGGCCCATCGCCGAGCCCGATCACCGACGCGATTGCCTGCGAATCGGTGTGGCTGAGCGAGATGAGCCACCCCGTGATCCCCAGATCCCGCGCGATCTCACCCGCTTTGCCCCCCACCACCAGCTTCGGCGCCCCCGATGGGAGCAGCCGAACCTCGATATCCGTCCACGAGACCCCCTGCTGCAAGCCGGTCCCGATCGCCTTCATCGTCGCTTCCTTCGCGGCGAAGCGAGCCGCGAGGTGCTGCGACTTCCGCTTGGGCCGAGACTCGGCGTAGGCGCGTTCACCTTCGGTGAAGCAGCGTTCGAGGAAGCGGTCGTGGTGGTTCGACAGCGTCTGCTCGAAGCGAGCGATGTCAACGAGGTCGATGCCGTGGGAGAGGGGGGTGGTCATTCTTCGATCGTGTCAGGGACTCTATTGCCGCATTCCGGGCATGGACTTTTCGGCTCCAGCCCGACAAGGTCGTAATAGCAAATCATACAGAAAGGGCTTCCGTGCTTTCCGTATTCACGGAGAATATTCTGACGAATAATCCTCTGGTAGATAAAAACGGGCCCGCACACAACAACCAGCATTCCGGCGAAAAAAACCAAGCCCCCTATGACTGGATGACCATGTGAACTAATCCACGTTGTGACGAACGAGAGCGTAAACGGAGCAATTAACAGTGCTACAAAAAAGTAGCAGATAAAATTGCAAGTCATCTGCCATGTTTCAGAGGCTTCCCTCCGAGCTTTATTCATAATCAACCGGCGACGTTCCGCGGGCGTTTTATCTTGGAGATCGAGCAGCATGAATTCACCTAACAGTGATACGCTGGTCGGATAGAACGGTTCTCAGATTCACCCTGCAGGCAAGGCCTCAACTGAACCGTTATTCGCTCTTCTTCGATTCCGTCTTCTTCGCCGCAGGCTTGTCGGCTTTATCCGTCTTCTTCTTCGAATCCGACTTCTTCTCCGACTTCCCGCTGTCCTTCGCCTTCTTCTCCGCCTCGGCGCCCTTCTTGTAAGAATCGGAACGGTAGTCCGTCTCGTAGAAGCCGCCGCCCTTGAAGATCACGCCGGCGCCGGCGCCGATGAGGCGTTCGAGCTTGAGCTTGCCGCACTCGGGGCATTTCTTTTTCACACTGTCGGACATCGCCTGGAACAATTCGAACTCGTGATCGCAGGCGTTGCAGCGGTAGTCGTAGGTCGGCATCGCGCTCAGGCCTCCTGATCGATCGGCGCCTCGGGCGCGATCATCACCGTCGCCGGGCGCAGCACGCGCTCACCGATCGAATAACCACTCTGCATCACCACCGCGATGCACCCCGGCGCGACACCATCGATCGGCGCCATCCCGGTCGCCTGGTGCATGGTCGGGTCGAACTCCTCGCCGACCTTCGGCTCAACGGTCGTCACGCCGTGATCGCCGATCGCCTTGAGCAGTTCGCTCTTGATCAGCCGAACGCCATCGAGCACCGCGTCGGCGGTTGTCTTCGAGGGGTCGAGCCCCAGCGCCAGATCGAAATGATCGAGCACGGTGATCACGCCGCCGAGCACGCTCGCCGCGCCGTCTTCGCGTGCGAGGCGCTCATCGACGAGCGATCGCTTCTTGTAATTCTGGAAATCCGCGAGCGTGCGCAGCGCCTTGTTGTTCGCCTCATCGACCGCGGTTTCGAGCTCCTCGATGCGCTGCTCGATCGGATCGATCCCGTTGACCTCGCCGGCGATCTCTTCGTGACCCGCCGCCTCGACCGCGGCCTCGAAATCCATCGGCTCGCCTTGTTTGTTTTTCTTGCGTGACATATTCGTTTCCGCCGCCGGTTAGCCGGCGATGGCTTCCTTCATTTTCTTCCAGAACCCGTGGCTCTCAGGGGTCACGGTCTTGTCTTCCGTCTCGGCGAAATCGCGCAGCAGCTGCTTCTGCTTCTCGCTCATCTTCTTCGGGATCTCGACCTTCGCGAGCACGACGATATCGCCTCTCCGTTGCGAGCGCAGGCTGGGCAAGCCCTCGCCGTGGATCTTGAACGTCGCGCCGAACTGCGTGCCGTGCGGGATCTTGAGCGTTGCCTTCCCGTCGAGCGTCTGGACTTCCAATTCCGCACCGAGCGCCGCCTGCGTGAAGCTGATCGGCATCTCCATCAGCAGATGATCACCCTCGCGCGTGTAATGGTCGTGCTCCTCGACGACAACCACGACGTGCAAGTCGCCGCGAACGCCATCACCACTGGGCGACTGCTCCGGCGGTGGCGGCTCGCCCTCCGCCTTGATGCGCACCGCCTGGCCCTGGTGCACACCAGGGGGAATCTTCACGCTGATCGTCCGTTTCTTCGGCTTGCGGCCCTTGCCGCGACAGTCGGTGCACGGGTCATCGATGATCGAACCCCGGCCCCGACAGTGTGGGCACGCGGTGGCGATGCGGAACATGCCGCCGAGCCCCTGCTGCATGACCTGGCCTTGCCCGCCGCAGGTGGCGCACTTGGTCGGCTCGGTGCCTTCCTTCGCGCCGGACCCGTCACAGGTCTCGCACACATCGAGCCGAGTGAACTCGACATCGCGCTCGCACCCATCGAGGACCTCGTTGAGCGTGATCACCACTTCCGTTTCAAGGTCGTACCCGCGAGGGACCGCCTGGCGTTGCCCTCTTGGTCGTTGCCCGCCGCCGCCACCACCGAAGATATCGGTGAACATCGAGAAGATGTCCTCGACGTTCATGCGGTTGAAGTCGTGCCCCGCCGGTCCGCCGCCTCCGCCGCGGACTCCCGCGTGACCGTGCTGGTCGTAGCGCACTCGCATCTGCTCATCGGAGAGCACCTCGTACGCCTCGGCGGCTTCCTTAAACTTGGACTCCGCCTCAGGATCCCCCGGGTTGCGGTCTGGGTGGTGCTTCATCGCAAGACGTCGGTAGGCGCGCTTGATCTCATCGCCGTCGGCGTTCTTCTCGACGCTGAGGATTTCGTAGTAGTCGCGCGTTGCTGGCATGTGCGTTCCTGCTCAGGTGAATCGAGCCCGGGGCGTTCCCGCCGCGGGCTCGTGGATAAATATCGGTTGAATCGCGTGCCTTACGCGATAGCGCCGGTCTCGGCTTTCTTCTCGTCCTTGAGGTCCGCGATGAGCACGTCGGTCGTGAGCATCAGCCCCGCGACAGATGCCGCGTTGCGCAGCGCCGTCTTGGCGACGAGCGCCGGGTCGATGACGCCGCTCTTAACGAGGTCCTCGTACTCGTGCGTCGAAGCATTGAAGCCCTGCTTGGCCGGCAGGTTCTTGACCTTCTCGACAACAAGATCGCCATCAAAGCCGGCGTTCTCGGCGATCTGCTTGCAGGGCCACTCGACCGCGGCCTTGATGATGTCGAAGCCGATCTTCTCGTCGCCCTTGGCCTTCTTGCGAGCCGCCTCGATCGCGTCGATCGTGCGGAGCAGCGCGACGCCGCCACCGGGGACGAAGCCTTCACGAGCCGCGGCGCGGGTCGCGTTGAGCGCGTCGTCGACGCGGTCCTTGCGTTCCTTCATCGCCATCTCGGAGGCTGCGCCGACCTTGATGATCGCGACGCCGCCGGTGAGCTTGGCGAGGCGCTCGTTGAGCTTCTCCTTGTCGTAGTCGCTCGTCGCGCGGTCCAGCTGCGCCTTGATCTGCTCGGCGCGGTTGGTGATGTCCTTCTTCTTGCCGCCGCCCTCGATCATCGTCGTGTTGTCCTTGTCGATGATGATCTTCTTGACCGCGCCAAGCTCGCTCATCTCGACGGATTCGAGCGACCTGCCCAGGTCCTCCGCGAAGAACTCGCCACCGGTCAACGCGGCGATATCACCGAGCATCGCCTTGCGACGATCACCGAAGCCCGGCGCCTTGACGGCGCAGACCTTGAGCGTGCCGCGGAGGCGGTTGACGACGAGCGCCGCGAGCGCCTCGTTCTCGATGTCCTCGGCGATCAGCAGGAACGGCTTGCCGCTCGCCGCGACCTTGTTGAGCAGCGGGAGCAGGTCCGCGAGGTTCGCGATCTTCTTCTCCCAGATCAGCACGATCGCGTCCTCAAGAACGCACTCGGTCGTCTTGGGATCGGTCATGAAGTAAGGCGAGAGGTAGCCCTTGTCGAACTGCATGCCCTCGACGTAATCGAGGACCATGTCCGCGGTCTTGCCTTCCTCAACCTCAACAACACCCTCAGCGCCGACGCGGGTGATCGCCTCGGCGATGACCTCACCGATCTCGGTGTCGTGGTTGGCGCTGACCGTTGCGATCTTGCGGTAGTCGTCCTTGCCCTTGCACTTGACGGCGAAACCGTCGATCGCATCGCAGGCGGCGTCGGCGGCCTTGTTGACGCCGCGCTGGAGCTGCACGCTGTTGGCGCCGACGGCGACGTGGCGGAGACCCTCGTTGAAGATGGCCTGCGCGAGCACGGTGGCGCACGTCGTGCCGTCACCGGCGATGTCGTTGGTCTTCTTGGCGACCTCGTTGACCATCTTGGCGCCCATGTTCTCGAACGCCTCGGGGAGCGTGATCTCCTTGGAGACGCTGACGCCGTCCTTGGTGATCGTCGGTCCGCCGTAGGACTTCTCGAGCAGCACGTTGCGACCGGTAGGGCCCATCGTGGACTTGACGGCGCGAGCGAGCTGCTCGACACCCTGTTTCATTTCAATGAGGGCGTTGTCGCCGAACATCATTTGCTTGGTAGACATTTATTTTTCTCGACTTTCGCGGTGTTGATTGGTGTTCGGCTTCGTTCAGCCTTCGATGACGCCCAGGATGTCGGACTCACGCAGGATCAGGTGCTCGGCGCCCTTGATCTCGACCTCCGTGCCGGCGTACTTGCCGTAGACGATGGTGTCGCCCTTCTTGACGGACATCTTGGCGCGCTGGCCGTTGTCGAGAAGCTTGCCGGGGCCGGTCGCGACGATCTTGCCCTGGACGGGCTTCTCTTTCGTGGACTCGGGGAGGTAAATCCCGGC
>JAJDDA010000127.1 GCA_029260535.1 Phycisphaerales bacterium | reverse complement strand
AGTCGCGGAAAGAAACCCAGCGCCTCCAGATCAATGGAACCGAGAAGTACAACATGCCGAGAGGCCTGCCCAACGCGCTCAACGCCATCTTCACCGAGATGACCGGCAGCGAGGACTGAATTACGAGTTGGCCCCGACCGGGCCGGATCAGTCCGCGCACAAGAGCCCAAACTGGCCGATCATGATCCCAAGATCGGCGGTGTCCACGGCGCCGTCGCCGTTGATATCCGCGAACTCGTGCGGCCCACCGCCGAAGGCGCCGATCAGCAGCCCCAAGTCCGCGGTGTCCGTGACACCGTCCGCGTTGAGGTCGGTCGGGCACGTCAGCCACGAACCGATGTTGTCGGCGGTGATCTCATCGTCTGGGACTAAAGTGATGTAATTCACCGGAAAGATGGACACGAGAAAAACAGTGATGCCGACCGGCTCGGACCCCGCAATGCCGTCATCGAAGAGTTTGGCAGCCATGTTATGACCGGTGAAGATGAGGTCGCCATCCTGGAAGAGTTCGAGGGTCCGCAGGTTGTTCGACAGCCGGACGCCAAGTCGCGTCGTCTGGATCAGGTCCAGGATCCCAGCTGTCGGCACAAATTCGCCGATGGACGGGTTATTCGGGTCCTGCTGCAAAACCTCGATTTCGTTGTTGATGATGGCGACACGCGTTACGGCGAGGCCGGCCTGAGTGTCATGGAACTCAATCGCCGGGCTCGTGCGCTGGGGGGCTTGGAAATTGAGATCAACGCCGAGTTGCGTCGAAGGAATACCGGCGCTCGGGGCCGAGGCTCTGATGAAACCGAAGGGGTCTGAGTCCGCACGGACACGCAGCGAAAAATCGCCGAAATCCTGCGCGCCGCTGGTGATGATCTGGGCGTTGCTCGCCGGCTCTCCGATGGCTTGGACGCCCCAGCCGTTCTGCCCGTTGACAGGACCCGGAACAAAGCCGGATTCAAAGTTTTCATGGATATACGCAACGCCGCGAGCAGGCGCAGCGTTCGGCGGTGACACGACAAGATCCAGAATCGGTGGGGTAGCGGCAAATGAGAAGGCAGGCACAGCAGCGCCCGCGACGCACCAAATGACATTGCGATACATCGGCTAAACTCCGTGTTAGGAAGGGCCCAGAGTGAGTTTACCACTCCGCCTCTGCGTTGCAATCAATTTCTTACATCGCCCCCAGCCGCCGTTCGATCTCCAGCCGGTGCAGCCCCTCGGCCAGCGCGCCATGCTCGCCCGCAAGGATCCCCTGCAGGTTGAACGATTCCCCAAGCCGGTGATCGACCGCGATATTGTCCTTGTACCGGTACGTCCGGATCCGCTCGGATCGCCCGCCGCCACCGATCTGGCCCCGGCGTTCCTGCTCGCGCTCCGCCTGCTGCTTGGCGCGTTCGATCTCGAAGAGGCGCGCGCGCAAAAGCCGCCACGCCTTCTCCCGGTTCTGCTTCTGGCTCTTCGATTCCTGCATCCGCACCTCGAGCCCTGTCGGCTTGTGGATCAGGTGCACTGCGGTTGCGACCTTGTTGACGTTCTGCCCGCCGGGCCCCTGCGCCGTCGTGATGTGCTCTTCGACATCCGCCGGGTCTACCTTGACATCCACCTCTTCAGGCTCGGGGAGCACCGCAACCGTCGCGGTTGAAGTGTGCACGCGCCCCTGCGTCTCCGTCGCCGGCACGCGTTTGACGCAATGGACACCCGCCTCGTGCGCCATCTGCGTCCAAACACCGCTGCCGGTGACCGTGCACACCGCATGGCGGAACCCACCGAGTTCAGAGGGCGCTGCGTCGATCGTTTCGAATTTCCATCCCGACTGTTCGGCGCGCCTGCGGTACATCTCAAGAAGATCGCCGGCCCAGATCCCCGCCTCGTCGCCGCCCTGACCAGCGCGGAACTCAACGATGACCGATCCGACCGCGTTGTCGTCGCTCGTGACCAGCTCTTCGAGGATTGATTGCGAGAGCGACACTTCGCTCTGCGCAAGCACCGACAGTTCCTCGCCAGCCATCGCGGTGAGTTCGGCATCCTCGCCAGTATCGACTGCCCTTTGGAGTTCGGCCAATTCCTCGCGGATCGCCAGCAGCCGTTCGTACTTGCTGACCACCGGATCAATCGCCGCTTTGCGGATCGTGACCTCGCGTAGCTTGTTGTGATCCGCGAGCACCTCAGGATCCGCGATCCGTTCAACGAGCGCCTCGCGCTCGGCGCGCAACTCCTCCAGGCGAGCGATCGCCGCCTCGGTCAGCGCCGGATTGTGATCGGCAGGGGTGGACATGAATGGTCAGGCGAGATCTTGGACGCCGAGTCTGAGCGGAGCGAAGGCTCTGGTATCGATCAACCAATCCCTCCGCGCATGAAAAAGCCGTCCGGAAAACCGGGACGGCTCGTATGGGATCAGGTTGGTGGCTACTTCTTGTTCTTGCCCTTGAAGTACTCACCGGCGAACTTCCGCTGGAACTTCTCGACACGGCCCGCGGAGTCGACGAACGACTGCTTGCCGGTGAAGAAGGGGTGCGAGCCGGACCAGACCTCGACGTGCATCTCAGGGACGGTGGCGCCGACGGTCATGACCTGTTCGCCGCCGAAGAAGACCTTGCACTCGGGGTAGTACTTGGGATGGATGTCGCTTTGCATGATGGCAGTCCGGTCAGATGGTCAGGGCTCCCAGCGGGACTGGAAAGCCGATTTCAGGGTTCTCAAGGCAGATCCACCGGATGGCCCAAGGCGATCGATCTGGAATCCCAGACAGCGGCTCAGGCGGTGATCCGATGGATCGAGCCGACAAGTGTAGCCCGGACCACGACACGGGCAAGCCGAAACCCCATGGAAGGCCCTCCCGACGGTCAGGGGCCAGAATCGGGCCAAATATGGGGCTTGATTCCGCCGATAGAACGGGTACATTTGCCCGTCCGAGAGCCGGCAGGTCACCAACACCCGCCGGACCCCAAAACCTGTCCCCGATAGCTCAGTTGGTAGAGCGAGTCCGCCGCAGGCGGATTAACCGCTGGTTCCTGATATAATGTCAGCAGCCGGATTGCTAGTTTGATCCCCGATAGCTCAGTTGGTAGAGCGAGCGGCTGTTAACCGCTAGGTCGTTGGTTCGAGTCCAACTCGGGGAGCTTTGACGTTTTTCGTCTATGTCGTAGTGAATCGCAGCGGTTTGCGGTATGTCGGTCAGACGAATGACCTTGACCGCCGAATCGCGGAACACAACGACCCATCACACAACCCAAGCAAGTACACGAGCAGGAACCCTGGCCCGTGGGTGCTATCCCATTTCGAAGAATATGGAACCCGCTCAGAGGCGATCGCCCGTGAGCGATGGCTGAAGTCAGGTGTGGGGCGAGAATGGCTCGATTGCTCAGTTGGTAGAGTCCGCCGCGGCGGACCGCAGGCGGATTAACCGCTGGGTCGTTGGGGAGCCTGTCCGCGGAAGGTGGGTGTCCAACTCGGGGAGCTTTGAACGAACAGCCCGTCCGGAATATCGGGCGCGCTGTCATCGATCTTGGATTCCTGGCGATAGACTCATTTGATGGCTCTGACCCCCTCGATCTATGTTGAGATCCTTATGCGTGGGCCGATGGACGACCTCTGGCGCCACACGCAAACACCGGATCTCCATGCGCTCTGGGATCTCCGGTTCACCGACATCGAGTACCTGCCTAGACCGGACGAGTCAGAGCCGCAGCGGTTTTTGTACGCGACACGGCTCGGCTTCGGTCTCCGGATCGAAGGCGCCGGTGAGACAGTCGGCTCGCTCGACAATCCTGACAGCAGAACATCGGCGCTCAAGTTCTGGTCCGACGATCCCAAGTCGCTTATCAGGACCGGTTCAGGATACTGGAAGTACATCCAGACCGATGCCGGTGTCCAGTTCCTTACACGGTACGACTATGAGACGCGCTTCGGCGTCATCGGCCGGGTCATTGACCGGCTGGTCTTCCGACCGTTGATCGGCTGGGCGACCGCCTGGAGCTTCGATCGGCTCAGGCTCCTTCTGGAGCAGGGGCAGCACCCATCGGCAACGATGGAGCGAGCCGCAATACATGCGGTCGCGCGGATCGGGCTCGCGATGATTTGGCTGTACCAGGGGCTGGTCCCAAAGATGTTCTTCGCGACCAGTTCGGGCGAGATTGATACGGTCATCGCAGCGGGCTTCCCGGCCGAGCATGCCCGGGCGGTGCTGTTCGGCGCCGGCGGAGTTGAGGTCCTCTTCGGCCTGGCAATGCTCGTGTTCTGGCGTCTCCGTGCGCTGCTGTTGATCAATGTGGTCGTGCTCGTTGGTCTGGCGATCACCGTGGTCTTTGCTGATCCTGCGCTCTACGTGAAACAGTTCAACCCGCTGACCCTGAATCTGTCCATGTCAGCGCTCGCGCTCGCAGGCTGGATCAGCAGTCGCCGAGAACTCCCCTCCGCAAAGAATTGCCTGCGTCATCCCAAGGAGCCAACGACATGACGTCGATTTATCAGGAAGTATTGGGCGAGGATTTTCAACGCTTGCATCCAAAGATCCAAGAACGATTCGGGTTTTCGAGCACCGATCGTACCGCCTCGATCGGCACCGGGATCATGGAACACGTAGGCAGGGGGCGGTTTTTTACACTCCCCTTCCTCTGCATCGGAGCTTGGCGCCGGATTATGTTTCCTGAGAAGGGGAAGGATGTCCCGTTCACCATCGAGAATTACGCCTACATCGATTCGTTCGGTCGCGAAACGGTGACCTGGATCCGCACATTTCAGATGCCGAGTGGGCGAAAACGACGGTTCGACGCGACGATGATCAACAGCAAGGACCGAGGGATCATCGTTGATTACCTTGGGACGCACCAGCACCTCGCGGTTGATATCCACCTCTCGGTTGATGATGAAGGCGGGCTGCGTCTCCGCTCCGGCGCACAGCGCTTCTACGAAGGGCCGATCGCGTTCCGCTTCCCCATGATTTTCAGCGGTGTCGCGGACGTGCGAGAATGGTTCGACGATTCGATCGGGAAGTTCCGGATCAAGGTCGAAGTTCGGAATTCGGTTTGGGGGAAACTTTTTAGTTATGAAGGCACCTTTGATGTCGAGACCCAAGCGTGCGAACCGGGCAGCGTGCCGGCGCACGTAAAGCCTGTGCGTGAAGAAAAACGTGAGTAGGGTTTAAAAAAATTGTTGCCAGAGCTTATTTCGAAGTATCTGCTTGCTCAGAATGTTAAATAGAGGAGATCTGGAGTTGTTGCATAGATTCAAAGAGTCGCTCACTCTAAGGCTTGCTGGCAAGAAGTATCGAGCAATCCCCAAATGACGCCCCGCATCCAACCCGGTTCCGCCGGCTACTCCGGAACACCCCTCGCCAAAAAACTCGGCATCAAGCCGGGCCACCGCATCGCCCTCATGCACGCGCCAGAGAAACACGCCGACTACCTCGACGGGCTCCACGAAGACGTCAGGCTCATCTCAGGGCTCCGGGGCACGCACGATTTCGACGTGATCATCCTCTTCGTCAAACGCAAGACACCGCTCAAAAACAAACTCCCCAAAGCGATCGAACGCCTCGCCGATCGTGGGGGGCTCTGGATCGCCTGGCCCAAGAAGGCGTCGGGGATGGCCACAGAACTGAGCGATGGCCTCGTCCGCGAGATCGGCTTGTCGACCGGCCTCGTCGACAACAAGGTCTGCGCGATCGACGAGGTGTGGTCCGCCCTGCGGTTCGTCCGGCGTCTCAAGCGGTAACCGGCGAACTCAGTTGATGCACAACACAGATGGATCGGGTGGATTCACCTGTGCGAGCGAGATTGCGGAGGGCCTGAAATCCTTGATTCAGGCCAATTATCAGGGATCTTGATTATTGTGGCCATGTGGATACAGTAGTCCAATATTCACCAAGCCGTGAGACTCTCTCGCGGCTATCTCATAGCAAGGAGAGCAGGATGCGTAAGTGGCTTTGGGCGGCGCCGATGATCAGCGGAACAGTCGGGCTTCTATTGACAGGCTGCGGCGGTGGTGATCCGTACGCGGTCGCTGCAGGTCGAGGAGCGCCGAAATTCAAATCAGTCTGCGCTACCTGCCACGGTCTCAACGGCAAGGGCCTGCCCAACCTGGGCAAGGACCTGACGATCAGCCAGTTCGTGAAGGACAACTCCGATGACGAGCTCCTCGCGTTTATCAAGGTCGGGCGCCCTCCGATGGATGGCAACACGGAGATGCCCCCCAAGGGCGGCGACCCTTCGCTCTCCGATGAGCAGATCATGGACATCATCGCGTATGTCCGCACGATCGAAGTGAAATAATCAATCCATGACCGGCGCTCCCGCGCCGGTTCAAGCACCTTTTGATTTGGCGAATACGAACGGCCTTTGCCAGGTGTGGCAATCTACAAGGGAACGACAAATGAATACCAGAAGAATTATCGGCGCCGCCGCACTGGCGGCATGTTTCGGTATTGCAGGGTGCGGTCAGGGCAACTCGGGGAACGGGGGCGGCTCAGCCGCGAGTGTCACCGGTGTTTCTGACGCCGTGTCCAAGGTCGCCAACGACCGTGACCTGACCCCCGACGATGTCCTCGCTGCGGTCAAGACCTACATGCCCACAGGCCGGCACGACGAGTACATCATGTTCTCGTCCGGCGGTCACAGCGGCCAGGTCTTTGTGATCGGCGTCCCGTCGATGCGTCTGCTCCGGACCATCGGCGTCTTCACGCCCGAGCCCTGGCAGGGCTGGGGCTACGGTGTCGGCAACGAGATCCTCGAAGCCGGCAACATCGAAGGGCACGAGCTGTCCTGGGGCGATACGCATCACCCGGCGCTGAGCGAAACCGCCGGTGATTACGACGGCCAGTTCTGCTTCATCAATGACAAGGCCAACGCCCGCATGGCCGTCATCGATCTCAAGGACTTCGAGACCAAGCAGATCATCAACAACCCGATCGCGCTCAACGATCACGGCGGCGCGATGGTCACTCCCAACACCGAGTACATCATCGAAGGCGGCCAGTACGGCTCACCGCTCGCCGGCACGTACGCCCCGATCGAAGACTACAACGCGTCCTACAAGGGCATGGTCACGATGTGGAAGTTCGACCGCTCCAAGGGACGGATCGACGAGAGCAAGTCGTTCGCGCTCGAACTCCCGCCGTACTGGCAGGACCTCTTCGACGCGGGCAAGCTTGACAGCGAGGGCTGGATCTTCGGCAACTCGTTCAACACCGAGCTCGCCATCGGCGGGAAGACCGCAGACGGTGGCACCCCCTTCGAAGCCGGCGTTAGCCAGCGCGACAACGATTACCTCCACATCATCGACTACCGCAAGGCCGAGGAGCTCTACAACTCCGGCGCTGCGGAGGATGTCGCCGGATTCCCCGTCATCCCGCTCTCGACCCTGATCTCCGAGGGCGTGCTCTACTTCGTCCCCGAGCCCAAGAGCCCGCACGGCGTCGACGTCACGCCCGACGGCAAGTACGTGGTCATCTCGGGCAAGCTCGACCCGCACGTCACGATCTACTCCTTCGAGAAGATGCAGGCGACGATCGCCGCGAAGAACTGGGAACCCGATCAGTTCGGCGTCCCGGTGCTCGACTTCGACTCCTGTGTCGAAGCACAGATTGAGGTCGGCCTCGGTCCCCTGCACACACAGTTCGACGACAAGGGCTACGCCTACACCTCGCTCTTCCTCGAGCCGGCGGTCGCCCGCTGGACGCTCGGTGGCGAATGGGGCAAGAAGAACCCCGAAGCCGACTGGACCCTCGTCGGCAAGCAGAACGTCCATTACAACATCGGCCACCTCGGCACGATGGAAGGCGACACGGTCAGCCCCGACGGCAAGTACCTCGTCGCGTTCAACAAGTGGTCGCTGGATCGGTTCTTCCCGACCGGTCCGCTGCTGCCGCAGAACTTCCAGCTGATCGACATCGCCGAGGGCGGCGACTCGATGCAGCTCCTCTACGACATGCCCGTCGGGTTCGGCGAACCCCATTACGCGCAGACGATTAAGGCGGACAAGCTCAAGCCTTACGAGGTCTACCCCGCGATCGGCTGGGATCCCAACACCATGGCGGTCAAGCCCGGCGCCCCGACGCAGGGCAACGAACGCATCGAGCGCAACGGGAATCAGGTTGATATCTACATGACCGCGGTGCGTAGCCACTTCACTCCCGAGCACGTCAAGGTAAAAGAGGGCGATCACATCCGCTGGCATATCACCAGCATCGAGCGGGCCAAGGACGCAACGCACGGCTTCAGCATCCCGATGTGGAACATCAACATCTCGCTCGAACCGGGCGAGACGCAGACGATCGAATTCGTAGCCGATCGGCCAGGCGTCTACTCCTTCTACTGCTCCGAGTTCTGCTCGGCGCTGCACCTGGAGATGACCGGCTACCTCCTGGTCGAGCCCAACTAAGCCTCGGCCGTATGCAGACATAGATCAACCGTGGCGCCGCGGAGACGCGGCGCCACGGATTCCAAAGCAAGACAGGAGCTGACCATTGGGTAAGGCACTACAGAAACTCATGGGTCCGCGGATCCCGATCGATCCAAACGCGCGCCACGGGATGCGTTACCACTGGCCGGCGGTCTTCCTGTCCCTCGCCAGGATGTCGATCCTCGTCTCGCTCTTCCTGCCCTACTGGCACATGACGCTTGAGGCGCCGCAATACCCCGACGGGCTCAATGTCACCGCGTTCATCAACCGCCTGACCGGCGACATCACCGAGATCGACGGTCTGAACCACTACATCGGGATGCGCCCGCTCGAAGAGGCGGCCCAGCTGGAGCGTTCGCTCAGCGTGGTGATGCTCCTGGCGCTGATGCTCCTCGTCGAGGGCGCCGTCCACGTGCACTCGAAGTGGGCCGCGCTGCTGGCGATGCCCGCGATCCTCTTCCCGCCCTTCTTCCTGCTCGACCTGCACCTGTGGATGAGCCACTTCGGGCAGAACCTCGACCCCACCGCGCCGCTCTCGAACGCGATCAAGCCGTTCACGCCCCCGGTCCTGGGTGTTGGGATGATCGGGCAGTTCAAAACGATCGCCTCGCCCGGCATCGGGCTGATCCTCGCATCAATCGGATCGGTGCTGTCCGTGGTAGGGTTGTTCTTCCACCGGCGCGCCTTCAAACCGCTCCACGAGCAGGCGAGACCCAAACCCGCTGAGATTTCCTGACCCACTGTTGAGCAAGACACATGGG
>JAJDDA010000126.1 GCA_029260535.1 Phycisphaerales bacterium | reverse complement strand
AAGGCTTGCAGCCCGTCTTCCATCGTCGGCAGTGCGCCAGTCTCCAGTGCGTAGGTCTCGATAGCGCTGATGATGACGCTGATGCCAGTCTTGGCGAGTTCACGTTTGGCCCTACCGACCTGCCCTCGAAAGGAGTACGTAAGAGTGCCGGCGATCAGGCCGAGGATGATGACGACCGCGAGGACCTCGACGAGCGTCATCGCTCGGTGTGTGATTGATCGGACTCGGCGGTGTTGTGTGTTGGATTGCATGAGATGGTGCTGCTGTTCAATCATTCTTAAAAGGTCTGTGAGACACGGAGCATCGGGATGATCGCGGCGTAGACGACGAAGCCGATCATCGCGGCGAGGATCAGGATCACGGTTGGTTCGAGGATCGCAGCAAGTTTTTGGGTGAGCCTGGCGCTCGACGCCATGTGCCGGACGCCGATGGTTTCCAGGGCGTGCGCGAGCTCGCCGGATTCCTCACCGACGCTGATCACCCGGCAGAAGACCGGGTCGGCGACGCCGCCGACAAGCAGAGAATCGGAGGCCGACCGGCCCTCGCGCACCGCATCACCGATGGCGGCAAGCTCATCCCGGATCGCGCTGTTGCGCACCGTCGGGGCCGTCAGCGCCACCGCATCGCATAGCGGTACGCCGCCTTCAATCAGCCTTGCCAGCAGCAGCGATGCGGTGCCGAGCTGTGATTTGAGCACCGCTGGCCCGAAGACCGGCAGGCGCAACCGCGCCCTGGAGAGAACCGGCGTCGCCCAGAGCCAGGCCGCGAGCATGGCGACGGCGATCAGTGCGCTCATCCACAACAGCGGATGCCCGCTGAGCGATTGTCCAAGGGTTAACAGAATCGATGTGGGCAAGGGTAATTCGACACCAGCGTCCAAAAGAACCCCGGCCAACTGCGGGAGTGTCTTTGTCGATAGGAACACAACCGCACCGATCCCGAAGACAGTCAGCAGCATCGGGTATGCCATCGCCGAGGCGATGCTCCCCTGGAGTTCGCCGGATCGAGCGTGCGCTTCGGCAAGGTCTGTGAGCGTGCGGTCGGCTTGGCCCGACTCGGTTGAGGAGCGGACGAGTGCGAGATCCACCGGCGCGAACCAGTCTCGGCGATCCGCCATCGCATCGGCGAGCGTGTCGCCGGCACTGACCCGATCAGCCAGGCCCCGGCACATGCTTGCTAGAGCACGGCCCCGGCGTGACCGGGCGCCGTCATGCCCGGCGAGGAGTTCGAGTCCCTGGACCAGCGGGGTCCCGGTGTTCAGCAGCGCCGCCAGGCTCTCGTAAAACTCGATGAGCGAGTCACGCTTGCGTGCGGGTGATTGTTGCAGTCGTCTCGGAGCATTTAATATTTTTGTTAGGGCGTTTGGCGATTCAGAATTGCTGCGCTGCACACGCTCTCGAACCAGTGTTACCCGCGTCGGCGCCAGCCCCATGGTCCGCAGCGCAGACCTGACCTGTGACGCCGTGTCTGCGGTTAGTTCGCCCCGGCGGCGTGAGCCGGAGTTGGGGGCGATCGCGTTGTAGCGGTAGACAGGCATCAGCTCGCGGCTTCCTCGGTGTCAATCAATGTCACGCGATCGATCTCAGCTCGTGTCGTAGTACCGGTATTGACTGCTTCCAACCCCGCCTCGCGGAGCGAGCGCATCCCCGATGCTCTTGCGGCGGATTTGAGCCCGGACGCCGTCGAGCCGGTGGCGACCAGTTCCCGGAGTCGCTCATCCATGACGAGCAACTCGAATAACCCGACTCGGCCGCTCAAGCCACGGCCCTTGCATTCGGGGCAGGTTGCCTGGTCTGGTGAGTTGCCCGTGCCGCTGCACAAGTCGCATGTTCTTCGAACCAGACGCTGAGCCAATGCCGCGGCCAACGAGTCATTAATAAGGTATGGCTCAACGCCCAGATCGATCAGCCTCGTCACCGCGGTGACCGCGCTATTGGTATGCAGGGTGGAGAAGACAAGGTGGCCGGTCAGCGCCGATTGGATCGCGATGCGCGCCGTCTCAGCGTCACGAATCTCGCCGACCATGATCACGTCTGGATCCTGACGAAGAATATGACGCAGACCCGTCGCGAAAGTCACGCCTTTGCGCGTGTTGATCTGCGACTGGCTAATGCCAGGCAGTTCGTATTCGATCGGGTCTTCGATTGTCATCACGTTCCGGTTGGGACTGGCGACTCGGCGCAGCACGCTGTAGAGCGTGGTGGTTTTGCCCGAGCCGGTAGGGCCGGTGACAAGGATCATGCCGTGGGGCCTGGCGCATACCGCTTCAAATCGATTACAAATAGCATCGGGCATACCAAGATTTCCGAGCCGGAAGAAATCGTTCTGGCGTTTATCAAGGAGCCGGATGACAACACGCTCGCCGTGCGCTGTCGGTAGGCTGCTGATCCGTAAATCAACCTCGCTCGGGCCGATGGCGACAACGGCGCGGCCGTCCTGGGGCAGCCTGCGCTCGGCGATGTCCATGTTCGCCATGACCTTGATGCGGCTGACGATCGGGTCGAGCAACCGCTTAGGCAAGGTACGGATATCCTCGAGCTCGCCATCGACGCGCCTTCGGATGACAAGGGTCTCTTCGAGCGGCTGGATGTGCACGTCGCTGGCGCCTTCGGCCAGCGCATGGAAGAGCAGCCCGTTAATGAGCTTGACGACGGGCGCTCGGCCCGAGATCTGCAGGAGATCACGGTCTTCCGCCTTGAGCAGCGCTGCGATCGCCGCATCATCGAAGCCGTCTTCGGTGTCCTCTCCATCCAGCCCGATCATGTCGGTGTTGGCCGATGGCTGCACGCTCTGACGCTGTGCGATTTCATCTAGCGCAAGCGCAATAGAATCGGGGTCGCCCAAGAGCGCAACGACAGGCCGCCGGATGCGGGCTTGGATGTTGTGGGCGACCAGAGCAACGCTGGATTCATTGGCAAAGATGAGCCGCTCGTTGCCCTCGGCGTCGGCGCCCTGGCTGATCACCAGGTGCTCGCGCGCGTACTCGATCGGCACCCGCTCCACGAACACATCGCTCACCAGTTCGCAGTCGATAGGTGTTTCGAGTGAAGCGAACTCGGGATGGTCGGTTGCTACGGGCATGAGATTGAATCAGACCAGCACACGATCCGGCATGCGCCGCCATTGGGCAAGCAAAAAAAGCCGGTAATTCTAATCGAGCCAGATCGGGCGCATCGATGGGAACCCGTCATCGGCGTCAGCGCTGACCAGATCACGCTCGCCGAGGAGCTGAAGGTCTTCGAAGCCGGGGTCTCGAAGAACGGTGGCCTTGATGATGATGTAAAAACGCGAGACAGTTTCGGATTGGCTGGTGGTGCTGAAAAGCAGGCCGAGCAGGGGGATCTCGCCGAGGAATGGGATCCGTGTTGTGGCCTCGCCGGAGCGGCGGGTTTCGAGGCCGCCGAGGACGACGGCGAAGCCGTCGGGGATCGTGACTTCGCCGTCGAAGCTGTTCTGCTGACTCGGCGGCGGCAGAACGCCGCCATCGCCGGTCGCGGTGGACTCGCCGGTAAAGGCGCTGAGTTCGACCGAGTATTCCAGTGAGAGGTGATCGCCCGCGGTGATGTGTGGGGTGACGGTGACCGTTGTGCCAGCGTCTTCGAACCCTCCAAGGCTGGTCGTGGCGACGGTATCCGAGGCATTTAGGCTCGTGAACGGTTCTCGCGCTACGCCGCGCACGGTTGCGGTGGCGTTGTTGTTGACGAGGGTTTTGGGTGAAGTCACCGAGCGGCCGGTATTGACCGCTTCGAGCGCACGTACGATCGCGTTAAAATCACCGGGTCGGATGATCGAACCGGTAAAGCCCGTGCCCCCAGCGATGGCGCTGCCGGCGCCGAGGCCGAAGAGGCTGGCGAGGTCGAACGAGGTTTCACCGGAAGTGAACTGTCCCGTCAGCTCGACACCGAAATCCATCGCCTCGCCCTCATCGAGCGAGACGAGCGTGAGTTCAATCATCACCTGAGGTTGCCGTCGGTCGAGGCGATCGATGATAGACTCGACCTGTGCGAGTGTTAATGGGTTGCCGATGACGAGGATGGAATTCGTTGGCTCATCGACGCTGATGGTGACTTGCTCGTTGATCCCGTCGAGGATGCCAGAGTTGCTGCCTGAGTGTTGTGCAGCTGAATTTGATGGAGCGGTGTTTGGTGCGGCTGTTGAGACAGAGTTTTTGTCGGCAGGATCTGCAGTATTGCTGAGATCCAGCAACTCACGGAGTGTTTCAGCCAGTTCCGTCGCGTCGCGGTTCCTGATCTCGATGGCAAGCATTGACGAGCCCGCGCCAGCGGGGCTATCGAGGATTTGCTTGAGAAGGCTCTCGATTTGGTCGTGCTGCGATTCGGTCGCGGTCGCGTAGATCGTGGAAGTCAGCCGATCGGTGATAAGACGAGGGCCTAGTCCGGGTCCTCCGACTGAATAGGTCCCCGACTGGAGCAGCGCCCGGATCGATTCAACCAGCTCTTCTATTGGCGCCGGACCCGAGTCGTACGCTCTAGTGATGACCTGCTCCGCCACATCGAAATGCTCGATGAGTTCGGCAATCCGAGCAATGCGAGACTCGGGAGCGAGGATCAGGATACTCTGGCCCCCCGGCATCGGGAGCAGCTGGATCCCGGGAGCGACGGCGCCCGAAGCGGTTTGAGATAAGGTTGGGTCCGCGACAAGCTCTGCGGTCAATACAAGCTGAACCGACTCGATTACTCGAGCGGCGGTAGCTTGTTCCAAATGCTTCGTGACACGGCTGATCGGGTCCGCCGGCGCATCAAGGCGATCGATAATCTCCAATGCACGTTGGACTCGGCTTCGGTAATCGCTGATGAGCAGTAGCCCTGTCTCACCGATCGGCTTGGCTTGCCCGGCGTTGGGCGTCAGCAACGGCGCCAGGGCGGAGGCGATAGTCGATGGCGAAGCCGATCGGAGCTCAACCAGCACCGATACGAAATTGGAGCCCGGCTCCAGTGGCACCGGTTGCAGGTTCACTCGGTCGGTGATGGTCTGGAGAGCGTTGGACGCTTGCGCGATCGGGACAATGCGGAGAATCTCGGAATCATTGAGAGGAACGATCGCGAGGCCCTGGCCTTCGAGCACCTGGGTGAGTGTCTGCCAGAGCTGCTGGTCGTCGAGCGGCTGACGGAGGCGGAGCGTAACACTCCGCTGTGCGAGCTCGCGTTGGTTGTACTCGATCGAGACGTTGAGCCGTGTGCTGATCAGTTCGGTGAGTTGATCGAGCGACGTTTCGCCGGAGAGGTTGATCGTCGATGCCTGACTATGTCCTCCTTGATCGGTGAGATCCTGCTGGGCATAAGAGCCAGCGCAACAATAAACGACCAGGATGCCCAAAGCGGCTATGCATCGCAACGGCAAGAGAGAGCGGCGAGGGTGTTGGTTAGTGCTTTGGAATGGATTAGAGGGATTCAACACAGGCTCACATAAGGCGTGTCGGGGTACGCTGAGTCAATTTGCCATTGCAAGCGCGAATACCTGAGCGATCAAGTCCGTGTTGGAATTTAGGCGAGCCGAGACGGTCGCAACATGCGAACTCGACATTGCTGCGTTCAACGCGGATGATTCCGCAGATGTGAGATTAAGGCCGCGGTCGTGCTTGACATAGGCGCGTTCGAGCGTCTCCCAGCCATCCTCGGAGAGATCCATCGCGCGGTACGCCGCGGGCACTCTGCGACCAGAGTTGCTGTTGAATTGACTGAGAACTGCAATCGACTCGGCCCCCAGACGGCTCGAGAGGCTGTCTGTGATGACTGCGCGGAGAGCGGCTTCGGCGTTCCTTCGCGTTGCTGCAGTGAATTCGTATTGATCCTCAAGCAGGCCGATCTGCTCGGCACGATCGTCGGTCATCCCGCCAGATTGCACGTTGGCCTTGAATGACTGCAGTTCAATGAGCGCCGCACGCTCGGCGGAACGTGCATTGGCGAATGCCGCCCGCTCGTCTTCGGCCTGCGTAAGGCTCTGAAGTGCGGCGGAAGCATCGTCGGCGTTTGCTCCCGCAGCGGCGAGCGCATCGGGTGTGGCTCCAAGCACGAAGGCGGCTTCAGCGATCGGGATCAGCTGGCGCTGCTCTTGCGCATGCGTCGTGACGTTGAAATTCAGGGCGCCAACGGTCAGGAGGGCCATGGCCCCGAGAGTCGCTGCGCAGGTGCTGATGCGGCAAGTGGTTTTCGTCATGATTGATACCTCAAAATTCTATGGATGATGCAGAATCACAAAGGCGTATCGCGATAGCAGAACGCATTCTGCTCTTGTGCTTATACGCCGGTCAGTATACAGGCGGTTCTTGGGAGTTCACCGAAAACATTAAGAGAAATGTGCACAGCCTGTCTTTGTCTCATCGAGGTTGACTACTCACGTGCATTCCATGCGATTATTCTGCAGGCAGATAATGCATTGGCAGTAGGTGTTGATAGGCAGTGAACTTTCTGCTTGTCGTATAAAAATTTCTAAATGATCTCGACAAATTGAAACCTTTACTGTAACTTGCCGCGTACTAGAAACAGATTCTTGTGTGTAAACACGATGAAGCGACCTATAGCCGTGCAGCTCGGCGCGATCTTTTTTGTCTAGAAATCAACTGAAAAAACCATTCAGCGTGCATCCGCGACCAAGCGAGTCGCTGGCTGTTGTGCTGCCGATTAATTTGAAAGCAAAGGAGCGATCGATGTCGAAGCAAGCAAGGCCTGGCGGGTTCTGGATGGTATTTATGGCCTCTCTGTTGATTGGAAGCTTGGGCACGGCTGATTCCTTTGCTCAAGAAGGAGCAGGCAGCGCCGGTGAGCTGACCGACTTCGAAAAACACACGCCTGGGCAGAATGACGGAGGCTGCGGATCCGGAGATGCAGATCCTACAACGCAGAATCCTGTGCAGCTCTGGGATCGCGCAAAGGTAGAACGAGCAACGGATCTGGTTGTTGAATTGCCAGGCAACGATTTCACGTTTATGCGATCTCACAGCTCGCGATTCGAAGCGTGGGGGATCTCGGCGTTCCCGTATATTTCTGGGGCTAACTGGCTGCTCGATACCATGGAAAGCATCCAGCCGATCGGTCTGCCAGGAACAGATCGAGAAGTCAGGATTCATTACCGGAACAACTCCATCAGCATGGCCGTGTTTGAAGAGGAAGATGAATTGGCAGCGTTTCAGAACGATCGCTGGCTGTCTGGTGGTGGGACAACTCGCTATTTCAAGCGAGGTTTAATCGAGCGTGACGATGATTGGCTTGGTTTTTCCGGAGTAGACAAAAAGTTCCCGACATTTGCTTTGCATGAAGAGGGGCAGTACGTCAAGCATTTCTGGAAGGGGATCTATAACGTTGATCCTCCTAATGCCGAGGGTGAAGTTCATCTGTACGGTGCCGGTGTAGAAGAGGCTCCGAGTTGGGCCCTGGGCTTGCTCGCAGAGATTCAGGACCCGTACGGCAACCGGATGCTTTACGAGTACGAGCATATTGAGGTTTCAAAGACTGCGCTTTATTCACACGCTTCTATGCCGCTTGTTTCAAAGGTGCGATGCGTTGACCGAGACGGAAACCTGAACGCGACCATTTACTTCGATTACCACGATACCTTGACAGGGTACGACAATATTGGCGACCCCGAGGATGATGAAGTCAAGTTTCCGGGTCGACTGCGGCGCTTACGTGTCGAGCGCCCCGATGGACAAGGTGTTCTCGAAACGCAGCGTGTCGTCTACTACTACTGGAGTGATCTCGACGCGCACCACGGATCAAATCTCGCGGTGTACACGGGGACCGAAGGGGACCTGATGCAGGTGGTCAACTACACCCGGGTTGACAATGGCCCAACCGTGGTTGAGGAATACCTGCCCGACACTGATGATGACACAGACAATGAAGATATCGGGTACCCCGCACGAACGCAGATAACGCAGTACCGATACCAAGTGGGACCTGTTGGCACTCCTGGTGGGGGGACGGGGACGTGCCTGGAATGCACAGGTCTAACTGAAGACTTGATTGACGAACTTGAGGTCCCTGAACAGTACACGATTTCTGGCGGACACACTGGCACGACTTACCTCTTGGGGCATCCGCACATGCTCCGAACGGTAACGTTGCCGGAATCGGTTGAATTTGCATGTCAACGATACAACGAGCAGGAGCCAGCAAGTAATTATAGATCTCTTGAACAGTTTGCGATAGATTTGTATCAAGTCGAGAGTGGCTCTGTAATCCTGACTTCAGAAGATGTAACCGTCGCGGGTCTTGCATCAAAGCATATTGTCTCGTACGACCTTGTCTCTGCTGGCCTCTTTGAGAAGTACGGCGCTGTGGAGACTCAGTTGCTTCAATCCACCTGCGGTTGTGGCGGCGGCACCGGCGGATTGGGCTTGTTGCAAAGATACGAACAAGTTGAGTATTCAAGCGGTGGAGATGTACATCGTTCTACACGGATGAACGAATACATTGTTATTCCTGGACAGAGTGGGTACTCGTTCCATACACGAAAGATTTGGGATCTGTCCAGTCTGTCAGATCCTGATATTACCGCGAATTCTGCAACGCCTTATCTAGTCAATGAGATTATCGCGGACGCAGAGAATGATGTCTCGGGCACAAGTTACTGGGTCACGGAGTACGTGCGTGACAGTGATGCGCGTGTTGAGTTCAAGCTGATGCCGTCGGCGATGTCGGGCGATCATTCCGATCTTCTGACAACAACTGGCTTGTGGGGATACAGCAGGAATACGACGGATGGACTGGTGCACGCCTACGCGTACAACGAAGACAACCGGCCGACTGAGGTTCGAATTCATGAAGGGTTTTCATCAGGGCTGACGGTATCGAATTGCGATCTGGTTCGGTCGATCGAGTACGACTCGACGCATCCGTGGCTCGTTTCGAAGGTCAGGCGATATCGCGAAGAGGGCGAAGACGGCGCCATCACCTTCCCAACAGGATCTGACGATGATGTTGAGGATACGGTCTATACATACAAGTTGGAGACGAATGCGGTAGGTGATTTCGACCCGCCGTTCGCGGTGATCTGGCGCCACGAAGAAACCGAGGTCGAACTCGTTGCAGAGAACGGGCCTACCGGCGGCGGGACCTACAGCCATTTCGAAGTGTACAACGATCGCGGCGAGAACGAGTGGACGATCGAGACGGACGGTGCACACACCTACCGCGAGTTCGACACGACCACGGGGATGGTGACCAAGGTCGAGCAGAATGCCGCGGAGCCGACGAACTGGAATGATTTTACGGGCCTTCAGACAGAGCTCACGAACGCGGGGATCAGCGATGATCGTAACTCGGACGGCGGCAAGCTCACATCGACATGGGAATACGATGAGCTTGGCCGTGAAATCGAATCGACATCGCCCGCCGGTGTAAAGATGCAGCACGTCCGCGAGATGCGCGTGACGCCTGTCGCGTTTAATCTGGATCATCCGCACACGGGCAAGGATCCTCTCTACTACTATGCTGAGGTCGAGCTGCCTCATATTACAGATACAGCTGGGACCGGAGAGTTTGGTGGCCTCGCTGTTGTTCGCTACTACAACGCCAGCAACCGCCATCTCGGTGAGAACGGCTTCGTTCCGAAGTTGACCTCGGGTGACTACGATCTAATCGGCGTCGATGATTACCTCGACACGACGAAAGAGCGTACGAAATCATTGGCGGTGTACAACCATTCCGGGCTGCTGCTCGAACAGCAGCGCTGGGAGGACGTGTCGGATGATCTCAATGGCTTCTACACTACCGAGTACGCATACGACGGGGCGGGTCGTCTGATCAAGGTTACTGATAGTCTCGATACGATCACGGAGTACGACTACGACCATCTGGACCGGATGACCGAAGAGCGTGTCGGTACTTCGTCTGTAAACATGGTGGACGTAGCGTCGTACTACTACGACAGCGCCGGGACATCGACATCAGGTGTCGGCGATGGCAACCTGACGCTTGTGAGTGCGAACGCGAATTCAACTTCTGGTGATGATCGGGATTCGGTTTTTACTTACGATTATCGCAACCGCCGGATCAAGACCAAGAGCCCTTTGGCGCCGCACGAGACGGTGGTGTATGACAATCTGGATCGGCTGATTCAGCGTGGCCTGACGAGCGCTTCGGCTCCCGCGGATCAATCGTCGTTTGATTCGACAGACACCAATCGTGGTTTCTATGAGGATTTCGCGTACAACCAGCGCGGCATGCTGTATCAGACTCGACGCCTGATCGATCCGGACGAAGATCCGGATACGGGCGATGTGCTGCAGTGGCTGAGTTGGTACGACAGCGTCGGCCGTGAGATCGCGCAGTGGTCGCCAAACGCTCCCGGTGTGAAGACGGAGTACGATGGGCTGAGCCGCGCAACGGTTGAGTACACAACCGATCGGAGTAAAGGTGTTGGAAATCCTCGTGTGTCGGAACTGGAGTCCTTGAGTCATGCCGACGCATCATCTATTACGGATGACACGATTCTCGAGCAGGTGAACTACACATACGGCGACGATGGCGACTCCGACGCCGACCAGATCACGCTTCTTGCGACGCACCAGCGCACGCACGACAGTACACACTACGGGGATCTTCTCGCAGTTGGCGCTCCGACCGACGGCCTGGTAACGACCTGGCGGGGCTGGGCGTACGATGACGCCGGGCGATTGGAAAACGAGGTTGACTTCGGCACCGGGCTGTCCGCTTCGGACATTCTGGAATCTGGTGGCGCTACCGCGACACTGGAACCGGAGTCGCCGTCATCCGATGATCTGCAAACCAGCTACACCTACAACGAGCGCGATCTGATTGAGACCGTGACCGTGAAGGTCAACTCGAGCACGGATTACGTGACGAAGTATTTCTACGACGACCTGAACCGCGAAGTCGGCATGGCCGAAAACCATGACGAGGCCAGTGTTATTCGTCACGCCACCAACGACTGGGGCTGGGAGACGGATTACGACGGGTCTAACTTCCCCGCGACTGAGGATGTTGATCGGGTCACGATCACCGCTTACGACGGCATCGACAATGTCACGTATCTCGTTGCGTACAACTACGACGGGACCACGCTGACCGAGCAGGAGACGGAGTATGTATACGGTGTCACGACGACTGATATGTACGCAACTTCCGATCTCAACTCCAACTCGCTCCTCCGGCAGGTCTTCTATCCCGACTCGGGTGGTACGAGCTCGGACTCGGTGCGCTACGGGTACAACCGCCAGGGCGAACTGATCGGCATGCGGGATCAGAACAGCACCGAGCACGAGTACAGCCGTGACAAGCTGGGGCGTGTTGATACGGACGATGTCACCAATCACGGGACCGGGATCGATACCGCGATCGACGAGCTGACCCTGACTTACGACGGGATGGGGCGTTTGGGGACCACGAAATCGCTCGACGGCAGCACCGTCGTCAACGCGGTGGAGTTCGGCTACAACGGGCTCTGGCAGGTCAACAAGGTCAAGCAGAACCCCAACGGCGATCTCGGCGGCGCCGATGAGTCTTCGGTCGACTACGACTTCGATCAGGAAGATGTGGCCACCGGCAACTACTCCCGTCTCGATGCGATCAAGTACCCCACCGTCCCCGGGACAGGCTCGCGAACGCAACTCGATTACTCGTACGGCTCAACCTCCGATGATGACGACGATCTAATTTCCCGGTTCACCGGCCTGAGTTGGAACGGGCCGGAGCCGTATCTTAATGGACCGACAACGCACACCGTCGGGTACGACCACCTGGGCATGGGCACGGTGATCCTCAAGGATCTCGAAACCGCCGAGGCTCGCCTCGATCGGCACGCGGACCACAAGACGACGACCGAGACCGCCGGCGAGTACCCCGGGTACGACAAGTTCGGCCGGGTCCGGCAGCAGCTCTGGGTGAAGGATTCCTGGACCTCAACGAAGCCGGCGATCGTTGACCTGCAATACCTGTACGATCATGCTTCGAACATCACCGATCGGCGTGATATGAGGGCAATCAACAGTGGCGCCGTCGGATCGAAACTGGCCAGCCGTGATGAGCAGTATTCCTACGATGGGCTGCTCCGGCTCAAGCAGGCGGATCGCGGTAAGTACACCACGTCGTTCGCGGTCGCCGGGTCTCGTGGCCAGCGCTGGGAGCTCGACGCGCTCGGCAACTGGCAGGGCTTCGCGCAGAACCTCAACGGCGCCGCCGGAACCGGCGGCTTCGATGAAGCCGCGGATTATTCCGATGACCGCACGCACAACGACGTCAATGAAACGGGCGTGCGCACGATCTCGGATCCGCGCACGACCGGCTCAACAGGGGCCCTGACGCTCGTTCACGACGCCGCGGGGAACCTGACCTCGCGCGAGGTGAACCCGGACCTGAGCGGCGGCGATGACAAGTGGGTGTACGTCTACGACGCCTGGAACCGCCTGGTTGAGGTGAACATCGATCCTGACGGCGCCACGGCGGAGTACGGGCGCGTGCGCTACGGCTACAACGGCCTACACTGGCGCACGACGCGCGAGGCGAACACCGACGACAGCACGAATGGCACGCTCGAAGATTCGACGCTGCATTACTACGACAGCGACTGGCGTTTGCTCGAAGAGCGGTTCGGCGGCGCCCTCGCGTCGTTCGCCGAGACATCCGTCACGCAGCGCGTCTGGTGCCCGAACTATATTGATGCGCTGATCTTCGCGCAGACGGACACGGATCTAACCGACGACTTCACGGATTCGGATGGCCTGTACACATTGTGCGACCGGAAGTACGACGTGGTCGTGGTGCTGAGTGACACGGGCACTCTCAAAGAGCGCGTCAGGTACACGGCGTACGGCGTTGCGAGATACTCGCCGCTGGGTGATATCAACGGCGATGGTGTCGTGGATTCGTCTGATCTCGGCGCTGTGATTGCGTCGTATTTCAAGGGCTGGGCGGTTGCCGCGTACGATGTTGATGCGGACTTCTTCTTCACTGGCATCGTCAGCACCGGCGAGCTCGGCACCGTGACAGGCAACTACGGCAACGGCTCGAGCTCGGACGAGGGCAGCCTGTCGTTCGTGGGCAACTCGGTGGGGTACAGCGGGTATCTTTATGATGAGATCGCCGGGCTGAGCCTGGCAAGGCATCGGTGGTATTCGGGGGAGATGGGGCGGTGGGTGTCGAGAGATCCAATTGGGTATGCCGATTCGTTGCTATTATATGAATATGTCAGGTCTGATCCATTTGCATATACTGATCCGCAAGGAGAGTTTATCCTTATTGTTATTGGGGTAGGTTTTACCGCCTATGCGCTATATAAAACATATAAAGCTATCGATGAATTCTCAGATGCGCTGGATGGCGCGCAGCAGGCAATGTGTGAGGGCCAGAAGCGAAGAGATGAAGATAATAATTATGCCGATCTGAATATACCTGAAGACAAATTAGATCCGCATAAAGAGCGAGTAAAGCGGGATCAGCGGCGTGGGTTTAAAAAAGCCGTAAGGACCGCTCGAAAAGGCGCGAGCCTCCCTGGCATGACTCCGGAGGGGCCAATTGAGCCTATATATTTAGATCCAGTGGGGAATATTCCTGGCTATAACGAGTTTCAAGATGGCTGGGGCAGGCCGCCGGGTGGGGGGCCGTTCCGAGACAATAAGAGGGGTAATGGCGGATATGATGATGACGATTGAAGTGTTTGCAGCTTTCTCCTTGAGGAGGTACGATCTGTTCCTGTGAAGGGCGGAAATGTGATTGCGGATAAAAAGCGATCAATCATCGCTCGAAGAATTAACTGCGATACTGAAACCCGCAGTAGTTACGAATTGACATGCGGTCGCGATCAGTTTGAAGGTGTGTAATGAGATTAAAGCGAAAAATAGAACTGGTATTGTTAGTTATATTAATCGTTCTGTTTGTCTCAGTAATTTTCGGATATGGAAAGTTGCAAAATATGGTAGGCGATTATGAGTCATTATCACCGCGCTCGCCTGGGGAACGGTTGGCAATTCCAGAAACAAAGATCATCGTAGAGGTTCCGGCGAATGCCGCTGGGTATTTGTATGAAGAGGACGCCGTTTGGAAAATAGAAATTCAGTACCAAAGTGGTGGGTCGATTTTTGTGCAAACTCCCGAATCGCGTTTTGCTCCAGGGTCCAGTGGCGATAAATTATTCGCACGACTCATGCAAAGTGAAAATCCGGATCCGATTGTGTGTGCGTGGGTAAGGGATGATGTTGAGGCAGGCCATCCTGGCGGCGATTATGTTGGATATTGGCTTCATTTGGATTGTGATACTGCGGTAACGTTTATGCATGTTTCAGAAAATTTAAACTTTCCAACTATTATAGCCAACCTAATATCATGTGATTAAACCGTAGTGGACAGAAATGAATTCGAGAAATGAGAGCGGCTGCTCGATCGCGATTGCTTGTGGTTTTCCAGGTGTTCAGAAATCCAATCTTGCTCTTCGGCGTCGAGCAGATGATGATGTGGATTTTCGATCGAGAACAATTGAAGTGCAATCAATTGAAGAAGATCATCATTTCCATTGGGTATTGTAGCAGAACTCGTGTGGCGCGCGCAGCGATCCCACGTAACACCGCGCTCAACAGACGACAAGAATAGAGTTAGGCCGCGTGCCGATAGTGCCTGAGCACACCGCCAAGCCAAGTCTCGCATTCGATCTTTATTGTGGAGCTGGAGGTGACGATTGCAGGTGATCCGCGATTCAGAATCGTCTTATTGCCGATCCCTGGTGCGGTCGTTCGGTGTGGTAGTGCTCGAGGTATTCTGCAATCAGGTGATCCAGATGCTTTGGTCCAACCGGTAAGAAATGATCGAGGCATTCGACCTTGAGCGACTTGATCCACCGCTCGATATGCGCGTTCATCAGCGGTGCTCGAATCGGGAGGTGCTGCGGCTTGATGCCGGATTTCAGCAGCGCGTCATCGAACTCGGGGCCGAACTTTCCGTCGTTGTCACGGACAAGAATCATTGGCTTTGGTATGCCTCGATCAGTTACCATCTTTGCGAAGCACTCGGCTGCTCCCGAGGCCCAATCTCTTGTTGGATGAAGCACCGCTTTCGTGGCGATGACCTGCCTGGATTGCACATGCATGAAGGCAAGAACGGTGTAAGTTTTCAGCCCGGTGAGTGTGATTACGCGCTTGGTGAAGTAATCGCAAGACCAGAGCGTTGCGGCGTGGCGTTGAAGGAACGTGCTCCATACTTGCTCGGCTCTATCTGGCGCGGGCTCAACGCCGTTCTTTTTCAGGATGGACCGAACGGTGGTGCGAGAGATGGACAGGATTCCAAGCTTGCGGAGCTCACCGATGATTTTTGTATAGCCCCGTCAAAGCATTGAATTCCACCCACACTAGAAGACAATTCGTCTGATTGATGCGTCGAACAGATAGGTGTTGAGAATATGAAATCAGCAGTATGAAAATCAGCGCTACTGATGAAAAGTGAGACTTGGCTATCCGCATGCACTGCATAGGAGAGACGCCTGACATCTATTCCTCTTGCTTGCTGAGAGTATGAAGGTACTCAACTTCACCTGGCTACAGTCACTTCATCTGACTGCATTCATCATGTAGACAGAGAATGTGATGGAACTCAGTTTCCAAAACCTATTGAACAATCCGGGGCTTCTTCCCCGGCGCCTATTTCGTCAACGCAGAGAATCTACGGGAACTCATAGCCATGCTCAGGATGACACCGAGCGCTTCGGCTGAGGCCGCGAAGTCGTACTTTCGCGAGGCTCTTAGCCGGGGCGAGTATTACACGAATCAGATCGGGATCGAACAAGAGATCGTCGGGCTTTGGGGTGGCAAGGCCGCCGAGAAGCTCGGCCTCAAGGGCGAGGTGGACCGCCTCGCCTTCGAGCGGCTATGCGACAACGAGCACCCGGCAACGGGTGAGAAGCTGACCGTCCGGAACCAGCCCAACCGGCGTCCTGGGTACGACTTCAACTTTCACGTGCCGAAGTCGGTCTCGGCGGTGATGGAGCTGACCGGGGATGAGCGGATCCTGGCAACGCTCAGAGGCGCGGTTGCCGACACCCTGCGGGAGATCGAGCGGGGCGTGCAGACCCGAGTGCGGACCCGCGGCCGCAACGAGAACCGCATCACCGGCAACATGGTCTGGGCGGAGTTCATCCACTTCACAGCAAGGCCCGTGGACGGCGTGCCCGATCCGCATCTGCACCTGCACGCCTTCATCCCCAACGCGACGTGGGATCCAGCCGAAAGACGCTGGAAAGCGATCGAGCTCGGCGATGTGAAGCGTGACGCCCCGTACTACCAGGCGGCGTACCACGCCCGGTTGGCGGAGAGGTTGACGGCACTCGGTTACGGCATCGAACGCACCGGCGACGGCTGGGAGATCGCCGGTGTCCCCGAATCGGTCAACAAGAAGTTCAGCCGCCGCACCGAAGAGATCGAACGCACTGCAACGGAGCTGGGGATCAATGATCCCAACCGCAAGTCCGAACTCGGCGCCAAGACCCGCAAGCGGAAGACCGGTGAAGTGACAATGGAGCAGTTTAGGGCGGGCTGGCACGAGCGTATCGACGCCGAGGAGGCTGAGGCTCTGCAGGCGGCGAGAGCGAACGCCAGAGGCCAGCGGCCGGTCCGGCTGAACGCCGAGAAGGCTCTTGATGCTTCGCTGGATCACGCCCTGCAGCACGTCTTCGAGCAGAACTCGATCGTCCCCGAAAAACGCCTCCTCGCTGCGGCGCTCGAACACGGCGTCGGGCGGATCACGCCCGAGGCCACCTGGACACGGCTACGCCACCGCGTTGCCAACAACGAGGTGCTGCGTCGCGAGTTCGAGGGGCAGTTGATGGTGACAACGCCAAAGGTGCTCGCCGAAGAACGGGCCATGCTGGCAACGATCCGCGAGGGCCGGGGCAAGCACATGCCGATCAAGCATGAACACCAGATCCACGACACGAAGCTCGAGCAGGATCAGCGTGACGCGGTCAGGCAGGCGCTGGAGTCGACCGACTCGGTGATCATGATCCGCGGCCGGGCCGGTGTCGGCAAGACACGGACGATGAAGGAGATCGTCCGGGCGATCGAGTCCACCGGCAAGCGTGTGCAGGTCGCGGCGCCGTCTGCGATGGCGACGCACGAGGTGCTGCGTGGCGACGGGTTCCGGAACGCCCAGACCGTTGCTCATGTGCTGAGCAACCCGGATACACAACACCGATTGAAGGGCAACGCCCTGTGGGTGGACGAGGCGGGATTGCTTAGCGTCCCCGACATGCAGCTGCTTGTCCGCATTGCCAAGCGGACCGGCACTCGGCTGATCCTCACCGGCGATACCTCGCAGCACCGGAGCGTCATCCGCGGCGACGCCATGAAGTTGATCGAGACGGAGTCCGGCTTGCGGCCCATTGAATTGAAACACGTCAGGCGCCAACGCCGAGAAGATTACAAGAAGGCGGTGGAGATCATCGCCAACGGCGACATCGCAGATGGCTTCAACAAGCTCGATCAGATGGGCTCGATCCGGGAGGTGAGCAACTACGACCGCCTGCAAGAGATCGCCAAGACGTACACCGATTCGATCGGTCGTGGACGAACAACGCTGATCGTGTCGCCGACGCACGCGGAAGGAAGAGAAGTCACGAACGCGATCCGCGGTGCGTTACGAACGCAAGGCAAGCTGGCAACGACGGACCGGGCGGTGCATCAGCTCCGTGCAAGACACATCTCCGTGGCCATGAAGAAAGACCCGGTGTCGTACCGGGTGGGCGATGTGGTGCAGTTCCACCGCAACGCGGGCTTCGGGTTCAAGGCGAGCGACCGGGCGGAGGTGGTCGGGCATACTCAACGCGGCGTGATGGTCAAGCGGGAACGAGATAGTGCCGTCACGCGGTTGCCGGTTGAGGCTGCGAAACAGTTCCAGGTCTATGAACAAGGAGCGTTGCCGGTTGCCATGGGTGATCGGATCCGCATCACCGCCAACGGCCGGAGCAACGACAAATACCAGCACCGTCTCAACAACGGGGCCGTGTACGAAATCGCCGGGTTCGACAAGCACGGGCGGATCAAGCTCGCCAACGGCTGGACGCTGCCCAAGAACTTCGGGCACATCGCTCACGGGTACTGCGTGACTTCCGATGCCTCGCAAGGCCGGACGGTGGATCACGTGATCCTGGCTCAGTCCGGGCTCTCGATGCTCGCCGGCTCGCAGCAGCAGTGGTACACGTCGGTAACGCGTGGCCGGTACGAGGTGACGGTGCTCACAGACGACAAGGCCCGGCTGCTGCTGGCGGTGTCGAAGGACGCGTCGCGGACGAGCGCGACCGAGCTTATGAAGCATGGATTAGTCCCGCCGCGTGATCGGGGCGAGGCGTGCCTGGAAGCGGTGGGGCGGTGGCTGCACCACCGAGAAGGCCAGCGGAGATCAACGGAGCGATCGCGTCACCGTGCGGAGCCGTCGCGGCAACGCGAGCAGCATGCTGACCGCAACCGTGACTTGGACCTGGGAGGAACCGAGCGTGAGAGATAACGAAATCCTCAAGAAATACGCTGCGGCACCGCGTGGCAACGGGCGTGGCCAACGCGGTGACGGCAACGCCGCAAACAACGACGACCGGCAACCTGTTGCCGAGTCTTATGTTGCCATGCTCGATCTGGTGCTTGCGGGTGGCAACCATGTGGCGTTGCCGTACACGACGCTGCTCAAGATCGAATTCGATCCGTCTACATCCATCACGCTATCGTTCCCGGCGGACACCGTGGAGATCTGCGGCAGGAACCTGGATAATCTCTATAAGGCACTGTCGCAGCACCGTGTGCCGTCGATCCAGGCGGTGGGGGAGCGGAGCGGCGAGTGGGGAGGTGACGACGATCAATCAATCGTCGTCACCAGCATCCGGTGCACGCCGGCGGGGTGAGCCGCCGGCGTGCGGGACCAGTTACCTGAGGCTCTCGATATCCTCGACGCCGAGTAATTCCATGCGTTGGACGATCTCTTCGACTTCAGATCTTGAGATCGTCGAATCGAGCCACATCCACAGCATGTCATTGAAGGCATCAACGATCCCGTCGATTTTATCTACTGGGCCTTCGACGGCACGGAGCTCGTCTCGCAGCTGATCGCCGAATTCACCATTGACGATCACCTTGAGTTTATCGATGGCTGGTTCACCCGGCGGTATTTCGCCGTCCCACGCGAACCTGGCGTAAACGATCCGCTGTGCGTCAGCAAGGCCGGGCAGCGATGACGCGATGGCGATCGGGTACTGGTAATACGATTTGGTGATGGCTACTTCGTACATCGCGAAGACGAAGCCGTCGAGCTGGATCCAGTTCACCATCTCCTGTTCATTGGTGGGAGTTGTGAGTGTTGTTGTGTTCATGGTGTGATCTCCTTTCGATCTGTTGTTGAACATGGGCACGCTTTGGCCGACGGGTCGCAGGCCGGGTCAAGCGAAGGCCGCCCCGCTCGGGGGGGATCGGCTGCACAAGGCGAGCGCAGCGGAGCCGCGGAAGCCGGCGGCCGCTTGAACTGGACGAGCACGGCGGCAGGGTCCATGCTGTTCAACGCAGGTCGATGAGATAAATCACGCGAACACAATCGATCTTGACCTCGCACCTGAAACGTGCCATGAAGATGGACACAACGAGGGATCTGCAACTCCCACAAGTGCTCGGCCTCTTCCGGCCGGGTAATGGCGTTCTGTCCAGGGCTCCGGCCTAAAACCGTCATGCCCATCGCACTTGTTGGGTTGCAGTGCCCGGCCACCAGGACAGGAGACCAGGGATGTCACCGAACAAGCAACCGAACCAAACACTCGTCACTGAACTCGACCGAGAGCTCGGCCGGAGGATCCGCCGCCGCCGGCAATCGATGCGTTTGAGCCAGGCGATGGTTGGCGCCGCGATCGGGGTGACATTCCAGCAGGTGCAGAAGTACGAGCAAGCGGTGAACCGGGTGCCCGCGTCGAGGCTGCCGGCGTTGGCAAAGGTCTTGTGTGTTGAGATCGGGTGGTTCTTCTGGGGCATTGATACAGATGGAAACCTGACGGCATTTGACTAATCAATCCTGAATCGCGAGTGAGTCAACGATGTGATCAGCGTTCCTTGAAGAGGTCGAGCTGGGCCGTGACGCGTGGAACGAACATCGCCGGTGGGCCGCAGAGAACGATGCCTTGACCGCGGTGCTGTACCGTCATGCCGTGGTAGAAACCGAGCGGGTCGTTCCGGGCCGCTTCTGCATCGTGGGTCTTGTCGGGATAGGTCGTGGCCTGGCCATCGAAGTGTTCGATGGGAATCAGCCGGTACGCTTTCGCGGTCACGGTTGGTCCGACAGAAAACCTGACACATACCCATGTACTTGCCCTGAACGTAAACGCCCTTCGGATCGGCTTGCCCATGCCGATTCGGTCGGCAGAGTACGACGCTCGGATGTCGCCATCGGGGGAATCACAATCAATCCCCCACGCGAGCCGCTCTGCGTTGACCGCAAAGACCGTTGGGCCCTCCGGCTCGGCCGCAGGATCAGCGGTTGATCCTGCGGCATCGGTGCTAGGGGGAATCGCGGTGCCGTTCATCGCCCCAGCTCCTTAAAATGAAGCCGCGGCGCCATGTACCGGCATTCGAGCGACTTTTTCAACTCCTTCAACCCGACCGGGTCGAAATGCAGATCACGCTCGATGGTCAGCCCGCCGGGACCGCGGATCGATTCCAGTTCAGCCAGGCTGAAGTAGCCCAGCTCAACCTCGTGACCCTCAACCAAGCCAAAGAAGATGTCCTCGCCATCGAACTCGATGGCGTACCACGTCCAGGCGCTCCACGGCGTGAAGAACTTGGCCTGAACAGTCGGGTTCGATTCCCACTCGGATCCGTACAGCGAGGGGAGGCGACGGCGGAGCTCCGCCGTCACCAACTTCATTGAACCCCCACGTAAATCCGGGACTGCACGGCCTGCAATGCCGTGACGACCCAGATCAAATCGCTCGGATCGAAATACACCGCGGGTGAGATCGAATCGCCAGAGTGTTTACGGAGCCGGACCACCTCCGATGAGCCGCCCGCACGCTCAATGCTGTGCAGGTCGGCTACGAATGGCCCAAAGTTGTGGGGGGAGTGGGGGGCGCTCATCGCGCCGCCCCTTGGGTTGCTTCCGCGGCAACCGCCTTCTCGGCGTCACGCTGACGCTGATTGTCCTCGGCCTGGATCTCCAGGATCCGAGAGTGTGCTTTGTCGGCAACCTTGGCCAGCATCAGCAGGTCATCCCTGCTGTACGAGGTCGTCTTCTTCCAGGCGCCATCGCTGTCGCGATAGCTGCGGGAGAAGCTGACCCGGTAGAAAGGCCGGTTGTTGTCGCCGACGTTCTGCCAGATGGTGGCTTCGATCGGGCCGAGGATCACACGGTCGTGAGGCTGGTTGTCGTTGGTCGTTGAGGTCGTAGTCGTCATAGTAGATCTCCTTCCAGAGTCTGTTGGTTGAACATGGGCACGTTTTTGGCCGCCGTGTCGCAGGCCGGGTCAAGCGAACAGCCGCCCGGATGAAACCGGGGGATCGGCTGCACGGAGCCACTTCGGCGAAGGAAGCCGACGGCCGCTTGAACCGGATGAGCACGGCGGCAGGGTCCATGCTGTTCAACCACAGATTTGGGGGAGAGGGCAAGGTGTCGTTGCCGGGACTACATCAAAATCGGAGGGTTCGACCGACAACCCCTGTGTTTGGATAGATCCAGCAACGGGGCGGCGACAGTTGGATTTGAGACTTTGCAGTAAGTGCTTCGAACACCTTCGGCGATGTAAACCAGCAGGGAGCTTCTCAATGAGTATCATTTGACCGCACATGGAAACTACCCAGTTCATCAAGCTGATTACTGATTTGACCGCGCTAGACAGTGAAACGGAGTGGGTTGAGTTCAAAGAGAACAATGCCAACCCTGAGGACATCGGCGAGTACCTTTCGGCCATCGCCAACTCGGCGGCATTGGTCCGCCGAGAACGCGGCTACATCGTGTGGGGCGTTCGTGACGGCGACCACGAAGTCGTGGGGACGATGTTCAGACCCTATACCGACAAGGTCAAGGGCCAGGAGCTCGAGAACTGGCTCGTCACGCATCTGTCGCCCGAAATTCACTTTGCGATCCACGAGGGCGAGATCGACGGCAAGCGAGTCGTGGTCTTCGAGGTACCCGCTGTGACCCACACACCGGTGAGGTTCAAGGACTTCGAGTATATCCGGGTAGGGTCGTACAAGAAGAAGCTGCGCGATCACTCCGAGAAGGAGCGAGATCTTTGGGGAATACTCAGCGGCGGATCGTTCGAGGATGCGGTCGCATATACCGGCGCGAGCG
>JAJDDA010000125.1 GCA_029260535.1 Phycisphaerales bacterium | reverse complement strand
GGGGTTTCCTGATGCGATCAGATCAACCACCTCGAATACGGAGTACCAGATTGACCTGCCCCCGGTTGTTGTACCAATCTCTACCAGTGTAGTTCGTTCGTTGTTCCCTGCCGCAGAGGCGGGCTGAGCGGAGCGAAGACCGGCTCTGCGGCCCAGGTCTGTGGCGCCGGAGGCCTGTACCCAAGGCTCGAGTGCGGACGCACCGTGTTGTAATGCACCCGCCATCGCTCGATCAGGACCTTCGCCTCCTTCAGCGTATCGAACCGCTCACGAGCCAGGAGTTCATCGCGCAGCTTCCCGTTGAACGACTCGATGTACCCGTTCTCCCAAGGGCTCCCCGGCTCGATAAACAGCGTCCGCACACCCACATTCTTCAGCCACTTGCGAACAGCCTTCGCCGTGAACTCCGCGCCGTTGTCCGAGCGGATGTGCTCGGGCACGCCACGCGTCGCCATCAGCCACGCCAGCTGCTCAAGCACGTCGTCTGAACGCAACCCCCTGGCAACATTGATCGCTAAGCACTCGCGCGTGAACTCATCCACGATCGTCAGCATCCGGATCTTTCGCCCATCGGCCGTTCGGTCCTGCACGAAGTCGTACGTCCAGACGTGGTCCTTGTGTTCCGCGCGCAAGCGAACGCAAGAGTCATCGTTGAGCCACAGCCGCCCTTTTTTCGGCTGCTTCTTCGGGACTCTCAAGCCTTCTTGCCTCCAGATCCGCTCGACTCGTTTATGATTCACACGCCAGCCCTCCATCCTTAGAATCGCTGTAATACGCCTGTATCCGTAGCGTCCGAACGCCGCTGCCAATTCGATGATCCGCCTCGTCAGCGGCTCTTCATCGTCGCGTTCGATCGGCGCGTACCGCTGCGTCATTCGTGGTTGCTTCAACGCCCTGCACGCCCGTCTCTCCGAGACGCCGAAGCCGCTGCGCAGCATGCGCACAGCGGCCCGCGTCTTGCGCGGGCTCAGAAGTTTCCCCGGGCGACCTCCTGGAGCATCGCCTTGTCCAGGTGCGCCTCGGCGAGCAGCTTCTTGAGCCGGGTGTTCTCTTGCTCGAGCTCCTTGAACCGCTTCGCCTGGTTGGTCTTCAGGCCGCCGTACTCGCGTCGCCACTTGTAGTAGGTCTGATCGGTGACGCCGATCTGCTTGCAGACCTGCGCGACTGTCGTGCCGCTGGCGATCAGGACCTCCGCCTCACGGAGCTTGTTGACGATCTCTTCCGCTGTGTGTCGTTTGCGTGCCATGCCTAGCCCTCCTAGATCCAATCCCAAGACTACCAGCCTGGGAATGGATCAGTTCTGGGGGGGCAGGTCACATTCTGAAACCTGATGAATGGAAGTACTACCGTGGTGCAATCGAATCGTCGAGCTACATGAAGCTCAGCAGGATCATGGGTTCGTTTACTGGAAACATTGGGTATCACCATATCCACCACTTGAACCCGTTGATTCCGTTCTACCGGCTGCCGGATGTCATGGCGACGGCGCCGGAGCTCCAGCAGGTTGGCAGGTCATCGTTGCGACCAACGGGATATTGTTAGTTGTCTGCGATTGAATCTGTGGGATCCGGAGCGCCGGCAACTCGATGCGTTCGGCGTCGCAAAGCACAAGTAGTATCAGGCGAAACCAAGAACCGTTCTTCTGGATTCCGGGGATCGATCCAAGCCACAACAAACTGCTGGCCCCCTGCCCAGCGGTGGGGATCGAGCATCTGCTGCTCACCGTACAGAGCACCGCGCGCTCTCGCTGCGATTGGGAAAGGCATGAGCTTCAATATCGAGGTGCAGATGCACAGGATTTGCTATTGGCACATCGTCCCGAATCCGCTAATCAGGGATCCAAGATCAGCGGTATCCACCACGCCGTCGTTGTTGATATCGGCAAAGATCCCGATCGTCCCGAACTCACTGATCAGGATGCCCAGATCAGCCGTATCAACGATGCAATCCCCGTTCAGATCTTCGGGCAGCGGCGCAATAGCGTCGAACAGATCAACATCACCCTGATCGAGCACACCGTCGTATTCGAGATCGTAGACGCTGAAGTTTGCAGGGTGCCCGATGATCGTTACTGCCCCGTTGACTACACCGTCGCCATCAGAAGCGGTCCCATCGAGCAGCGCGATCTCGTCGGTCAGCGCATCGCGGTCCGTGCCGCTGATTAGCGCATCGGTCGTAAAATCACCCCGTGTCACTTCAAAGCCAACGTCACTCCAGACATACAGCGAATTCGTCGGTGAGGTGTACGCCGTACCGAAGATAGCGTTGACGTTCCAATCAACCGGGTCCAGAAAATCGTGCGTTTCCTCGCCGATCCACTGCTCGACGAGATCCTCCACCGCATTATTCTGGATCGGTCCACCGGCGCCCTCCGCCGTCTCGATCAAGTCGTCGATCGCCTCTTCGATGCTCGAATGGTTCGCCACATCGAAGTCACTGAACTGCACTGATTCGCCAGCAAGCTGAGCCGCGCCGATCATGTCCAGCGCGTACACCAGCGTCACGGTTGTTTGATCATCCACAATGTCGTGCGCGAAGCGGAGTTGGACGATCGGGTCGTAGAGACCGAGATCGCTCCCGCCTCCAACACCGCTCCACTGCCGGATCACCTGCATCCGCTCCAGGAACCGACCCTCAACCACCCAGACCTCGCCGGCATCAAACCCGCCGTCCTGATCACCGCCCTCGGTGACCACCGCAGGATCGAAGCAACCGCACAGGATGAGCGTGAACTCGGCGCCGCTGCGCTCGAACCGGCGGCCGGTGAAATAGTTCCCGTCGTAGTCCGCGTTTGAACGAGCGGCACGATCGCCGAACGAGGCCTCCGGCAAACCACCGAAACGCGCCACGTTCGCAAGGAACCGGCTCGTTGCTATCGGTTCCAATTCACCGCCGGAATTGGAATCCTTATCTACATCGAGCTCGAGCGCGCCATACAGCGGTCGATCACCGAACCGCGTCGGGTTGAATGCGCCCATCCCCAGACCGAGTGGTCCCGGCGGATTGATCACGCCATCAAAGACCAGATCGATCCGGAAGAGGTGCGCCGTGCTCGAATCGACCACAACGCCTACATAAGGATCGCTGGCCGGCGCGGTTGCAGACCATGCACTCACGCGCAGCGAGAGCAGATCGGGCGCCGCGGCAGGGTCGAACAGCCCACCACCGCCGGCATGTGTTGGCCTTGGCGACGCATCACCTTGCTCATCAATCAGCGTAAACGCATCAGGGCTAGCGCAGGCGCTCGCCGCGATCGCGAGCACGACCGCGAAGACCAGATTGAAACGGGTGCCGCTCATTGCCCCGAAATCTCTTTAAGGTATTCGTCGAGACCGGCGCGCTCGATGCGGTATCGGAAGCTCGTCCGGTTCATCCCGATGAGTTTCGCGGCCTTGGTGATATTGCCGTTGGTGTGGTTGAGCGCCTGGATGATCAGCTGCCGCTCGATCTCGTCCGCCTTGATCGGTTCACCTGAAAAATCGAACCGGATCTCTTCCGGTGCACGAACCGCCCCACTGCCATCACGCGCTGGCGCGACGCCGTCGACAAGCCCCAGCGATTCGGCATCGATTACAGCGGAATCGGTCAGCACCGCGGCGCGCTGGATGACATTGATCAGCTCCCGGACATTGCCTGGCCACCCGTGTGCACCGAACGCATCGATGGCGTCCTGCGTGAACTTCATCGTGCCGCGCCCGATCCGAGCGGAGAACCGATCGAGGACCGACGCCGCGATGAGCGGGGTGTCGTCCGGACGCTCGCGCAACGGCGGGATATCGATGGTGAAAGTCGAGAGCCGGTACATCAGATCGCTACGGAACAGGCCTTCCTTGCTCCGCTGCACCAGATCCTGGTTCGTCGCGGCGATGACCCGGCATCGCACGCGTCGGTCTTTCGAGGCGCCGACGCGACGGAAGATTCCCCGCTCAACAACCAGCAGGAGTTTGGGCTGCAGGTCGATCGGCATCTCCCCGATCTCGTCGAGAAAGATTGTGCCGCCCTCGGCGGCTTCGAACAATCCCTCGCGCTGCTCGCGCGCATCGGTGAAGGCGCCCTTCTCGTGCCCGAAGAGTTCGCTCTCGATCAGGTTCGACGGGAGCGCGGCGCAGTTGATGTGCACGAATGGGCCGATCTCACCGGTTGACTGCTGCGCCACCGCGTGGACCCGCTCGGCGATCACCCCTTTCCCAGCGCCGGTCTCGCCGGTGATCAGGATGGAGGGCAGCTCTCCATCGCTTGTATTGAGCGTCGCGATCGCCAGCCGTTCGGTGCGTTCAAGCGTCCGGAGCCACGCCTCGCTCTGGCCGATCGCTGTATCCGATTCAACGCGCTGCGTCTCGATGCGCTCAAAGGCGCGGAGTTTCTGTTGCGACCTGCGACGCTCGAGCGTGCGACCGACCACGATCGAGAGCTCGTCAAGGATCAGCGGTTTCTGGAGATACTCGTCGGCGCCGAGCCGCATCGCTTCAACCGCGGAGTCGATCGATCCGAACGCGGTCATCACAACGATCCCGCCCTCGTAATCATCTTCGCGGAGCTTCTTGATCAGGTCGAGACCGCTCTCTCCGATGAGATTGAGATCGGTGAGGACCAGGTCGTAGCGGTTGCTCGCGATCCGATCGAACGCCTCGCGGAGCCCCGCGGCCGCGTCGGCCTGGTGCCCGAACATCTCAAGACCCTCGCGCAGGGAGAACCGCAGCGGCTCTTCGTCTTCGACGACGAGAATTTTCGTCACCCGCTGGTTCATTCCGTCAACGCTCCGCTCCGACGGCTTTGCATTCGAGGGGGAGTTGGATGGTGAAAACCGCCCCTGATCGTCCCCGATCCATGCTGTCGTTCGATTCTGATCCATTCTGCACCCCGAGTGTTCCGGCGTGCGCACGCACGACCTGCATGGCAGATGCAAGACCGATGCCGGAACCGTCGGGTTTCGTGGTGAAGTGTGCCTTGAAGATCCGCTCGTGCAACCCGGGCTCAACTCCGGGTCCGGTGTCGCTGATCGTGA
>JAJDDA010000124.1 GCA_029260535.1 Phycisphaerales bacterium | reverse complement strand
GAGCGCTGTTGAGATCTGTCGCCAGCTCAGGTTTTGTCCGAAGCCTTCGATTCTTTTGATGAGGACGCCGGTGGGGTCGAGATCGGTTTCGATCGCGGCTAATGGTGTGCGCTGGCCGTTGGGCGCTTCGGCGATGCCGTTGTCGAGCGACCAGTTGGAGCCGGTCCAACGGGCGGTGTCCGCGGTGATGCGGTTCAGGATGGCGCCCTGCGCGTCGCGCTCCCAGACGGTGATCTTGTCCATGCGTTCATCGGTGTTGTCGAAATTGACGGCGTACCAGAGGCGACCGGCGCTATCGGGGATGAGCGGGACGCGGAGGTTGGCGGTCGCGTCCTTGCCTGCGCTCTCGTGGTCGCGGAAGAGCTTGTGGGCGACGCGGGGGATGAGGATTTCCTGGTCGATGGCCTGCGCTGCGGTGACGAGGAGCGCGACGAGGATGAACGGGACGAAGACGCGGTGGAGGGAGATCCCCGAGGCGAGGACGGCGATGAGTTCACGCCGGCGGACGAGGTTGACGCAGGTGAAGCCCATCGCGGCGATCAGAACGACCCCTGCGAGGTAGCTGAAGAGTTGGAGCAGGCGCGGTCCCCAGAGGTCGAGGGTCGCGTAGAGCACGCCTCGGAAGAGCGCGAGGGAGGAGGCGTCTTCGCCGGCGACGGCGCGTCCGGCGTCCATGAGCGAGGAGAGGTTGACGACGACATCGACGGCGACGACGAAGCTCATCAGCGCCACGAGGATGGCGAGGATGTTGATCAGGTAGAGCCTGGCGATGTAGCGGTCGAGGAGATTCACGGGGGTAGTGTGACGTGGTTTTGGTTGGTTTGCTGGGCTTTGTTCAGGAGCGCCGCTTTGGGGCGGGGTCTCTGGTCCTTCTCCCCGGCCCTCTCCCGGCTGGAGAGGGAGGAAGAATTGGCGATGCGCCGCTGCGCGGCAGGCTTGAGATTGGCTCCTCACCCGATCCGCTTTGTGGATCGACCTCTCCCTCTTAGGGGAGAGGTTGAGGAGCACGACCTAGCGGAGCCTAGGTCGTGGCACGGGGATCCTGGGATTCGCGTTGCTCATCCCAGGCGTGGAGTCGTTGCTGACTAGAGCATCTGCATGGTCGGGCGGATGACGACCTCGTTGATATCCACATGCGGCGGAGCTTCAAGGGCGTGGATGGTGCTTGAAGCGATGTCCACCGGTGCGAGCGGGGTGATGTCGTCGTAGGCCTTGAAGCGTTCGAGGACGTCCTGGTCAGTGATGGTGTTGGTGAGCTCGGTCGTGACAAAGCCCGGGGCGATCGTGGTGACCCGGATGTTCTTGTCGGAAAGTTCCATCCGGAGGCCTTCGGAGAGGGCATGGACGAAGTGTTTGGTGCCGCAGTAAACGGCGCCTCCGGGGATGACTTTCTTCCCTGCGATGGAGGAGACATTGACGATGTGCCCGCCTCCGGCTTTGAGCATGTGTGGGAGGACGGCGTGGACACCGTTGAGGACGCCGTTGATGTTGATACGGACCATCTGTTCCCACTCGTCGATGTGGCCTTTGTCCATCATGGAAAGTGGCATGACACCAGCGTTGTTGATAAGGATGTCGACAGCGCCGAACGTTTCGCGGGTGATGTGAACGAGCTTGCCGAAATCATCACGGTCGGTGACGTCGCATTGGATGGCGAGGGCGTGGCCCCCGGCGCCGGTGATTTTGGTTGCGAGTCGGTCGAGGCGATCGATGCGTCGGGCGGCGCAGACGACCTGGACCTGGCGCTTGCCGAGTTCGATGGCGATGGCCTCTCCGATGCCGCTGCTGGCGCCGGTGACGATGGCGGTTTTCTTGGAAAGGATGCTCATTGATACGTCTCCTGTTTTCCGCGCCGGTCTGGGGTGATGGCGCGGCGGGTCTGAATTGATGAGATGTTTATCCTATTGTATGCCTGCTGGGGGCTTGGTCACGCGGATTTACAGTTCTTGGGGCACGCAATGGATACGATGGCGGCAATGGCTGAAACAGCAGAATCTGCGGCGGGCGGAACGCCCGAGGACATGCACCGGCTCGAGGCTCAACGCCGAGAGAACCGGGAGGCGATCACGGCGCTGGGGCTGAACCCTTATGGGTTCTCGCACCGGGGGCTGATTTCGTGCGCTGAGGCTCGGCGGCTGTACGACGAGGCGGCGGATGAGGACCAGAAGGCGAATGGGAAGAACGAGGGGTTCGTCGATCGTCGGCCTGTCGCGGCGGTCGCGGGGCGGGTGATGCTGCTTCGGGACAACGGGAAACTGGTCTGGCTGCAGCTTCGGGATGAGACCTGCGCTGCGGGTGATGAAGAAACCTCGGGTGATTTTCAGATCGCGGTGAGCAAGCGGGACTGTGATGAGGCCGGGTTCGCGCTGGCGAAGGCTGCGGACCTGGGTGATATTTTGATCGCCGAGGGGCCGATCATGAAGACTCGGACCGGGGAGGTGACGGTGTGGGCGTCGTCGCTCAAGCCCGGGGCGAAGTCGGTGGTGGCGCCTCCGGAGAAGTGGGCGGGGCTGCAGGATGTCGAGACGCGGTACCGGAAGCGGTACATCGATATGTACGCGACTCCTGAAACGATGCGGACGCTTCGGATGCGGTCGCTGATCATCGAGAACATACGGCGGTTCATGCGCGAGCGCGGGTTCCTTGAAGTGGAAACGCCGATGCTGCAATCGCAGGCGGGCGGCGCGGCGGCGAGGCCGTTTTCGACGCACATGAACGCGCTGGATATCCCGCTGTCGTTGCGGATCGCGCCGGAGCTGTATCTGAAGCGGCTGCTCGTTGGCGGGATGCGGAGGGTGTTTGAGGTCGGGCGGAACTTCCGGAACGAGGGGTTGTCGCGGCGGCACAACCCGGAGTTCACCGCGATGGAGGCGTACGAGGCATTCGGTGATTACGAGACGATGCTGGAACTGACGGAGTCGCTGCTGCGGGAGTTGGCGCACTTCGTCGCGGTTGAGACGGCGCCTGAAGATGTGTCGAGCGAGGATATTGATTCGGCGGCGGTGAAACTGCCGTTCGGGGAGCTGCTGATCGATTACGGATCGCCGTTTGTGCGCATTACATTCGGCGAGTTGTTCGAAAAGGCATTGGGGTTCCCGATGACCGACACCGACAAGGCGCGTGCCGAGGCGAAGAAGCGGGGGCTCAAGCACGAGGGGCTCGCGGATGTGTTCGTGATCAACGAGTTGTTCGAGGCGGTGGCCGAGCCGACGATTGATCCGGCGCGTCCTACGTTTGTGACGAAGTACCCGAGCGCGATCTCACCGCTCACTCGGCCTGATCCGGCGAACCCGGAGTTGGCGGATCGGTGGGACCTGTTCATCGCGGGGATGGAGATCGGACCGGCGTACACGGAGCTGAATGACCCGGACATTCAAGAGGCGCGGTTCCGCGAGCAGCTCGATGGCGCTGATGTGGAGGAGCAGGCGTTCCGGACGTTCGACGAGGACTTTGTCGAGGCGCTCAAGGTTGGGATGCCGCCGGCGGGTGGGTTGGGGCTGGGTGTCGATCGGATCGTGATGCTGCTGACGAACAGCGAGACGATCCGTGATGTGATCCCGTTCCCGTTTATGCGGCCATTGGCTTCAACAGATTCTGATTGATTCGATCGAGTTCAACACTTTGGAGCAAGCACCATGATTGTCGTTAGCACAGAGATCATCCCCGGTTTCGATACTGTCGAGGTCAAGGGGATGGTGCAGGGGAACACGGTCCGGTCCAAGCACATGGGCAGGGACATCGCGGCGGGGCTCAAGAACCTCGTCGGTGGTGAACTCAAGGGATATACCGAATTGCTCACCGACGCTCGGCGTCAGGCGCTCGAACGCATGATGCTGCAGGCGGAGCAGCTTGGCGCGAACGCGATCGTGAACGTGCGTTACAGCACGAGCGCGGTGACGCCCGGGGCGGCGGAGTTGTACGCGTACGGGACCGCGGTTGTTGCGAACCCGATGATGGGAGCGTGACATGGGAGATTTCTTTTTTCTGTTCCTGAATCTTTCGGTTCCGATTGTCCTGATCCTGTTGGGACTGACCGTCGGGAAGCTGACCGAGAGGCGGCACTTTGCCCGGCTCCGACGGGATGAGGCGGCGCTGGCCGGGGTGCTCGCTTCGACGGTGCGCTCGTACCCGGGGGATGTCGATGCACGGGCCGAGCCGACGCTGGTTGCGGCGAACGTGGTGATCTCGGCGGATTACCTGATGTCGCTGCTGGCGACGCTGCGGAAGATCATCGGGGGCCGGGTCAGGACGTACGAGCGTGTGATGGAACGGGCGCGGCGCGAGGCTTCGGTGCGGATCCTCAAGGAGGCGCAGGCGATGGGATACAACGCGGTGTGCAACATCCGGATGGAGAAGACCGACCTGATGTCGTCGCGTAAAAAAGGGAAGAAACAGGCAACCGCGATGGCTTCGGTCTACGTCTACGGGACGGCGTACAACCGGGTGTGAGCCTTGGCCATGGAAAATGATCCGCACAGCGTCTGGGATGAGCCGAGCACACCCGGCGGGAGCGGGCCTGAATACGCGTGCGCACGGTGCGGCTATGACCTGCGCGGCACGGTGCATGAACCGGTGTGCCCGGAGTGCGGGATGGCGCTCGGTGAGGCGGCGCCTGGTGGCTCTCGGTCCTCTTTGGACGAGCGGGCTGAGCACAGCGTCTGGAATGAGCCGGGGATGCGCGGGAGGGCGCCTGACGGCGCGGTGAGTTTTCGCTCGCGGCTTCTTGCAAAGATCGAATCAACGACGCTGACGAAGACGCGGGTTGTGACCTTGTTTGCGGCGCTCATCGCGGGCCCGTTTGCGGTTTTCGGCGCGTTCTGGGGTTCGGGGCAGACGTGGAGCGGGGTGCTGTCGCTGACGGTCTTTGGGCCGGTTGTTGAAGAGGTGATGAAAATCGGGGCGGCGCTGATGATTGTTGAGTTGGCGCCGCACCTGTTTCGGTCGAAGGGGCAGATCCTGCTCGCGGCGTTCGTGTCCGGGCTGGCGTTCGCGGCGATCGAGAACGTCATGTATCTGAAGATCTACATCCCGGATCCGTCGGATTCGATCGTCTGGTGGCGGTGGACGGTGTGCGTGGCGCTGCACTCGGGGTGCTCGCTGATCGCGGGGATGGGGGTTGCCAGGGTTTGGGGTGCGGTGATGCGTGATTATCGCCGGGCGGACGTGGGTTTGGGCGCCGGGTATCTGATCCTGGCGACGATCATACACGGAACATACAACGGCTCGATGCTGGCGCTGGCGTTGTCGGATTTCCAGTTCTGATGATGCGCTTATACTTGCTGCGATGACGAACAACACAGCGGAAGACCGGGCGGCGTTGGTGCGAATGATCTCGGAGGCGGCGGTGCTGCGCGGGGAGTTCACGCTGCGGTCTGGGAAGACTTCGAACTACTACATCGATAAGTACCGGTTCACGACGAAGCCGACGATCCTGCGGTCGCTTGGGGTGTTGTTTGCTGAACGGGTTGCGTTGATCGAGCGTGAGGCTGGGGTCAGGGTTGATCGGCTTGTTGGGGCGGAGCTGGGCGGGATCCCGTTGGTGACTGTTGCCGCGCTGGAGACGGGGTTGGATGCGGTGTTTGTGCGCAACTCGAAGAAGGAGTACGGCACGGCGCAGCAGGTCGAGGGGATTCTGAACGAGGGGGATCGGGTGGTGTTTGTTGAGGACATCGCGACGACCGGGGGGCAGTCGGTTGAGGCGATCGAGACGGTGCGCAGCGCTGGCGCGGAGGTTGTCGGGGTGATCGCGGTGATCGATCGGCTTGAGGGGGCGCGGGCGAATATCGAGGGCGCGGGGGTGCGGTTTGAGTCGCTGCTGACGCGGGATGACCTGGGGATTGAGAAATAGAGGATGTCGCGTTGCGACAGGCTTAGGTAAGACCCCTCACCCCGGCCCTCTCCCAAGGGGAGAGGGGGGCGGAGAGAATCCCGGGATTCGCTTTGCTCATCCCGGGCGTTGAGACGGGTTCAGTTGTTGTTGGATTGGACCGATAGCCTTTTGTATGGCTTCTGATTATCGAAAACCTGTGGTGTGCGCCTCGCTGCTGATGATGGTTGGCGCTGTTGGGTTGCTGGCGCCTGCGGGGTGCCGCGATAAATCGGTGCGTGTTGAATTCGATCGCGAGCCTGAGGTGCAGATCACGACGCTGCGCAAGGGTTCCGGGGCGCCGATTGTTGAGGGCAAACGGATTGAGCTGCACTACACGGTCGAGCTTGAGAACGGCAAGGTGCTGATCGACACGCGCGCTAACGATCGGACGCACAAGATGTACGTCGGCGATGGGACGGTGATCATGGGTCTGGACCTGGGCATTCGCGGGATGCGGCTCGGGGAGATCCGGAAGCTGGTGATCCCGACTGAATTGGGGTACGGGCGCGGCGGGTATGGCGATGGCGAGGTGCCTGCGAACTCGAAATTGATTATGGAAGTTGAGTTGGCCGCGGTGAACTGAACCGGTCGGTTCGGTTAGCGCCTTGGAGCGGTTTGCTCGAGTTCTTCCAACCAATTCAATGTGAGGTCGAGGTGCGTGGGGAGTTCACTTCTGGCGGCGCCTTCGATGTACACGAAATGCTCCCCGTCGGGCATGATGTCGATGCTGCGGTTGCCGAAGGATTCCTTCAGGTTCAGCATCGCCGCTTGGATGATGATTGTCGGTGTCGAGATGTGCAGCGCCGGGTCCATCGTGATTGTTACACCCATCAGCTGTTTCGGATCGGAAGCAATGAAGAACAACTCGCTCCCATCGCGAGACCAGAACGGTCCGGTCCCTCCTTCAAAGGAGACCGGGTACACGCGGGCGCGCTGCTCCGGGTGGTCCAGATCGAGCGGCCGGAGCATCACCTGCGCTTTGCCGGATGCATCACTGACATAGGCGAGCCAGTCCCCGTCCGGCGAGATCGCCGGTATCCCTTCGTCGGCGCTCGTGGCGACCACCGGGAAGGGCGCTCGCTCATCATCCGACGCCCGAAGATCGACCCCGTAGATGCCCCCCTCGCGTTCGTCTTCGGTGCCGTACTCGAAGAGCATGTATCTCCCATCGGGTGTGAACGCCACCGCATTCTGCGTTCCGGCCTGGTCGGGTTCGGCGTACGGTGTCGTTACGCTCGATTCGATGGCTGGATCGATCAGCATCACTTCCGCGTGCGCCGGCTTCATCCATTGAACGAAGGCGAGCCGCCCGTCGGGCGTCCAGCCTTCTGAAATCGACACGCTCGCCTGTGGGTAGACCGGGCGGATGAACCCGGTGCTGACATCAATAGTGTGCGAATGTGGCGGTCCGTCGAGATCCACAATACTCAGAGCGATCTGTTCCCCATCGTTCGAGACAGAGACCGTGCCGTTAAAGTCCCGCTTCGCGTCGATCAGGGGCTCGCTGTGCCCCGACCGATCGATCGACATCACCCGAGAGAACTCTTCCGTTTGAACCCCACTGATCGTGCAAAGATCGCCCCTGGGTGACACCGAGTAGGAGCTCTGGTTGAGCATCCCGGATAGAAGAGGCGTGATGCTCCCGGTGATCTTCGCGCTGACCGGATCAAAAGTCGTCATGCACAGCGTGTTCTCTCTTTTAAAGAGCAACGTTCCATTCGGGAGGAGGTGCGCATAGAACGCATTTTCGAGTATCTCGGTGAGATCACCGGTCACGAGATCCAGGCGGAACAGCGTTGGAGTGAAAGCGGTCGTCGTGAGCCGGCCCCGATTCAGAAACACCGAATGATCATCCAGCCGGGCCGGCCCCCAGTTGAAGATCCAGCCTCCCTCTCCCGGGAGCGTTGCCAATTCTACCGGTTTACCACCGGCGACCGGAACCTTGTACACCGTGGTGGTGTCCTCGCTGAACACCAGGATCTCGTCATCCGAGATCCATAGAGGTGGATTGTTTATGTCGTACTCGCGCCCGCTCCTGTCGGAGAAGACGGTCAGCACGGGCCCTCCATTGACGCTGATCCGTCTCACCTCCTGGACGTCAGAGTCCGGGTCGAACCACGAGAACGTGATCTGCGAACCGTCGGGAGAGTAGCTGAGCGATCGGGCGTGCTCCGTCCCCGCCAGGAGCCTTGGCTCCCGGGAGTCGAGATCTCGGATGTAGACCGCCGTCGGCACGTCATCGGATTCACCCTCCGGATAAGACGAAATGTACGCGACCGACCTTGTCGCTGGTGAGAGCGCAAAGGCGCCAATTGCTTCAAGCTGCGGATTCACACCGATCGGGACCGTGACGTGCAGAACCCCTTCCGATTCTGCTACGGGCGCCATCGCCCAATCAATCGCAAAGCCCAGAGCCCCCGCGAGCACCACCGCGATCGCGAGCAGCGCCCATCGCACAGGCGAGGCGGCGGTCTTGGCCGAGCCGACAACATCGGGCTCGGTCCGTGCGTATTCCAGATCAATCCGCGCATCACCGATCGCCTGCAGCCTGTGGGCTTTGTCCCGAACAAGGCAACGCTTGAGGACGTGCCGGACCATGGATGGTGTTGGCGCTGGGATCAGTTCGAGATCAACGTCTTTGTGGAGGATCGCGCCGATGGAGTCGGAGACGGTTTCGCCTCGGAAGGGTCCGATCCCGGTGAGCATCTCATAGAGGATGACGCCGAAAGACCAGATGTCGGTGCGTTTGTCGACGGTGCGGCCACGAGCCTGCTCGGGGGACATGTACGGGGCGGTGCCCATGATCGCACCGGGGATGGTGGGGGAGTTGAGGATCGCGGGGGAGGTGATCGTCGGGAGGTTGGTTGAGGAGGCGGTTTGGGTTTCGGTTGATTTGGCGAGACCGAAGTCGAGGACCTTGACGGTTCCCTCAGGGGTGATCTTGATGTTGTCGGGTTTGAGGTCGCGGTGGATGACGCTCGCATCGTGTGCCGCTTCGACTCCCAAGGCGATCTGCACCGCGATGTCCAGGGCATCGTCAACCGGCATCGGGCCTCGGTCGAGGACTTCCGCGAGGGAATCGCCTTCGACGTACTCGAGGATGAGGTACTTCGCGCCCTCGTGTTCTTCGACACCGTAGATCCCAGCGACGTTGGGGTGGGTGAGCGTGGCAAGGGTTCGCGCTTCGCGCTCAAACCTTGCAAGGCGGTCGGGGTCCTGCGCGAGGTGCTCGGGGAGCGCTTTGATCGCGACGGGGCGGTCGAGGCGGGTGTCGTGACCTAAGTAGACGACACCCATGCCGCCTCGGCCGATCTCTTGATTAATTTGATACGGGCCGATCTGCCCCCCCGGTGTGATGCTCATCGGTCGCGGTGCTCCTCGTACCAGTTCTGGATAATCGAGATCGAGTTGTTTGTTTCTATATCATCTTCTTTCGGCTGCATCACGATGACCCGCTCGGCGTCGTTCGTAAGCGACCATCCGGTGAATGAATCAGCATCAGCGCTGCTCAGGTCGAATACCTGCCTGGGAAGACCAAACTGCAAACTCGGCTCCCGGGTCACCTCGATCTCGTACATTGCGCGATCACCCTCATCCGACGTGTAATAGACCTTGGTCCCGTCACGCGACCAGACCGGATCGCTCCCGCCGCGCGTCGAAAGCTGCCACTTGCCCGAGCCGTCGGGGTACCTCGTGCAATACACCTGGGATTCCCCGGAATCCTCCGCAGTGTAGAGGAACAGTGTCGCATCAGGGCTGAGTGCGTAGCTGAACGGCCCCGAATTCGAGGTCAGTGCGATGAGTTTGGTTCGCTCTGCGATAGCGCCAAGCGTCGTCGCGTAGAGATCGAGTTCCTGCTCGAAGGGCTTTTCGCTCCAGACCACGTTGATCCAGGCATCGTCAAACGATTGGATCACCCCATCAACCGCCGGGCGGGATTCTCCCGAGCCGTCCGCGAAGCAGAACTCGGTTTTCATAACACTGTTCATCGCCAGATCGAATTGGACATACGCGAGTTCCTTGCTGTCAGGAGACCAGCCACGCGGGAGCAAAAAGCCTTCGACAAAGGTAATGCGGCGATTGACACCGCGGTCGAAATCCCTGACCCAGAGATCGAACTCAGGAGGAGAGCCGGCGATGAACGCCACACTCTTCTCGTCCGGCGAGAGCATCATCCCGAAGATGGCGTCGAACTCGCCCTCGATCGGCTCCAGGTCGCCATCGCGGCTCAACCACGCAAGATTCCCGCCCAACTGCATTTCGCCGCGCATCATCGCGAGGGAGCCGTCGCTCGAAACCGACGGCTGCCAGCCCCCGGCGTCAATCAGGAACGGTTCACCGCTGGCTTCCATCCGCTCCGCATCAAACGCGATCGCCCAGATCCCACGCCTCATCTGGCCCTTGTTGAAGAGGATATGGCCGGTTGGCGAATAGCAGGGCGACGAGGCCCAATCGTCATTGAATGCGGCGATCTCGACACGCCGGTCGCCATCGTACGTCCCGAGCACCATGGAGTTGTCCGCCCGGTGCTCGATGTAGATCACGGTGTTGGTTCCCGGGATCACGGTCGGATCGTGGTAATCAACCAGCACGTCCTTGTCATCTGCAAGCAGCACCGATGGTTCGCCGGCCCTCGCAGAGACTTGCATCAAATTATCGTCTTCTCCGTAGATGATGCGGTTGTCGCTCGTCCAGCCACCGCCGCTGGTCCCGCTCAGCGAAGCGCTGCTGGTTGTCAGCTTGATCGGCCCGCCGCCGGTGAGCGAGATCTTGTATATCGCGTTCCGGGTGATGTAGCCGATCGAATTGCTGTCCGGTGACCAGAATAGATTTCGGACTCCTTCGGTGTCTGGGAGCGTCCGCGATTCAAACGACGCGAGCTCTCGGAGATGGATCATGTCATCGCGCACGTAGGCAATCAATCGCCCGTCCGGCGACAGCTTTGGCTTCGCGTTGTTCAGTCGATCCTCGGATGAATCGACGAGCAGGTCGAATCTGACCACTGACGCCGGCTCGTCTTTGATCGTTGCCTGAGAGCCGTACCAGCCAGCAACCCCTACCAGCGCGAGCATCATCACCACAGCCGCCCACCGCGCCGGGCCCCAGGACGGTGCCTGTGTGTCGGTTGCAACCAACTCGTCAGCGGATTCGAGTTCAAGCCGGATGTCTCCGATGTCGCGGTATCGCTTGTGCTTGTCGCGCTCCAGGCATCGGGTGATGACACGGCGGACGCGCGGCGGGGTGCTTTTCGGCAGGTGATCGAGGTTGACGTCCTTGTGGAGGATGGCGCCGATGGAATCGCTGACGGTCTCGCCGACGAAGGGGCTTGAGCCGGTGAGGCACTCGAAGAGGATGACGCCGAAGGACCAGATGTCGGCGCGTTTGTCGACGCTGCGGCCTCGCGCCTGCTCGGGGCTCATGTAGGGTGCGGTGCCCATGATCGCGCCGGGGATCGATGGGGAGTGCTGGATCGCTGGCGAGGTGATCGTCTGCTGTTCGCTCATGAAGGTCGATGACGACGAGACGGCATCGCTGGATTTGGCGAGCCCGAAGTCGAGGACCTTCGCCTGACCGTCTGGAGTGATTTTGATATTGGCGGGTTTCAGGTCGCGGTGGACCACCCCTGCTTCGTGCGCCGCTTCGACGCCCGCGGCGATCTGCACGGCCAGTTCCAGTGTGTCGTCGACGGACATTGGGCCGCGATCGAGGCGGTCGGCGAGGGTTTCGCCGTCGACGTATTCGAGGATGAGGTACTTGGCGCCCTCGTGTTCTTCGACGCCGAAGATGCCGGCGACGTTGGGGTGGGTGAGGGTTGCGAGGGTTCGCGCTTCGCGCTCGAAGCGTGCGAGGCGGTCGGGGTCCTGCGCGAGGTGCTCGGGGAGGGACTTGATGGCGACGGGGCGGTCGAGGCGGGTGTCGTGGCCGAGATAGACGATGCCCATACCGCCTCGTCCGATTTCGCGGTCGACGGTGTAGGGACCGAGTTGAGTAGGCGCTGATGTCACGATATCCCCCGATTGCGGCTTAGTTGGCGCCCTTGCCTACACGTTGGCTTAATTCTTCGAACCAGTTGAAAACGAATGTGAGTTGGTGCAATTCCTGCCGCTCTTCGCCCCCGGCTCCCTGGAGCATGATGAACCGCTCGCCATCGGGCATGATGTCGATGCGCGGGTACCAGAAACTGCTCGGAGGCCCGGTTGAGAACAACTCTTCGGGGCTTCCGACGCTGAAATGTTCGCTGTCAGTAACAACCGGCGCCGACATCACCTGCCTGCCGTCGAGGTAGAAGAGTTCGGTCCCGTCGGGCGACCAGACTGGGTGTGTTCCGCCTTTGGTGGAAACCTGCCATCGCCCGCCTGGCCCTGGGAAGGCGCGGACATAGACCTCGCTCTGGCCCGATTCGTTCGAGCGGTACGCGATCCATTGACCGTTGGGTGCAAACGTAGCGTAACTTTCATCGAATGGCGTCTCGAACAGGATCGTCTTTGCCGGCGGATCCACGCTCAGGTCCAGCGTCGCCAGATTCCACGACCGATTCGAAATATGGTTTTCTGCAAAGAGGATGTGCCGACCATCGGGCGACCAATCGGACGGGAATTGTCCGCTCTCGTAGGTCGTGAGCCGAGTCGGTTGATCCGCCCCATCGGCGCGCTTCATGAACAGGTTGGCGAACCCTGTCGTATCGTTCGCGGAATACACGATCCACTGACCGTCAGGGCTCCAGACCGGCATGAACTCGTTGCCCTCACCGAACGTCAGGCGCGAGAGCACCTGCCGTTCGATCTCGTACGTCCAGATGTCGAACGAAGTTTCCCCTTCAGGCGTGAGCTGCAACGCGAGGCGCTTCCCATCCGGTGAGATCACGACGGTGCTGATATCGCGCACCGCCTGATCGATCGGCGCCGCGACACCTGCTCGGTCGGTCCACGACAGCAGCTTCATCTGGCTGGAGACCTCGCCCGAATTAAGAACAAGCGTCCCATTCCTGGAGACCGAGACGTGCACGCCCCCATTGGGTGGCTCGGTCACCACGCCCTCGAAAACAGGTCCCGGCTGGCCGAGCATCTTCATCCGCTTCGCGTCGAAGGGCGCCGCAAAGAGCGTCCCGCTCTGCCCGAAGAGGAGGTGCCCCGATGACACGTAGCGGGGATTGCTGGCGCCGTGATAGAGCACGGTGCGATCGCCGGATTCGAAGTCATACGCCTCAACGATGGCCTCGTCGAAACTCGCCCCGATGACCTGTGTCGTGAAGAGCACCCCTTTCGATCCGGGCAGGACCTCCGGCCACCGGTGCGATCGCTCGCGGGCGCTCTCGTCGAGTTGGGTGAGTTCTTCTGGCTTGCCGCCCGAATCCCGGACGCGGCTGAGCCCCGCGCTGGTGCTAGGCGCAAAGACGATCATGCCGTCGTCGCCCCATGAGGCGCCGCGCGGGAGGCCCCCGGCGTCGCACAGGGTGAGCGGGGATCCGCCGGAGACGGAGACTTTCTTGAGCGAATCTTCGGCAAAGAACCCGATCCACCGCCCGTCGGGTGAGAAGAAAGGCTGCCTGGCGCCCTGCGTTCCTAACAACTGCTTCGCTTCGAGTTGATCGAGCGGCCTGATGTAGAGCGAACGGTCACTCCCATCAATCCCGGCCCTGAACACCAGGAGCGTCCCGTCGGGTGAGATCGCGAATCCCCCGCTGGTGTGGGGTTGATACGGCTCTTCGGACCCGACATCGACGAGCAGCCTTTGGGTGTCGGGGATGGGCTTTGGTTGCAGCCATGCGTTCCATGCGGCGTATCCGCCTCCGATGGCGAGCAGGACGGCGATGGTCCAGGCGAGGTAGGCGGGTTTGCGCTTGGTCTCGCGATCGGATTGCATCAACGCGGTGCTCGCGAGGCTCAGGCTGGTGCCGCTCGGGTTGTGCAGTGTTTCGTTGAGTTCAACGCGGGCATCGCCGATGTCTCGGAGCCTTCTTGATGCGTCTTTGCTCAGGCACCGCTTGAGCAGGAGTTGGATGATCGCTGGGGTTGCCTGTGGCAACAGCGCCCACTCGGGGTCTTTGTGTAAGATCGCGCCGATGGAATCGCTCGGTGTCTCTCCTCTGAATGGCGACAGCCCTGTCAGGCATTCGAAGAGGACGCACCCGAAACTCCAGATGTCGGTGCGCTTGTCGAGGGCTTTTCCTCGCGCCTGCTCAGGCGAGAGGTAAGCCGGGGTTCCCATGATCTGCCCCTCGATGGTCTGGTGCGATTGCTGGAACGCGATCGAGGCGGTGGGGGTGTGCGAGAGATCGAGCGTTGTTCGTTGTGGCGTTAGTTCTTTGGCAAGCCCAAAGTCGAGCACCTTGGCCTTGCCATCAGGGGTCACGACGATATTGCCCGGCTTGAGATCGCGATGAATGACTCCCGACTCATGGGCGGCCTCAAGACCCGAGGCGACCTGCGCACCGATGCGCAGGGTCTCATCGACCGCGAGCGGTCCTCGGGAGATGATCTCGGCGAGGCTCTCGCCTTCGACGAACTCCATGATCAGGTAGTGCGCACCGTCGTGTTCTTCGAGGCCGTAGACGCCGGCGATGTTGGGATGGGTGAGCGAGGCGAGGAGTTTGGCCTCGCGCTGGAAGCGGCTCATGCGCTCTGGATCGCCAGCGAAATGCTCGGTGAGCGATTTGATCGCGACTGATCGGTCGAGTTTGGTGTCTCGACCGAGGAAGACGACACCCATACCGCCTCGACCGATTTCGCGGTCAATGGAGTACAGGCCGATCTGGCTTGGCGGGTCTTGCATCCAAAGATTGTAGCCAAGGGTTGCTCACGGTTGATATTGAAGTTGCTCCTTACTGGTCTCGGATGCGTTGTTGGTGGAACGGGTGGAGGTCTTCTCGAACACGGCGTTGTTGGGACAACTGAGATTCTGGGATTCCGTGGGATAATCCGGCGTGTCGTGCTAGGTTGATCGTGATTCTGGCAAGGGCGCTGGCGTTGCGGTCTCGTCTTGTCGATCCTGATAAGGGTGTTGCGTGGGCGCCTTATTCTGGCGATGAGCGGGTCGTTTCTTGACTAAAGGAGTACGAGATGAGATTGCAGCGGAAGTATTGGCGGGAAATCATCGGGATTGGTTTGTTGCTGCCCTCTGCAGTGGCGCACGCGAGCATCGGTGATCAGTTGGATGAGTATGTTGCCAGCGATGGCGCCGCGAGTGATTTCTACGGAAGATCGGTGTCGATCAGCGGGACCACGGCGATCGTTGGATCCTCTCAGGACGACGACGCGTGCACGAGCCCGATGCCGACTTGTGATTCGGGTTCGGCGTACCTGATCGATACCACCACCGGGCTGGAACTTTTCAAGCTCGTCGCGAGCGATGGTGTGCAAGGCGATCGGTTCGGGCACACGGTCGCGATCGATGGGACGACGGCGATCATCGGGGCGATCCTTGATGATGACAACGGGAATAACTCGGGATCGGCGTATCTGTTTAACACCGTCACCGGCATGGAACTCTTCAAGCTGCTTTCGAGCAACGGCGCAGCGGAGGATCGGCTTGGCGCCTCCGTGGGGATCAGCGGGACAACCGCTGTTGTCGGGCAGCCCGGGATGTCGTTCGGCTCCAACGACCCTGGTTACGCGTTCGTGTTCGACACCACCACCGGGCTTGAGTCGTTCGTCCTTCAGGCGAGCGACGGGCTCGTGGGTGACCTGTTCGGGAACGCGGTTGCGGTCAGCGGAACCACCGCGATCGTCGGGGCGCACTTTGACGACAATATCGGCGGTTCCGAGGCGGGCGCCGCGTATCTGTACAACACCACGAACGGGATGGAACTCTTCAAGCTTCTCCCGAGTGATGGTGCGACGGGGGATCAGTTCGGTCAATCGGTTGCGATCAGCGGGACGATTGCGCTGGTTGGTTCGGTCGGCGATGACGACCATGGCTCCTCATCGGGGTCGGCGTATCTCTTCGATGCCACCACGGGGCAGGAACTCTTCAAGCTCACGGCGCATGACGGTGTGAATGGCGATTCGTTCGGTGTTTCGGTTGCGATCAGCGGGACCATCGCGGTCGTCGGCGCGGGGAGTGTTGATGACAACGGGGCGCAGTCCGGCGCGGTGTACCTGTTTGACGTGAACACCGGGAAATTCCTTGCCAAGGTGTTCCCATCGGATCCTGCGGCGAACGATTTTTACGGGTCCACCGTTTCGATCAGCGGGATCCATGTGATCGTTGGAGCCGCGCAGCATGACGATCTGGCGACTGACGCAGGCGCGGCTTATCTGTTCGATGCGAGCGGTGATCCGCCTTGCCCGAGCGACATCAACGGGGATGGGATCATTGACACGGCTGATCTTGGCATCCTGATCGGTTTGTTTGGGATGCCTTGCCCTTAAGAATCTGAATCGGGTTGTTGTGATTGATTGCTCGTGACTGGAACGATGGGCTGCCCGATCGCTTTGCCATGCTGCGCTGCGCATTGGAGTAGCGGCGTTATGAGGGATCGTTGTCGAGCAGGAGCAGCGGGCGGCGGAGGGTGACCCGGTCGTTGATGGGGCCCCAGGCGCCGGGCTCGATGGTGATGGTGAGCGTTTGCGCGTGCCGTTCGATGGGGAGGTTGATCTCGAGCCTTGGTTGCTCGGCGCTGATGCGCTGGCGGGTGTGCTCGATGGAATCGATCTGGACGGTGAGGATGCAGTCGCCCCAGGGGATGGCGCTGAATGGCATCTCGGCGATTGTTGCGAAGCGCCGGGCGCCTTGCGGGAGCGGCCATTCGATGCGCATCGGTCCGGGGATCTCGATGTCCGGTGCGCGGAGTTGGCTGGAGGATTGGTAGACGGGGTCGTTAAGGATGCGCGAGGGCTGACCGACGCGGCGCTCACCGATTGGTCTTTGCCTTGTTGGTTCGATCGAGGCGAGACCCTGGAGACGACCGGCGTGGAAGGCGACGGTGTCGAGGGCGCCGACGGGGAAGACCCCGGTCTGCCCGGTGGGGAGTGTGAGTTCGAGAGCGTCACCCTCGCTCGCATCGATTGTTGTCACAACAACGACCGAGCCGTCATCGAGCCAGACGACGAGGCCCTGCATTGGTTGGTCGGGGTTTGCGAGCTGGACGTTGGCGACGCGCTGCGCATCGATCGCGAGGATCTCGCCATCGACCTCGATCTCGATCGGGTCACCCATCGAGATGATGAACCCGCTGACGAGATCGCCGTTGGCGAGGACGAGGTGGTCCATGTCGGTGTCGGCGCTCGCGGCGATTGTGTTCTGTTGTTCGGTTTGGTGCAGGACGGCGCGGGCGACGCGGTCGAGGTTGATCGAGAGCCGACCGAAGACGGGGTGTGTCCAGATGATCGTGTCTTCATCGCCTCCGGTGGTGGCGTGCTCACCGGGGAGGCGCTGGCCGTCGGCGAGTTCGAGGACGCCGGCGGGGTTCAATGAATCGGTGTCGGCTGCGTCGCTCGGCGCTTCCCGGGGTTCATCGATCGGGAGGAGCGCGACGAGCCCGCCGATGGAGGCCTGTCGGGTTCGGCCCTGGTCGTCCTCATAGACGATGGCTTCATCGGTGAGCGAGAGGAGCGTGATCTCGCGGGCGTTGAGATCGCGATCGATCAGGACGCGGCGCTCCGGGTCGTTCGGCGTGTTGGAGATCTGCGCCGACGCGATCGGCGCGCACGACAGCAGGAGTGCGGTTACGAGCGTCGGGATCAGCAAAGCGTTGGTGTTCATTTCTGGAAAATGGGGAGGTATCGCTTGGGCATCTGTAGGATGATCATCGCCATCGCGGTTCCGTAGGAGGAGCCGGCGTGGCGGTCGGCCCAGGTGCCGTCGGGGTTCTGGCTTTTGATGAGTTCATCGCGGATGGCGGGCCACCAGGTTGCCCAGCGTTCGCCGCCTGCGAGGTACATGGTCTGGACGGCGTAGTAATGCCCGTAAAAGTAGTGGGCGCCTGGTCTGCTCTGCCTGCCGGGGAGCGCGGTGTCGTAGAGGTATTCGATGCCGAGGTCGATAGCGTCGTCTTCGTAGATGCCGGCGTAGAAGAGGCTGGCGACTCCGGCGGCGGAGCGCGGCCATGCGGAGCCGCCGCTGGTGAGCTGGTACTTGAATCCGCCGTCGGTGTTCTGGCACCGGCGGACGTAGGTGACGGCGTTGTCGATCGTATCGCGTGGGACGTCGATCCCGGCGTTGCGTGCGGCACGGAGCGCCATGATCTGGCAGATGGTGACAGAGATGTCGGCGTCGTAGGGGACGGGGTTGTAGCGCCAGCCGCCGTCGGCGTTCTGGGTCTGGACGATGAGACGGATTGACTTGACGAGCGCTTCGTGTGTGCGGCGCGAGAGATCGGAATCTTCGGCGCCGATCATGCCGTAGACCTCGCCTACGAACAGCGCGGCGAAGCCGTGCCCGTACATCGGGCCATGGGAAGTCTCGGCGGCGAGGAGGCCGGTCTCGTTGAGATTTTTTAGAACGAACTCGAGGCCTTGTTCGACGTTGTCCCCGTAACCGCCACGCCCGGGGATGTGGCCGTCCGCCATGAAGGCGAGGCAGGCGAGGGCGGTGATACCGACGTGCTTGCCGTAGCGACCGCCTGAGAAGGAGCCGTCTTCGTTCTGGGATGCGGCGAGGGCGGTGAGCCCGCTGGTGACGGCGTCGTTGAGTTCGGGGGTGATCTCGTCAACGAGGGCGTTGTTCTGCGCTGTAGCGCCGTCGCCCTCGGTGGGGCGTTCGTCCTGCGCCGGCGCGAGTGTAGTCCCGAGTGCGAAGATTGCGGATGCGGCAATGGCGCGCCTCATGGTGTGCGTTCCTGGTTTGGTTTATCGCCGGCGAGTTTGCGGTAGTAAGACTCGGTCATGGATTGGTAGAAGGCGCTGAACTCGTCGCCCGAGCCCTGGGAGAGCGCTTCGCGGACGCGCGTGGGGAGCGCGCCCCACGCGG
>JAJDDA010000123.1 GCA_029260535.1 Phycisphaerales bacterium | reverse complement strand
GCCTGAAGGGCTGACCCCACGCCTTGCTGATTCTCGCATTATCGTTGTGTTTCGGGTGGTTTATTAGTGAATCCGAGCGCCCGTTGTGGTATCAATAGCGTTGGATCGGCCCGCACCGCGGATTCAACCCTTGGGATCAGGAGTCGCCAGGAATGATGAACAACGTTTTTCCCACCCCGGTGATCGCTGCGGCGGTTGTTCTCGGGATCGCGACTAATGCGGCGCTCGCTCATGATGGCCGCCGGTTTGAGCTCCAGATCCACAACGACAAGATCTATGCGCAGGGGTACCTCAGCGGTGAGAACCCGATCGACGACGGCGCAGGTGTCATCAGGCCCTATGTCAACTCGATGCACAGCCACTGGAATAACCACATGGTCTCCGCGATCGACTTCGCCTCGAACGCGCTGCCCGGGTTTGATCTCTTCGGAGCGACGGCGCTCGACGGGAGCCGATTGACGATCACGCTCAACGCCTCGTCGAAATGGGAGAACCCGCCGATCGTGCCGTCGATGGGGTTGATCCCGGACCTCGTCCCGCTGGAGGCGGGAGACAAGATCACGATCAGCCGGGGCAACCCCAGAACGAACACGGATTTCCCCGGTTCGTTCGTGCTGCAGGATCAGATCGCCATTGGTGGTTCAACAGACATGGACCCCCTGTACGAGATCGACCAGCGCCCCACCGGCGTGATCCACGTGCTCGAGTTCACGATCTCGACCGATGCGCCCGGCATCGCGGCAAGCGATCCGATCTTCGTGATCTTGTCCCCCGCCGGGGACAACCCGATCGATCGCCTGCACCTGGCATCGCTGCACCTGGAAGCGTTCCTGGGATCGCAAGTCCCGGCGCCGGGCGCGGGCCTGGTGCTCGGCTTTGGCGCAGTCACGCTCTTGCGACGCCGGCGGCGCGAGCGCGCGTAATCCCCGGCCCATCCTTCAGATTCATTGAATAATTCAGATCGCGGCGCGGAGCGCCCGCACGAACGAGTCCGCCTTGACCCGGTCCAGCGATCCGTTGGTGCGCACACCCGAGCACAGATCGACACCGAAGGGGCGCACCTGCCGGACCGCCTCGGTCACGTTGTCAGGGTTCAACCCACCGGCAAGAAAGACCGGGCGGTCGACTGCCTCGACGATCGCGCGGCTGAGCGACCAGTCATGCACCCTGCCGGTGCCGCCAAACTCGGGCGTTGCCGCAGAGGGGTTGCCCGAGTCGAGGAGGATTGAATCGACCATCGGCGCCGCCTCGATCGCTTTATCAACCGATTCTTCGCCGACCACATGGACGACCTGCACGATGCGCACCATCGGCAGCTCCGCGCGGAGCGCCTCGTGCACACACCGCGTGACCGCGTCGTCAACGATCTGCACGGTGCTCACCCCGGTGGTGCGCGCGTGCTCAACGACGCGATCAGGCTCCGTCTCGCTCGTGAGCAAAAACGTGCCGATCGGTGGCGGGACCGACGAAGCGATCTCCCGGATCAGATCGTCATCGATCACACCAGGACCGCTGGGCATGCGCCCAACCAACCCCAGCGCATCGGCTCCGATCTCGATCGCGGCTTGCGCCTCGGCAATCGAGGCGATGCAGCAGATTTTCAGCCTGGTTCGATGGGCCATCGCTGACCGGTCCGTTTACCTGTTGCCCTTGGGGTAGCCGGTCTTCTTCTTGCCACGGGTCGCGTTCGACTTGCTCGACGAGCGGCTGGAGGTCCCGGCCTTGCCCGCGCGGTTCGTGCTCTTGCCGTACACGCCGGCCCCGGCGCCGGGCTTGCCGGCGCGGGCACGTGTCTTCTTCTTGTGCGAACGACCGGCGCTGGTGGATTCACCCGTGCGCTCATCGCGGGGGTAGTCCTTCCGCGACTTGGGCTTGCCGCTCGACGCGGGCTTCGGCGCGTAAGGGTTCCGCGGCTCGCGGGCGGGACGCTGATCGCGTGCGGGCCGTTGCTCGTAGCGGTCTTCCTCCGCGTGCGAACGCATCGCACGCGCCGCGTCCGGGCAGAACGGGATGTCGTTGGCGATGTCGATCCGGATCCGCGCCCGACGCTCGATCGAACGGAGCAAGCCGCGCTCGCCCTGATCGCAGAACGAAACCGCGACGCCGCTGGCGCCGGCACGCGCGGTGCGGCCGATGCGGTGGACGTACGTCTCGGGATCAAGGGGCATGTCGAAGTTGACGACGTGCGTGATATTGTCGACATCGATGCCGCGCGAGGCGACATCGGTCGCGACCAGGACCGAGGTCCTGCCGTTCTTGAACCCGTCCATCGCCTTGGTTCGCGCGTTCTGGGTCTTGTTGCCGTGGATCGCGTCGGCGTTGATCGACGATTTGCGGAGGATCTTGGTCAGCTTGTCGGCGCCGTGCTTGGTCTTGGTGAAGACGAGCGTGCGGCCGACCTCTTCCTTGCTGAGCAGACGCTCGAGCAGGTGCGCTTTGTTCTGCTTCTGGACCATGTAGACGCTCTGGGTGATCGCCTCGATGGTGGTCGCCTCAGGGGCGGTCTCGATCTTCACCGGATCGTGCAGCATCGAAGCGGCGAGCGAGCGGATCTCTTTCGAAACCGTCGCGGAGAAGAACAGCGTCTGGTGCTCCGCCGGGAGCATGTCGACGACCTTGTTGATGTCGTTGATGAAACCCATGTCGAGCATGCGGTCGGCTTCGTCAAGGACGAGCGTCTCGATCTCGCGGAAGTTGATGTAGCCCTGGTTGTAGAGATCGAGCAGACGACCGGGGGTCGCGATCAGCACATCGACGCCTCCTTGAAGCGCCTTCACCTGCCGGTACTGGTTCACACCACCGAAAACGACGGCGTGATCCATCGGCAGGAACTTCCCGTAGGTCTTGAAGCTGTCGTAGATCTGCGAGGCCAGCTCGCGAGTCGGCGCCAGGACGAGCGCACGCGGCGCCCTGCCACGAGGGCCTCTGCCGTGATGGCCTTTGCCCTTGCCCTTGTTTTCGTGCTTGTTCTGCTCAGGACCCTTGCCGGCGAGGCGGTGCAGGATCGGGAGAGCGAACGCGCACGTCTTGCCGGTGCCGGTCTGGGCGGTGCCCAGGAGGTCCCGGCCGGTCATCGCATCGGGGATGGCCTTGGCCTGGATGGGGGTCGGTGTGTCGTAACCCTGGGCAGCGACAGCGCGAACGATAGGCTCAATGAGCCCGAGCTCTGAAAAATTCATATGTTGAAGATTCTCGAATCCGGAGTGTTCGGGGTATCCGGTGCTTTGATGAAACCAACGTGCTCCGGACACGGGTGCGTGTCCTCTCAAGCCGCCGGCGTTGAATCAATTCAAAGGTGGTCCCAAACGTCCACAGATTCGGCGGAGCGTAGGGAGATCAAAAAGGGAAGTCCAGAATGGCCGAATTCCGGCTCGAGGCGGCCCACCTGGCCCCTCGGCGCAGAAATACCCCCTGCGGGACTCGAACCTGCAACAAGCTGATTAAGAGTCAGCTGCTCTGCCAATTGAGCTAAGGGGGCGACGATTGCTGGCGTCCTCTCCTTCATAAAGATGAAGGCGAGGGCACAACCGTGCCGTTTGGGCCTGAATCAGGCCGCTGGCTGGACCAGTGTAGCCGAGAGTTGGGCGTCAAGTCCACTGTGGAGGGATCAAATCAGGCTGGAACCTCGCTCGGAGGGATCCGGCTTTGACACCCCTGCCGGGCAGGCGTATTGTTGGCGTCTGCGCCGGAGACCTTGTTTGGACCCTCTTCCGGGGGTTCTCCGGGGGTAATCCGGCTGCCTTGCTTCGCACTATTGAACCGAACCGCTACTGATCAGGAGCGACTGATATGGTCCCCACACATCGACAAAGCCCCGGCAGGACCCGCCGCCGTCGCTCGCATCACGCCCTTCGCGGCGCCCAATCGGTCACGTGCCCCAACTGCGGCGCCGCCCGGATGCCCCACCGCGCTTGCGCGGACTGCGGTTACGTGCGTCCCGGTCTGAAGATCAAGCCCGTCAACGAGGGCTAACCCGTGCGGCTAGCAATCGACGTCATGGGGGGTGACCATGCCCCCGGCGTGGTGCTTGAGGGCGTCATCGCGGCGCTCCCCGATCTCGGTCCTGACGACCAACTCACGCTTGTCGGTCCCAAGGCGATCATCGAAGACGCTCTGCGCGAGCGGTCCATCGACGATGCGCGGATCGTCATCGAGCACGCGCCGGAAGTCATCGAGATGCACGACTCGCCGGTCGATGCGGTCCGGCAGAAACCAAACTCCACCATCGTGCGCATGTGCATGCTCGCGAGCCCCAAGACCCCCGCCGAGCACCGGCTTGACGGCGTGCTCAGCGCAGGCAACACCGGCGCGATTGTCGCTGCCGCAACGATGCACATGAAGCGGCTCCCCGGCGTGCACCGCCCCGGGATCGCGGTGACGCTCCCGACATTCCACGGCCCGATCGTGGTGTGCGACGCCGGCGCGAACCCCGAGCCGAGACCCTTGCACCTCGCCCAGTACGGCGTGATGGCCGAGACGTACTCTTCGCACGTGCTCGGCATCAAATCGCCCCGCGTGGCGCAGCTGAACATCGGCGCTGAAGAAGCCAAGGGCACGAAGATGACCAAGCTGGTCCGCGACCTGCTGACCATCGCTGAGGGCACCAACTACATCGGGTATATCGAAGGCCGCGACCTGTTCGATGGCGCTGCGGACGTGATCGTCACCGACGGGTTCGTCGGCAACACGATCCTGAAACTCGCCGAGGGCCTGTCGATGTCGCTGCTCAAGGGCATCGGTGAGGCGGTCCTCAAGGCGGACCCTGAACTCGCCATGCGGTTGCAGCCTGTCGTCATGGACCTGAAAAAGCAGAACGATTACCAGGAGTACGGCGGCGCGCCGCTCCTCGGTGTCAACGGCGTGTGCATCATTTGTCACGGCTCGTCCAAGCCCCGGACCATCCAGACCTCGATCCTGCAAACCCGCGACTTTGTCGAGACCGGGGTGAACGCGAAGATCTCGCAACGGCTGACCGCGATCGCGCCGCTGATCGAACCCAAAGCCGCCGCGAACCAGTCCGCGCAGGTCAGGACGATGGCATGAGCACCGCAGCGCCGACGATGGACCCTGCGAAGGTGATGCCCGTCTCCGCGACGGTGGGCGTCTCGATCGTCGGTGTCGGTAGCGCGGTCCCGGACAGCGTGCTGACCAACGACGACCTCGCGGCGTACCTCGAAACATCGGACGAATGGATCACCCAGCGCACCGGCATCCGGCAGCGCCGCTACTGCGACCCTGCCAAGGGTGAGGGCGTTCTGTCGCTGGCGCAGAAGTCGATCGAGCTGGCGCTCGCCGACGCCTCGATGAACGCGGAAGACCTCGACCTGCTGATCCTCGCCTCGGTGACCGGCGAGACGCGGTGCCCCTCGACCTCGTGCAAGATCGCGGCCAACATCGGCGCGACCAACGCCGGCGCGTTTGACGTGATGGCGGCGTGCTCGGGCTTCGTCTACTCGCTGAACGTCGCGCACGCGCTCGTGCGCACCGGCGAGTACAACACCGTCGGCGTGATCGGGTGCGATGTGATGAGCAACATCGTCGATCTCTCCGACCGGAACAACGTCGTGCTCTTCGGCGATGCCGCCGGCGCTGCGGTCCTGACCAGGACCGATGACCTGAGCAAGGGGATCATCGCGTCGCAGATGTGCGCCGACGGCAAAGGGTGGGCCGACCTGCACCTGCCGCGGTTTGCGCGGGACATGCCAGAGGGCGCGGATCTCGAGAACACCAGGTACGGGAGGCTCCAGATGCGGGGCCGCGAGGTGTACAAGTTCGCCGTCTCGACCTTCCCCAAGCTGATCCAATCAACGTGTGATCAGGCGGGGATCGCGGTCGATGATGTCGCGCTGTTCCTCTCGCACCAGTCGAACCTGCGGATCCTCGACGCCTCGCGCGAGCGGCTCGGGATCCCTGAAGACAAGCTCTACGTCAACATTCAGGACTACGGCAACAGCTCTTCCGGCTCGGTCCCCCTGTGCCTCGATGAGGCGCGGGCGAAGGGGCTGTACAAGGAAGGCGATCTTGTGATGTTCGTCGCTTTCGGCGGCGGGCTCACGTGGACCAGCAGCCTCTGGCGGGTGTAACCGGACTCCCGGTTTACCTTCCGGTACAACCAATCACATTCGCGCTGGCCGATCAGCGGCCGGCGATTCATCAACACACAGGACAACGATCAACATGACCACCAACAAGGTGATCCTGCTCTGCCCCGGCCAGGGCGCCCAGCGCGTCGGGATGGGAAAAGCCTGGTTCGAGCACGCCCCCGCTGCCGCTCAGACATTCGGCGCTGCGGATGAGATCCTCGGCGATCGGCTCGGGATCCGGTTGAGCGAGTTGTGCTTCAGCGGGTCCGCGGATCGGCTCAACCGAACCGACGCCGCGCAGCCTGCGATCTACACCACATCGGTCGCTTGCTACCAGGCGATGATCGCCGAAGCGCAAGCAGCGGGCAACGAGATCGACATCATCGCCACCGCCGGGCTGAGCCTCGGCGAGTACACCGCGCTGCACCTCGCTGGAGCGATCTCCTTCGCAGATGGGTTGGAACTGGTGACGCTCCGAGGGCGGGCGATGCAGGAAGCCGCCGAAGCGGTGGACAGCTCGATGGTGGCGCTGATCGGCGCGGACGAGGCGCAGGCTGTGGAGGTGTGCGAAGCCGCTGCTGCCGATGACATCCTCGTCCCGGCGAACTTCAACGCCCCGGGGCAGATCGTCCTGAGCGGGCACAGCGCCGCGTGCGATCGAGCACAGGTCGAAGCAGAGAAACTAGGGCTGCGAGCGACGAGGCTGGAGGTTGCCGGGGCGTTCCATTCGCCGCTGATGGCGCCCGCAGCGGATCGGCTGCGTGAGGCGCTGGACAAGGTCGAGATCAGGGCTCCGAAGCCGCTGGTGTGCTCGAATGTCACCGGAGCCGGCCACGGGCAAGGGGATGATTCCGGGGCTACCGTAGAGGAGACGATCCGCACGAGGCTCGTCGAGCAACTGACCCACCCGGTGCGGTGGGCGGACAACTGCCGCTGGCTGGCCGAGAATGCCGGCGAAGCGGCGTGGCACGAGATGGCCCCCGGGAAGACCCTGATGGGGCTGATGCGGCGGATCGACCGGACAATCAAGGTGGTGAAACATGATGAACCGACCGACTGAACAATCGATTTCCAACTCCCCGATCCGCCTGGCGCTCAGCGTCGGCGCTGCCTGCGCGGTGCTTTTGGCGATGACTTCGTGCGGCGAGAAGAAATCGGAAGCCCCCGCGCCGATCAAGAAGGCCCGCACGGAAACCGCCGCTGCGCCGGCGCCTGAAACTGAATCGAGCGATGCATCGAGCAATCTTGACGCAACGCCGGAGCCAATCGAAGAGCGGAGAGCGAGCCGGGTGAACCCGCTCAAGGACCTGGATCTCGATCCCAAGGTCGAGTTCCCGTTGATCAATCAACCCTCCTCGCGGGATATCGCCGAGGCGGTGGCCTCGCTCAGCGGGGCGATCGCGTCCGGCGATTCCAAGACGCTCTACGGCATGCTCGACGAACCGAGCAAGGCGATCCTCGATGATCTCGTCGAGGCCGGCGTCTGGGAAGAGAGCACGAACTCGCTCACCAAGGTGCGCGTCATCGCGCTCGAAGAGGACAACGAATCGATCCGTGTCGGTCTCGGCATCGAAGACGCCGACGGCGCCTACCTGCTCGGCTGGTCGGGCGAACGTGTCGGCGGCGGCTGGCTCTTTGCCGGGATCGCGTTGGAAACACCGGCGATCGCCTCCACCGCGGCAGGGCTCGACAGCGCCAGCCTCGCCGCCAGGGACGTCCCGGAGCCCGGCGCCATCATTGAAGATGATTTTGATCCGACCCTCAACGACCCAAGGCGTGAACAAAAAGGTCGCCGAGGCGGGAAACGCAAGGGCAACCGCAGGAACGTCCGCTAGTCGCGACATTGCCCTTTGCTTCAATTCCGCTGCCTGATCCAACCGTTCATTCGTACACAGGACATCGCTACCCCTCATGACCACTTCTGCTGATTCTGAATCAATCCAACGCGTCGCGATCGTCACCGGCGCCAGCCGGGGCATCGGCAAGTCGATCGCCTTGACCCTCGCGCGCGATGGTCGGCATGTCGCGCTGCTGGCGCGGAGCGAGGGCCCGCTGAGCGAGGTCAAGTCGCTGATCGAAGAGGCCGGCGGGTCGGCATCGGTCCACGCGGTCGACGCCGGCGACAGCGCACAACTCGCCGGTGTGATCGAATCGATCGCCTCCGAGCAGGGCAGGCTGGACATCCTCGTCAACAACGCCGGGATTACCAAGGACAACCTCGCGCTGCGGATGAGCGACGAGGATTTCGATGCGGTGATCAACGTCAACCTCAAGGCGGCTTTCGTGACATGCAGAGCGGCGATCCGCCCCATGATGCGGGGCAAGTTCGGCCGGATCGTCAATATCGGGTCAACCTCAGGCGTCGTCGGCAACGCGGGGCAGGCGAACTACGCCGCCGCGAAGGCCGGGCTGATCGGGATGTCCCGGTCGCTGGCCCGCGAGATCGGCGGCAAGGGGATCACGGTCAACGTGATCGCCCCCGGCTTTATCGAGACCGATATGACCGCCGGGCTCCCTGATTCGGTCAAAACCCAACTGACCGGCTCGATCGCGACCAAGCGGCTGGGCACGGTTGAGGACATCGCCAACGCGGTTTCCTACGTATCTTCTGACGGCGCCGGGTATTTGACCGGGCAGTGCATCTGCGTCGATGGCGGCCTGACGATGTGCTGAGAAGCCGGTTCGTATCGTCCCAGACACCTCGGGAGGCCGATTCCCACGCCAGGGCGTTGGCGGACTCCTGTTCGGTGGCTATATTCGTCCCTTGATCCCCTCCGTCTGTGGTTCGGGCCGTTTCCAGACCCCAGGCGACTATCCGGAGAATGACCGTGACCGAAGCAGAAATTGAAGCGAAAGTGATCGATATTGTCTCGAAGCAGCTCGGTGTTGAAAGCGGCGAGATCACTCGCGAAACCAGCTTCGTCAACGACCTGAACGCGGACAGCCTCGACACCGTCGAACTGGTCATGGAACTCGAGGACAACTTCTCGACCACCATCCCCGACGACGACGCCGAGAAGATCCAGACAGTTGGCCAGGCGATCGCCTTCCTGATGACCAACTCCAACGACTGATCAGCAGCCAGGATTCCCCTGCTCGATATGACCAGCACCAGCAACAACCAGGGCCAGCCGCGGATCGTCATCACCGGCGTCGGCGCGATCACCAACCTCGGGCTCGACGCGCCCACCACGTGGGACTCGATGGTCGCCGGCAAGAGCGGGATCTCAACGCTCGTCGGTGAAGCGTTCGATGCGATCCCGGGCGAGTGGCCGGTCCGGATTGCCGGGCATATCCACGACTTCGATCCGGGCCTCTACTTCGATGTCCGCGAGGCGAGGCGGCTCGATCGCGTCACGATGCTCGGTGTTCCTGCCGCGATCGAAGCGGTGAAGCACTCCGGGATCGAGTTCGACAAGGAAGATCCCGAGCGTTGCGGCGTCGTCATCGGTTCCGGCGTCGGGGGTATCACGACAATCGAAGAGGGTGTGCACGCCCTGCTCAAGAAGGGCCCGACCCGCCTGAGCCCCTTCACCGTCCCCAAGCTGATGGTCAACTCAACCGCAGGGCATGTCTCGATCCGGTTCGGATTGCAGGGCCCCTCTTCGGCGCACGCCACGGCGTGCGCCTCATCCGGTCACTCGATCGGCGAGGCGGTCCGGATGATGCAGCGCGGCGAGGCGGATGTGATGATCGCCGGCGGCACCGAAGGCGCCATCACCCCGATCTGCATTTCCGCGTTCACCTGCATGAAGGCACTCTCCGCCAGGAACGACGACCCGACCAAGGCGTCGCGCCCCTTCGACAAGGACCGCGACGGGTTCGTGCTCGCTGAGGGCTCCGCGTGCATGCTGCTTGAGACCGAAGAGCACGCCAAAGCCAGGGGCGCCAACATCCTCGGTGAGATCGCCGGGTACGCCGCTTCGAGCGACGGGACGCACATCACCGCGCCGGACGCAGAGGGCCGGGGCGCGAGACGCTCGATGTCCTGGGCGCTCAAAGACGCCGGGCTCAACCCGACGGATATCGACTACGTCAACGCCCACGGGACCTCGACCCCGCTGGGAGACGCCGCCGAGGTCTACGCGGCCAAGGTGATCTTTGGCGACCACGCCCTGCCGGCCAAGGGTGGCAAACTGGTCATGAGCTCCACCAAATCGATGCACGGGCATTGCCTTGGCGCCTCAGGGAGCGTGGAGGCGATCGCCTGCCTCGGCGCGATCCATCACGGCGTCATCCCCCCCACGATCAACCTGGACGAGGCTGACGAGGGGTTCGATCTGGAATTCGCGGCGAACACCGCCCGGGACGCGAAGGTCGATGTGGTGATGAACAACACCTTCGGATTCGGCGGTCACAACGTGACGCTGATTTTCAGCCGGTACCGGGGCTGATTTTCCCATCCATTCCGCAGATTCGTAGGCCTGAACGCTGCAGGCCTGCTATCGCATTAGCCGATACACCAGTGCGATGCCCTCTGACCTATCCGCCATCCTGAAGATGGAAGTCCCGATCGTGGTCGAGATCGGCCGTAGGGCGATCGCGCTGAGCGATATCAAGACGATCGTCCCGGGGTCGATCATCGAATTGCCCAAGGTCGCTGAGGAAGAGCTGGAATTGCTGGTCAACAACAAGCCGATCGGGACCGGGATCGCTGTCAAAGTGGGCGAAAACTTCGGGCTCCAGATCTCATTCATCGGGGACCTGAAATCCCGGATCGAGGCGATGGGTGGCCCTCAATCAGCTGCCGGGGATGAAGATGGATCTGGCGTCTCCAACGACGAGGCGGATGACCTCGCTGCGCAGATGCTCGCCGGGCAGGTCTGACTCCACAACACAGGACAACTCGAGCGACCGTATCAGTGGGTGACGTGGCAGGAACTCGGGGTTCCGGCGGGGCGCGGTACACTCTTGCTCGGATAAGTTCGGTGGTGAGAGCCGGGCGACTGTCAAATAGGGAATGCCGGGTTAGGTCTTTGGGGCTGCCTGCGCGCACGTGAGGGCGGGTGATTTGGTGCGGAGATTTCTAGCTGTCCTTGCACTTGGCTTCAGTGTCGTCTCGCCTGCGGGTGTACCCGAGGGATCGATCGGGGACTTCATCGAGAGCGAGATGCCCGCGTCGGGCGTGCCGGGCCTGGCCTACGCCGTCGTGACCGATGGCGAGATCACCTCGGTTGGCGCGCACGGCGTTGTCAAGATCGGAAGCGACAGGGAAGTCACGCCGGACACACCTTTTCTGGCCGGATCGATCTCCAAGAGCTTCACGGCGCTGGCCATCATGCAACTGGTCGAGACGGGCGAGGTCGATCTGGATACCGAGGTTTCGCAATATCTTGACGGTTTCTCGGGCTTGCCCGCCGGCGCAATCACGATCCGGCAGCTGCTCAGCCACACGAGCGGCTTCTCCACTCTGCAAGGGAACACCTCGCATACGGACGTCACCAGCGGGAAGGACGAGCTTGAGCGCCGGGTGGACGGGCTTGCAGGGGTGAACCCAGCCTACGGACCCGACGAGCGGTGGGAGTACTCGAACACGAACTACCAGATTCTTGGCCGACTGATCGAAGTCGTCAGCCGGCAGGAATACCAAGCTTATGTCGCAGCCAACATCCTGGAGCCGGTCGGCATGGAGCACAGCTTCGTCGCCGACGGCGAGATCCATGAATCAATGGCGACCGGGCACAGGCCCTGGTTCGGCACTAAACGGCCGCTGCCCGAGAACTCGACCCACCGCGGATCGGCTCCGCAAGGCGGGATCATCGCGAGCGCCGGTGATCTGGCGCTCTATATGCGGATGATGATCAATGGTAAGGACGATGTGCTGAGCGCCGAAGGCAAGGCGCTGATGATGCGCCCGGCCAGCGCGGCGTCGCCGTTCTACGGCTTCGGCTGGTTTTTGGATTCCGACAACGGGAGTGTGTGGCATTCCGGGTCGAGCCCCGGTTTCGAGACGCTCGCCACGATGGTTCCCGCTGAGAAGAAGGGGGTTGTCGTTCTGGTCAACGGGGGCAGCGGAATTGGCTTTGGGGAAACGATCCAACTCCGTAACGGCATCACCGCCAGGGCGATCAACCTCGACTACGACGGCGAGGGATCCCGATGGTCCCAGAAGGCCATCTTCATCTCTCTGGTGGTCCTACCGATCATCTACTTGCTCAGCATGATCTGGGCCTGGTGTCGCCGGGTTGAGATACGCACCAAGTCGGGGATCTACGGCCTGTTCAGCCTGTGGTTCCCGCTGTTCACCACGCTTGGCGCAGCGTGGGGGATTTTCTGGCTGGCGCCGAACCTGCTCGGCACATCGCTCGGCAACCTGGCCCGGTACCAGCCCGACCTGGGCCTGGCGTTGATTGCAACCGCGGTGTCCGGTGTGCTGTGGGCCGTGTTCAGGCTTGGGGTGGCCTATACCGGGTCAGAGGTCTAAGCATGGATTTGACCAGGCAGAGGACACGCCACTCTCCGTTTCAATCGAGTGATTTGTAATCCAAGGCAAAGAGTTGCCTTGTTTGCGTGTCTCCGGGGTTGTGCAAGGGGCTCCAAGTAATCACCATGGCCGGTTCAAGCCTCGGCACGCCGTTGAGGTCGGAGACCATCCATAATGGCCGACACCCCGGATTCTGGATCAACACCCCCCAACACCCCCGGCGGCGCCCCGCCTCGAAGACGCAAGTACCGTGAGGTGACGCTCGCTGCGATCATCTTCGGCGTTGTCGTCGGCGCGATCATGAATGCCGCCATCACCTACGCGGGGCTCAAGATCGGCTTTACGATCGTCGGCAGCTCGATCGCGGCGGTGCTCGGGTTCGGCGTCCTTCGAGGCGTGCTCCGCAAGGGCTCGATCCTCGAGGTCAACATCGCCCAGACGGTTGGCTCGGCGGTCAATACGCCCAACTCCGGTGTGATCTTCACCGTGCCCGTGCTCTTCCTGCTCGGGATCCCGCTCGTCTCCGGGACGACGCCCAACATGAACTTCATCCTGCTCACGATCGCCTGCATCGCAGGCGCCGTGCTGGGGTGTGCGTTTATCGTGCCGCTGCGCAAGCAGATGCTCGACATCGAACGGCTCCGCTTTCCCAGCGCTGTCGCGGTCGGGACGATCCTCAAGTCCCCCGGCGCCGGTCCCAAGAAGGCGCTGATGCTCGTCATCGGGATCGTGATCTCATCGATCGTCGCGGCGCCTGCACAGCTCCCGCAGGTCGAGGGCGAGGCGTCGATCGAAGAGCTTGAGCAGCTCCGGTACGATGAAAAGATCACCGATCAGGACATCCTCCTGACGTACCTGCTCGATAGCTGGATCGCCGCGGCGCACGCGCCGGGTGAGCTGATCGAGCACGGCAGGCTCCGCGGGGAGTTGAAAGACGCACGGAAGAACGTTGATGATCTCCAGTCCGCGCAGGCGGATTGCCAGGAAGTGATCAACGCTCGCCGCGACGCCGACGAGATCGAAGAGCGTGTCGAAGAGGCGAAGGCAATCTCGCTCGCCGCGATCAATGAAGGGCTCGTGACCGGGAGCGTCGGGAACGCCGCGTTGGCGGATTACCCCGACGTGCTTCCCGACCGTGCCTTCGCGGTGACGATCGGCGATGGCGATGCGAGCTGGGACGACCTGCGATCGCGCAAGGCGGGCTGGGCCGCGAGCCCGATGTGGGGGTATTCCGATCTGGGATTCCGCATGGGTGATGAGATCGATGCCGAAGCCGGCACGGTTGATTTCGGATTCAACGGTTACGGACAAGCCGACGCGGTGCAGACCGTCCGGGTCGATCGCGATCGCGGCGGCAGGGCCGACCTGATCGTCGACGACGAGAACATCGACGCGGGGCGGATCCTTGGCTTGCCCGATCATGCGCAGCTGCTGTTCGCGATCGCGCCGTTCGCGCTCGGCGCCGGGTACCTGACCGGGCGTGCGGGGCTCTTCGTGCTCGCCGGCGGCATCATCGCGTACCTCTTCATCAACCCGATCATGTTCATGTCGGGATGGATGCCCGAGACGGTCACCGCGCACGAAGCCGCGGACTTTGGCTACCGGAACATCAACCGCCCTCTGGGCATCGGGCTCCTGCTCGGTGGCGCCATGATGGGCGTTGTCGCGTCGCTCCCCGCGATCAAGGAGGCCTTCAAGAGCATGGCCGCCAGCGGTAAAGGGGGTGCGAGCAAGGTCGGCAAGGATGAATTGGGCCTGCGGGTGCTCGTCATCGCGGTGCTGCTCGGCGGCGCCTTCCTCTTCTTCGCATCGAGTTACACCGGCGGCAAAGCGATCAACCAGCTCGACCCGGTCACGGGCAACGAGGTCTGCGCCAGCGTCGAGACCGTCGAGCACTGGGGCTACACCGTCGGGTTCGAGACCGACGCCTCGCGCGACGCGTGGGAAGCCGGGACTGAATTCACCGACGTCGATCGTGCCGATTTCATGGGCGGCCTCGCGGCCAAGCCCGGCCTGCTCGCACGCTTCGGGCTCCCCCGGATGGTCCGCGCGGGGATCATCGCATTGATCGGCATCGCGTGGATCTGGTTCGCGGGGATCATCATCGCGCAGTGCACCGGCATGACCGACTGGTCGCCGATATCGGGGATGGCGCTCATAACAGTGGTGCTTGTGATGGTCCTCGGGGGAACCGGGGACGTCCTGGCGGCGGTCATGCTGGGATCGGCGCTGTGCGTAGCGATTACCTGTGCCGCGGACATGATGGCGGACCTGAAGACGGGTTATCTCGTCGGCGGTTCACCGAAGAAACAGCAGACCGTAGAGATCATCGCCACCGGCATCGGCCCAATCATCACCATGCTCGTGCTGCTGCTCATCGCGGCATCGAACATGGAGAAGTTCGGCGTTCCCATGGGTGACGGCACCGACACCACCGCGCCCCAGGCGCAGGCGTTGCAGGCGATCATCACCGGTGTGCAGGGC